>CAYGKG010000025.1:26415-33189 GCA_964350495.1 uncultured Alphaproteobacteria bacterium
TTCTGTTGGTGCCACTCTATCCGCAGTTTTCGACGACGACGACGCAGTCCTCGCTCGATGCTTGGCACCGCGCGGCGCGGCAAAACGGGCTGCAGGTTCCAACCCGTTCGGTGTGTTGCTATCCCACTCTCGACGGCTTCGTAAACGGCTATGCGGCGTTGCTGAAGGACGCTCTGTCCAAGGTGCCAGCGGGACCGACCCGGGTGTTGTTTTCAGCCCACGGGTTGCCCGAACGGATTGTCGACGCGGGCGATCCCTATGTCTGGCAGGTCGAACAGGGCGCGGCGGCGATTGCGACGGCGGCAGGCCTTACCGAGGGCAGCTGGCAGGTAGCGTTCCAGAGCCGGGTTGGCCCGCTCCAATGGGTCGGTCCCGCGACGGAGGATGAAATCAAACGTGCCGGCAGCGAAGGTGTTGGTTTGGTCGTTCTGCCGATCGCCTTCGTTTCGGAACATTCCGAGACGTTGGTAGAATTGGATATCGAATATCGCAAATTGGCCGAAGATTCCGGTGTCCCGAGCTACGTCCGTGTGCCCGCGTTGGGCGTCCAGGTAACCTTCATCGAGGGTTTGCGCGACGTTGTCGCGGTGCTGCGCGCCCGGGGCGACGCGGGCGTGTGTAGCCACGGTGGCGGGCGGATATGTCCCGCCGGTCACGCCGGTTGTCCGGCAGCGGCGGAGCGTGCCGCCGCATGAGCTTTCTGGTGGCAGCCTATTTGTGGATCAAAGCGCTGCACGTCATCTCGGTGATCGCATGGATGGCTGGGATGCTCTACCTACCGCGGCTCTACGCCTATCATACCGACGCCGAGCCGGGGTCGACCCAATCGGAAACCTTCAAGGTCATGGAACGGCGCCTGCTGCGCGGGATCGTCAATCCGTCGATGATCGCGGCGGTGGTCTTCGGGCTGTTATTGATCGCCGCATCGCCCTTCGCTGTGCTCGAAACCGGGTGGTTCTGGATCAAGGTCGCGGCGCTGGTGGCGATGTTCACGATTCACGGCTTTCTCGCCCGATGGCGGCGGGACTTCGTACGCGACGCAAATCGCCATACCCGCCGGTTTTACAAGATCGTGAACGAGGTTCCGGCGGTGTTGATGGTGGGGATCGTGCTGTTGGTCGTTGCGAAACCGTTCTAGGCGCCCGGCGCGACCCGCAATCTTCATTTGACTTCCGCGGGCCTTTCGACAATTCTCTGGGCCTCAAGAAGGCCCCGGTTTCTGGGGCCCACCCCCTTCCTTCGCGAATCTGATCTGTTCCACCGGCCGTTGGGCCGACTTTTGCGAGACAGTCAGCACCGCACCCCCCTTCGAAGCAAGACAGTCGAGATCATATGAATCTCCAAGAACTCAAGGCCAAATCCCCGACCGACCTCCTTGCCTATGCCGAGGAACTCGAGGTCGAAAACGCGAGCACGTTGCGCAAGCAGGACATGATGTTCGCGATCCTCAAACAACTCGCCGAAAACGATGTCGAGATCACCGGTGTTGGGGTGTTGGAGGTACTGCTGGACGGCTTCGGTTTCCTCCGTTCGCCGGAAGCCAATTACCTCGCCGGCCCTGACGATATCTACGTCAGCCCGAGCCAGATACGCCGCTTCGGACTGCGCACCGGCGACACCGTCGAAGGCGAGATCCGCGCGCCTAAGGAAGGCGAGCGCTATTTCGCCCTGCTCAAGGTATCGACGATCAATTTCGAGGAGCCCGAGAAGAGCCGGCACAAGGTCAATTTCGACAACCTGACGCCGCTCTATCCTGAAGAGCGGCTGACGCTGGAACGGGAAGACCCCAAGGTCGACTCCTCCTGTCGGGTGATCGACCTAGTGGCGCCGCTGGGTAAGGGCCAGCGTGGCCTGATCGTGTCGCCGCCACGCACCGGTAAAACGATGTTGCTGCAGAACATTGCGCACTCGATCACCACCAATCATCCCGAGGTCTACCTCATCGTGCTGCTGATCGACGAGCGGCCGGAAGAGGTGACCGACATGGATCGGTCGGTCAAAGGCGAAGTCATCAGTTCGACGTTCGATGAGCCGGCGGTGCGCCACGTTCAGGTGGCCGAGATGGTCATCGAGAAGGCAAAACGGCTGGTCGAACATCAGCGCGACGTGGTGATCTTGCTCGATTCGATTACCCGTCTCGCGCGGGCCTACAACACGGTCGTGCCGTCCTCGGGCAAGGTTTTGACCGGCGGCGTCGATGCCAACGCGTTGCAGCGTCCCAAGCGTTTCTTCGGCGCGGCTCGGAACATCGAAGAGGGTGGATCGCTGACGATTATCGCCACGGCGCTGATCGACACCGGTAGTCGAATGGACGAGGTTATCTTCGAAGAGTTCAAGGGTACCGGTAACTCGGAAATCATTCTCGACCGTAAGCTGGCCGACAAGCGCACCTTCCCGGCGATCGACATCACCAAGTCGGGCACCCGCCGCGAAGAGTTGCTGGTCGACAAGGGCACCCTGTCGAAGATGTGGGTCCTGCGCCGCATCCTGATGCCGATGGGCACGACCGACGCGATGGAATTCCTGCTCGACAAGCTCAAGGGTACGAAGAACAACGGCGAATTTTTCGATTCGATGAATACATAAAGGCGGCCTAGCGCGACCTTCGGCGTTAGGTCGATGCGGCAACCGGGGCGCCCTGGGGCGTCTTTCGATCGATCGTCACAAAGGTGTCGAGGCCGCCCAGGATGCCAGTCATCGTTCGCCGCATGGCACTCCGCGCCGCCAGGATTTCCATTACCTTACCGAGCAGGCCGAACTTCAAGGTCATGTCCACGTGCATCGACGCCGTACAGCGATTTGCATCGATCGGGTCGACCCGCAGAGTCGCGGTTGCGCGCTGCAACGGCATCGACGAGTCGATGATATCGACCGTGTAGGCGCGGCCTTCCTGCCAATCGCGGACTCGTTCAACCAGGTAGTTGCGGTCTTTCAGATCGCAGCGCCGTTCGGCACCAACGCCGGTTGCCGCCGAACCGTCGAGTAGGTGCGAGCCCGATAGGCCGGGATGGAAAGCAGCGATGTTGCCGAAGTCGGCAAGGGCGGCCCAGACGCGTTCGGCATTGACGTTCAAATTCCTGGTGACGGTGATGGTTCCCATTGGAGTCTCCTTCGGTGAACAGAACAGACGTTCTGATTTGTGCAAATAAACTATTTCAACGCGCGGACTGCGGTACGCATGAAGTTAAGGACGGCGTTGGCCGGAACCGGCGCTTGGGCATAGGCGCTAATACCTTGGACGACGCCGACTAGGTAGTCCGCCAGGGCCTGGGGGTCGGCCTCGGCGCCGAGATCGCCTTCGCGTTTGGCGTTTTCCAACGCACGCAGAAAGCCAAAGCGCAGGCGGCCGATAAACTGGGCGACGCGACGGGCGACCGGTGCGCTGACCGTGTCGGCATCGGCCACCGTGTTGCACAGCATGCAGCCAAAGCGTGCGTAGGGCTGGTCGCTTGCCGCGACAAGACGGTCGAAATAGCGGTGGATGTCGGCCAGGCCGGCACCGTCCTTTTCCAGCGGTCCGAACAGGGGATCGATCACCCGCTCGCTGTAGCGGTCTAGGGCGGTGGCGAAGAGCTCGTCCTTTTCGCCAAAGGTGCTGTAGAGCCCGTAGCGACTGACCCCGGTTTCGGCGACCAAGTCCTCGATGGAGCAATCGGCAAAGCCGCGCTGCCAGAAGACCCCCATCGCCAGGTCCAATGCCGCATCGGGGGAGAATGATTTTTGCCGCGCCATTATCAGAACATACGTTCTGATAAACGGTCTTTCAAGAACCGATTAGTTTTCGCTGAGGGCAGTGCGGATTTCCGGACTGAACCCGACCAGGCGTTCGTGGCCGAGGTCGAAGACCGGGCGCTTCATGAGGGCCGGGTGGGCAAGGATCAAGTCGCGCGCGCCGTCGGCGGTGCCGGCGTTGCTTTGCTCCGAGGGTGGCAGTTGGCGCCAGGTTGTGCCGCGGCGGTTGACCAAGGTGGTACTGCCGAGTTCCTTGACCCAGGTGCCGACCTGTTGGGAGGTCAGCGGTTCGGCCCGTACGTCGTGAAACGTATAGGCGATGTCATGGTCGTCGAGCCAGGCCGTGGCCTTTTTGCAGGTGTCGCAATTCTTGAGGCCATAGACATCGATCATGGCGCCATTCTAGCCGGGGTCGGCGGTTGCCGTCTAACCGGCGGACCGCCGGGCGGGCACGATGTCGGGATTGATCGGCAGTTCGGGTTCGTCGTGGTGCAGACGAATGTGATCGGGCTTGACGGTTTGCGCGACCCCGGGAAGCTGGTACAGCCGCTCGACGTAGCTCGTCAGCGCCGGATAGTCCGCCAGACGGCGCAGGTTGCATCGAAACACCGTGTAATAGACAAGATCGAAACGGACCAGCACAGGAAACAGGTGCCAGTCGCTTTCGGTGACCCGGCTGCCGAGCAGGAAAGGTTGGCTGCGCACCTGATCTTCGAGCCGGTCGAGCGTCTTGAACAGCGCGGCGATCGCCTTGTCGTAGCGGTCTTGGGACTGGGCGAAACCGGCCCGGTAAACGCCCTCCGCGACGTTCTCGAGGATGAGCGCGTTCATCGCCTCGATCTCGGATTGTAGGTTTGGCGGGTAGAAGTTCTGGCAGCCCTTGCCCCAATGATTGAACGCGCCGTCGAGCATCCGCATGATCTCGCGTGACTCGGTATTGACGATCCGTTTGGTCTGGGTGTCGTAGAGCACCGGCACGGTGGCGCGCCCGGTAAAGTCCGACTTGGAGGATTGGTAAACCTCGTAGAGGTAGCGCCGGTTCTCGACCAGATCCGGCGTACTGAGATCGCTCGCGCCGAAGCGCCATCCCTGAGGCCCGCCCCATTTGGGGTGCAACACCGACATCCCGATCACGTCCTCAAGGCGTTTAAGGCGGCGATACAAAATTGCCCGGTGCGCCCAAGGGCAGGCATAGGAAACGTAGAGGGGGTAGCGGCCGGCCTCGGGTGGAAAGGGCGCTGCGGGTTCGGCATCGATGACGTCGCGAATGCTTCGCCGACGTTCGGCCATGCGGCGTTGGCGCAAGTCTGGCGAATCGACGACGTCGGTGCGCCACACGCCATCGATCAGCATTTTGATGGGTTGTGCCGAGATCGGCGGGATGGCGTCGGCGCGTTCGGACAGGGAGGTCTCCGTTCGCGTCAAGGTCTTCGCCATCCCGCCTGTTCGTGGCCGCTAAACTGCGGGTTCTTTTGTCTTCAGAGCGTCGACCGCAGTCCACGCGTCGCCGGTACCGACCATGCAGGTCTGGCCGTTCTCGGCGCTGGTCACCAGCAGCGTCCACGAACCGGTCGCGCTGGTGAGGAGTTCGAACATCACTTTGCCGTCGTTTGAAAGGCCGCGGGCGCTGATGTCTTCGCCGTACTTTTCCTTGAGGTTCTCGATCGCCTGGGCGCGGGCGAAACACGCGTTTTGAGCCTGTGCCGGTAAGGCGGCGAGACCGAGCCCACCGATCAAACCGACAACCAGGGCGGCGCGCCGAAATAGCGTCATCGTGTACCTCGCTTTCTCAGGCCGAAGGGACGCCAACTACGCCGCCCGGTAAAGGGCATTGTCGTTGGCGGTGCCGGGTTGAGGGACGGGGAGGGAGGTGCCTCGCCCCGCGCCGGCAAACAAAACTTCATCGCGGTGATTGACACCGATATCGCGCAACAGGCGGCTGTCCAGACCGTCCAAGCGCGCCGCCACAACCTTGTGGCGGTTCCAGGTTAGGACTGCCGCGACCGGCCGGAGGGAGGCACGGGCGATCGCGGCTGCCGTCTGAGCCAAATGAGTCACCACGCCACCCCGACCGGTTACGGTTTGCGGTCCAGTTGGGGCGTTGTCCAAGTACGTCGTGTTCATTGCTGCGGCTCTCGTTGCGCTGTTGAAGAGAACTTAGAGTGTGCGATGGCGCACAACAATGCGAGAAATCGCAAACTAGTCTTGCGTTTTCGCAAAGATTGACGAATTCTGGGCGATGGATTGGGATGATCTGCGGTTGTTCAAGGCGGTGGCGGAGGGCGGCTCTCTGTCGGCTGCGGCCACCGCGCTGGGGGTCAATCACACCACCGTCTTCCGCCGCCTCAACGGGCTTGAGAAGACGCTGGGGGTGCGGTTGTTCGAACGTCGGCGCTCGGGCTATTTACTGACCGCCTCGGGCGAGGAACTGGCGCAAACCGCCGGCGACGTTGCCGGCCAGATCGATACGGTGGCGCGCCGCATCCAGGGTCGCGATGTGCGCCTGCGGGGCCCCTTGCGGGTGGTGACGCGCGACACGCTGCTGCAACGCTTGCTGACGCCCCATCTCGCGGGATTCCGCGACGCCTATCCCCTGGTCGACCTCGAGTTGATCATTTCCAACCAACCACCGGGCCTCAATCGCGAAGCCCATGTCGCGGTCAGTCCGACCAACACACCGGACGAACAGCTGGTCGGCCGCCGCGCAGCGTCGATCGCCTTCGCGGTCTACGGCGCGCACAACTACCTTGCGCTCAACGCCGAGTTGGCCGATCTGACAACCCACGACTGGATCGAACCGTCGGGGGCATTGGTGCAGATGCCGCCCTTCGCGTGGATGAAGCGCGCGTTGGTGGAGGCGCGCATCGTCTTCCGGGTCAACACCTACATGGGCGTGCTGGATGCCTGCCGCGCTGGCATGGGTTTGGCGCTGCTGCCGTGTTTTCTGGCCGACGACGATCCCCATCTCGAACGCCTGGGCGCACCGAACCGCGACCTCGATATCGGGCTATGGCTGTTGACCCACGAGGAGCTGCGCCACAC
>CAYGKG010000026.1:0-23435 GCA_964350495.1 uncultured Alphaproteobacteria bacterium
CGTATCCTCTGCATCGTCCACCAAAAACATTCGCGCACCCGGCGCGTCGGTCGCTTCCTTAAACGCAAGGGCTATACGCTCGATGTGCGCCGGCCTTGCCTCGGCCACGCGCTGCCGGAGAATCTCGACGACCACGCTGGCGTTGTTGTGTTCGGCGGCCCGCAAAGCGCCTATGAATACGAGAAGTTCGACTTTATCCGTCGCGAGTTGGATTGGATGCCGAAAGTCTTGGACTCCGGTGTGCCGTTCCTGGGCATTTGTCTTGGCTGTCAGATGCTGGCCCAGGTCCTAGGCGGTCGCGTCCACCCCCATGCCGAGGGCCTGTTTGAGGTCGGCTACTTCCCGGTCTATCCGACCGATGCAGGCACCGAGATCTTCGGCGATACCGACGTCATCCACGCCTATCAATGGCACAAAGACGGCTACGAGGTGCCGGACAGCGCGACCGTATTAGCGCGCGGCGATCGCTTCGCCAACCAGGCTTTCCGGTACGGCCAATCAGCCTATGGCGTTCAATTTCATCCTGAACTGACCCCGCATACGATGGAACGATGGTCGGGTTTCGCCCACAAGCGCTCGGTCCCCGGCGCCCAGGCGCTCGACGAGATGAAATCGGTGCGCGATGCGCACGATCACAATGTCCGCCGCTGGCTCGACGGTTTCCTCGACCATTGGCTTGGGTCGGACGCGCGCTAGCGCGAATAGGCGATATTCTGAATCAGCGGCCGGACGACGTCGTTGCCGACGACGATATCGCTGGCGCGCCGCATATCGCCGATCATCACCTCAAGGTCCAAGCGCTCGGTCAAACCCGATAGGCGGCCGATGTGGCGCTGGTAGACGTTGAGCCACGCCGACTGCAGCCGCGGCACTTTGCGTTGCACCTCGCTTGCTTCCTCGGGCTTGAGAATTTCGATGGTGATGTCGATCGTCACCCGGCCGCTCACACGGCTGTTGTTGATGATTGCGGCGCTTAGCGGCGCGAGGGGGATAAAGCGCACGACGGGCACTGCCTCGTCGGCTGACTTCGGCGAGGCCGCGAACGCCGCGCCGGTCCACAACAGACCGATCACGCCGAGCGCCGCCACGATGTCCCGCACGGCAGTCATGCCGGGGCCTCGACGGTCGGATGAATTTCCAGCATCGCGCCGGGTAACGCGAGCGCGGCCACTTGCACCGCGGTCGATGCCGGAATCGATGCGTCGTGTCGGGCGTAAAAACTCCGGCGCACCTCGCTCGCGGCACTTAATGCGGCGAGGTCGGTGGTGAAGAGAATCTCGCTCACCACATGCTGCAACGTCGCTCCTTGGGTCGCCAACGCCGCTTCAAGTCGCGTGTAGATCCGGTCGATTTGCGCGGCCATGTCGCCCGCGCCCACCAGATCGAAATTCTCGTCCGCCGATAGCATGCCCGACATGTACAAGATGCCGCGCGACTTCACAAAACGCGGAAACCCCAGTTTGCGTTCCAACGCTTCGTCGGCATACAGGCACTGCTCGAATCGCGCCATGGTTCGGGCTCCCTATTTCGCCTTGCGGCGTTTTTCCAGAACGACGCCGGCTTGGATGAACCGGTCGATCTCGGCACCGCTGAATCCCGCCGCCTCCAAGACCTCGCGGTCGTTTTGGCCAAAGGTCGGCGGACGGCTGCGGACGGAGCCCGGCGTCCGGCTGAACTTGATCGGCACGCCGACGCCGCGATAGCCGTCCTTCTCGACGACCATCTGGCGGTGCTTGGTGTGCGGATGGTTCAAGATGCCGGCCATGTCCAGGATCGGACCCGCCGGCACGCCCTGCTTCAGCAGCGACATGCAAATGGCTTCGCCGTCCTTGTCCGCCAGCAACGCGACCAGTTTTTCGCGCAACGCCGGCTTGTGCTGGACCCGCTCGGCGTTGCTGGCAAAGCGCGGATCGTCGGCGATCTCGGGCGCGCCCAGCGCCTCGCACAACCGGTGGAACTGTCCGTTGTTGCCGACCGACAAATAGATGTCGACCGTGCCGCTGGGAAAGGCGTCGTAGGGGGCAATGTTGGTATGGGCGTTGCCGACGCGGACCGGCGGCGTGCCGGACAGGAACCAGTTCGGCGCGTGCGGGTGTTGAAAGGCAATCCCGGTGTCGAACAGGCTGGCTTCGACCAATTGGCCTTTGCCCGATTTTTCGCGTTCCGCGGCAGCCGCCAAAATCGCATTGGCGGCGAACAGTCCGGTGCCGATATCGACCAACGGAATGCCGATGCGCACGCCGCTGCCCTCGGGCGGCCCGTTGACGGTGAACCAGCCGCACATGGCTTGCAGCACGGCGTCGTAGCCGGGGAATCCGCCGAGCGGCCCGTCGCCGCCGAAGCCGGTGACCCGGCAATGGATCAGGCGCGGGAATTTCTCCTTGAGCACGTCGTCATAGCCCAAGCCCCATTTTTCCAGCGACCCGGTCTTGAAGTTTTCGACCAGCGCATCGGCGTCCTCGAGCAACCGCAGCAGGATCTCGCGGCCCTCGGGCGCGCGGATATCCAACGCGAGGCTCTTTTTGTTGCGATTGACTCCCATGAAGTAGGCGGCCTCGCCGATGTCGTCGAAGGGCGGGCCCCAGTCGCGAGTCTCGTCGCCCTGCGGCGGCTCGATCTTGATGACCTCGGCGCCGAGGTCGCCGAGCAACTGGGTGCAGTAAGGCCCACCCAGGACGCGCGACAGGTCGATAATCTTCCAACCCTTCAGCGGGCCGGTATTGTGCGTGTCACCCATAGGCATTAGGCGGGAACCGCCATCCCTTTCTTGACTGCGTCGCGTGCGCCGAGTTGCTCGACCCAGCGCCCGACATGGGGATAGGCGGCGATCCCATCGTCCAACCGGGCGGCCGACGACGTCGCGCTTGGATAGGCCATGACGTCGGCAATCGTGTAATAGGCGCCCGCCAAATAGGCGTTGTCGGCTAAGCGGTCGTCCATAGTCTGCAAGAAGCGTTTGGCGCGGGTCTCGTAAAGATCGACGCCGTAAGCCACCGGCGGTTTGGCGGCGATCTTGAAATAGTACTGCCCAGCAAACGCGGGCCCGAGGTCGGCCGCGACCATCGCCGCCCACTTGTGGGTCTCGACGCGGGCCAACCCGTCCTTGGGCAACAGCTTGCCGGTCTTGTCGGCCAGGTAATAGCAAATCGCCAACGTCTCGAAGACGTTGATGGGTTTGCCGCCGGGGCCGTCGCGGTCGACGATCGCCGGCGCCATGCCGAGCGGATTGATCGCGAGGAACGCGGGCGCCTGGTGGCCCGCCGTGGCGAAATCGATGGCGTGGACCGTGTAGGGCAATCCCACTTCTTCCAGCATGATCGAGGCGCGTTGCCCGTTGGCGGTCGGGACTGTGTACAGGTCGATCATGACTTGGGGGTTCCGTCGGCGATCACGGCCATGCCTTTTTTGACCGCAGGCCGGGAGCCGACGCGTTCAACCCAAGCGCGGACGTTGGCGTAGGGCTCGAACCCGCCTTCCAGCGCCGCCACCGACACCACGACAACCGGGTACAGCTGCACATCGGCATAAGAATAGGTTTCGCCTGCGAGATAGGGCGCTTCGCCCAGGCGTTGGTCGAACACCGCCATCAACCGATGCACCTGGCCCGTGTAGTAATCCGCGACTTCGGCGTGGTCGCCTTTGGTCCGGGTTTTCAGCACGAAATGCACGTTGAACGCCGGGTTCAGGTTGGCCGGCGACACCGTCGCCCACTCCAGCGCCAACGCGCGTTCGGTCGGATCGGTCGGCCACAGCTTGCCCGACTTCTCCGCCAGGTAGGCCGAGATCGCTAGCGTTTCGAACAGCGCCAGCGGTTTGCCGCCGGGGCCGTCGTGGTCGAGGATCGCCGGCATCTTGCCGATCGGGTTGATCTTTTTGTACGCGTCGGTGAGATGCGCTCCCGACATCATGTCGAGATATTTGAAGGTGTAGGGCAGGCCCGATTCCTCGAGCATGACCGCGACCTTCTGGCCGTTGGCGGTATTGAATCCGTAGAAGTCGATCATGGGGTTCCTTCAGGCGCGCGGGCTGGGATGTTGGAAAGACGCGTCAGCAAATCCTGCGTCGGCATGACGTCGGCGTACTTCTCGGACATGTCGAACAGGTTGACCGCGTGCGAGACGCGGCTGCGGTCGTACACCGCATCCTCCGGCACCGCCACGCGGAAATTGTAGGCGAAGGCGTCGACCACCGAAGAGCGCACGCAGCCCGAGGTCGTGCACCCCGTCACCACCAACGTATCGGCATCGACGTCGATCAAATAGGAGGTCAGGGCGGTGCCGAAGAAGGCGCTGGGTTGTTTCTTGGGTACCAGAATGTCGCCGTCGACCGGCCCGACCTCGGCCACGAACTCGTAGCCTTTTTCGGGGATGGTCATGATGCTGGGCACCTTCGCGGCCAGCCGCCCGCCGTCATAGGCTTTCTTGGGCGCGACGTGAGGATACAGCACCGGCCAGTTCTTGGCGCGAAACAGCGCCAGCAACGGCTGGATGTTGCGCACCGCGTTCCAGGCGACATCGCCGCAGCTGGTCGGGAATTCCTTGATCGATTCCCAGAACGGTTTTTCCACCGTGCCCGTCGTGCGATATTGCACGTCGATGATGAGCAGGGCTGGGCGCGTCCCCATCCCGGTCGGCCGCCCGAAGCCGGCGGCACGGTAGGCCTTCTGCTCGTCTTCGCTAATGATGTCGTCCCACGGTCGCATGGGTGGTCCTCCCCTAAAGCCGGTCTATTCGGCGGCGTATTTCTTTTCGATGGCGTCGAAGCGCGCCTTGTCCACGACCACCTGACGCTCGGCAAATGGCAACAGGTTATCGTCCCAGCCGGTGGTCGAACCATTCACCTTAAGGTGGTGCAACGTATTGCGCAGGGCTAGCATCGCGGCCTGCAAGGGCGCGTTGGCATAGAGCACCATGCCATAACCCATCCGCTTCAGTTCGGCCTGTTCCAAGACGGGGGTCTTGCCGCCGTAGACGAGGTTGATCAGTTGCGGCACCGGCAGCTTGGCGATCGCTTCGATCTCCTCCAGCGATTCGGGCGCCTCGACGAACGTCACGTCGGCGCCGGCTTCGATGAAGCCGTGCGCGCGTTCGATCGCTGCCTCGAACCCGAGTACCGACCGGGCGTCGGTCCGCGCGACGATGACGAAGTCCTGGTCGCTGCGGGCGTCCACTGCCGCGCGAATCTTCTGGATTGCTTCGTCGGCTGGGATTACGGCCTTGCCGGAAAAATGTCCGCATTTTTTCGGAAAGACCTGGTCCTCCAACTGAATGCCGTTGGCGCCCGCGCGTTCCAGCACCTTGACCGTGCGGGTCACGTTCACCGCGTTGCCAAATCCGGTGTCGGCGTCCGAGATGATGGGGATGTCGACCACATCGCGCATCGCCGCGACGTTGTCGGCTAGTTCGCTCAGCGAAATCAGGCCGAGGTCGGGAATCCCGAGATAGGCGTTGGTGACACCGGCGCCCGACACATAAACGGCCTCAAAGCCTTCATCGGCGATCATTTTGGCAGTCAGCGCGTTGAAGGCGCCCGGCACCAGGGTCGCGGCCCGGCGGCCGAGCAGGGTCTTGAGCTGCTTGTTCAAGGATTCGGCCATTTTCGTGGGGTCTCCGAAGACGGGGGTAAGGGCCGGGACGATAGCGGGATTCGGTCGGAGTCCTCAAGCAACCCCCGCCCGGTGTTCGCCCCGCGGGGATAGAAAAGCGCCGCCGCTGTCCATAGATTGATCGATACCGCGCCGACTTGGAGGAGAACTATGGCAAAGACCCCCTTTGCGCCGCCGACGTGGCGCGATCCTGCGGGCAAAGCCCTGTCGTGTCGCGAGAAGATCAAGGTGCTCAACGAGAACCTCGAGGAAATCCGGCAGCTCGCCCAGGACGCCCTCGAAGATGCGATTCTGATGGGCGGCGACGAAACGCAGTTCCGCACCGTGATGGCCGACCTCGTGGCCACGCTGGAAAACCCCTACCTGAAGGACTGACATGGAGGCGGGGCAGACAGCGCACCGGCTGTGGGCGGCGCGATGCGCAGGCGATACGCTCGCGGCGACCGAGCTCGGTCCGATTCCCGACCAAATCGCGGCCTACGCCGTCCAAGACGCGATCACCGCGCTGTCGGGTTCAAGCCCGGTGGGCTGGAAGCTGGGCGCCACCAGCGCGGCGTCGCAAACGGCGCTCGGACTGGACGGCCCTTTCTACGGTCCGCTGTTCGCGCCCTTTTGTTACGCCGATGGGGCGACGGTGCCGGGTGCGTCGGCCTTCGGCCCCGGTGCCGAAGGCGAGTTCGCGCTGATCCTCGGCGCCGACATGCCGCCGCGCGCGGCGCCCTACCGTGAATCCGATGTCGCTGATGCGGTGGCGGCCGTGTGTCCCGCGTTGGAAATTGCAGGCACACGGCTCACGGGCGGATTGCTGCAGGCCGATCCGCGCCATCTCATCGCCGACGATGCCGCCAACATCGCCTTCCTGCACGGGGACCCGGTCGCCGCGTGGCGGTCGCTCGACCTCGCCGCGCACGGTGTCACCGTGTTCGTCAACGGCGAGGAAAAGGCGCAGGGGACCGGTGCCCAGGCGTTGGGCGGTCCGCTCAAGGCGTTGACCTGGTTTATCAACACGTTGTCGGCGAGGGGGCGCGGTCTGACCGCCGGCACGGTCGTGACGACCGGCACCTGTACCGGATTTCTTCCGCTCGCCGCCGGCGATGCGGTGCGTGTCGACTTCGGTGGCCTCGGCTCCGTCAGCGCGACAATTACCTAGTTCGCCGGGTCAGCCGATCGCCGCGACCAACCATTGTTGCAACGGCCAGACCTGTTTGTAGGCCTTCACGCAATAGTCCATTGCCTTGGGCGTATAGATGTCCGCCGGCACCTTGGTGGTGAAACCGAAGTACAGCGCGTTGTGCACCAGCAGGTCGGCGTTGGGGTGCGCGGGATCGAAGCCGCGCGGCACCTTCTTGTAGTGCGCGCCGCCGATCTCGATGCCTTTTAGTGTGGCGATCTTGTCATAGGCCTTGCGCCCGGCCGGTCCGTGCTTGGGATCGACCAAGGCGGTGCGGTAGGCGTCGAGTTGCTTGGGGCCGAACAGGTGCATCCCCGCCCCCAAGGTCAGTTCGTCGCCGCTGAGACCGAAGTAGAGCCCGGGACACTCGCGCGACCGCCCGGCGCCTTGCCAGAACCACAGGCCCATATAGGTCTTGTAGGGCGTCTTATCCTTGGAGAACCGGGTGTCGCGGTTGATCCGCATGATCGAGCCGCTGACCTTCGGTTCGGCATGGATGTCGGGCGATATCTTGGCGAGCTTCGGCCCGATCGCCGCGACGAAATCCTTGCACGGTTCCAGCACGCCGTTCTCGTAGTCGGCGCGGTTCGCATCGAACCACGCCTTGCTGTTGTTCTTCGCCAATCCCTTGAGAAACGTCGTCGCCGTTTTCGGAAATCCGCCGAATGCCGTCGCCATGCCACCGCTCCTGAATTCTGCCGCTATATTAGGCCCCAACATTGGGGTCTTTGGCATCACCGGGGAGTGAAATGACGGCAAAAAGACAGCGAAGCGTATGCATTGTCGGTGCCGCCGGCGGCATCGGCCGGGCCACCACGGCACGGCTTTCAGAGGCGGGCTACAGCCCCGTGATTTGCATGGATCTGGCGGATTCGGGTGTCGATGCGCTGGCCGCTACGCACGGCGCCGTCGCGGTTCATATCGATCTACGCGACCCCGCTAGCGTCCCGGACGCCTTCGCCCAGGCCCGCGCACACTGCGACAGCGTCGATGTGGTGGTGCTGGTGTCGGGGATCGTCGAGAACAAACACCTCGACACGATGACGCTCGATCTGTGGCAGGACATCCTGACGATCAATCTCACCGGCATGTTTGCCTGCGCCAAGGCCGCCGATCCCTGGATCAACGACGGTGGCCGCATGGTGTTGCTGGGATCGATGGCGGGCCACGCCGCCAGCCGCGTCACCGGCCCGGCTTATAGCGCCTCAAAGGGCGGCATCGAAGCCTTCACCAAATATTTGGGGCGGTACTTTGCGCCGCGCGGCATTACCGCCAATTGCATCGCACCGGGGCCGATCGACACGCCGATGCTCGACACCCACCCGCCCGAGCGGATGAAGGACGTGATCGCCGCGGTGCCGATGGGCCGTCTGGGTCAAGCCGACGAAGTGGCCGCGCTGATCGCCTATCTGGCCTCGCCCGATGCAGGCTACACGTCGGGCGCAATCATCAATATTTCGGGAGGTCTCTAGACGCCGCCCCGTCCGTGATGGTCCCGTGACATTGCTGCCCTAGTCCAAGGAGCGAACCGGACAGGAGGATACGATGCGACACATCACCCATTTGGCGGCGGTTCTGGCAGCGGTCTTGTTCGTGGCGTTCGTCGCGCCCGAAGCGAGCGCCCAGAACCGCGTCGTCAATCAAACCGACGGCGTTGCCATCAAGGGCTACGACCCCGTCGCCTACTTCACCGAAGGCAGTCCGGTAAGGGGCGAGGCAGTCCACAGCCACGTCTGGAACGACGCGACGTGGCTGTTCGCGACCGCGGCCAACCGCGATGCGTTTGCAGCCGCCCCCGAAAAGTTCGCGCCCCAGTACGGCGGGTATTGTTCCTACGCCATGTCGCGCAATTACGTTGCCGACATCACGCCCACCGCCTGGAAGATCGTCGACGGCAAGCTCTATCTCAACAACTCGCGGCCCGTGCATGTGTGGTGGCAGGCCGATATCGGCGGCAACATCGCCAAGGCCGACACGCATTGGCCGACCCAGCGCACCGCATTGGCCAACTGAACCGATGGGTTTGTGCCGCGGCGCGTGCGGGGTAAGGTCGGCAAAACCAAAGAGGAAGCGCCTGTGATTGTCGAACAGATCTGGACCGCCAACAACTTCCGTAACTTCAACTATCTGATCGCGTGCCCGGAAACCGGCGAGGCGTTGGCGATCGACCCGCTCGACCACGAAAAATGTCTGGCCCGCGCCAAGGACAAGGGCTGGACCATCACCCAGGTCCTCAACACCCACGAACACGGTGACCATATCGGCGGCAACAAACAGGTTGTCGCGGCGACCGGCGCCAAGCTGCTCGCCCACAAAAACGCCAAGGACAAGATTCCCGACATCGACATCGGGCTGGGCGCGGGCGATGTGGTCAAGGTCGGCAAGACCGTCGAGCTCGAATCGCTCGACACCCCGGGCCACACCATGAGCCATGTCTGTCTGCTGTCGCACACCGACCAGCCCGGCCTGTTCTGCGGCGACACCCTGTTCAATGCGGGCGCCGGCAACTGCAAGGGCGGCGGCCATCCGGTCGAGCTCTATGCCACCTTCACCGGCCAGCTCGACAAGCTGCCGGACAGCACGCTGATCTATCCCGGTCACGACTACATCGCCAACAACCTCGAGTTCACCCTCGACCGCGAACCCGACAATGCCCGCGCCAAGGCACTCTTGGCCGAGATCGCGGACCAGGACCTCGACCGTGCCCTGGTGACGACGCTGGCACTGGAGAAGGAAATCAACACCTTCTTCAGGTTGCACAGTCCCAGCGTGATCGAACGGCTGCGCGCGGCGTACCCCGACCTCCCGGCGAATCCGTCGGCCAAGGACGTCTTTGTCAAACTGCGCGAGTTGCGCAACAGCTGGTAGACCGGCGGGGCGATGCGCGGCTTCACCTACGACGCGCTGCCGATCCGGGTCGTGTTCGGCACGGGAACGTTCGCACAACTCGCCGATGAGGTCGCGCGACTGAGCCTGGCGAACGTTCTCGTTCTATCCACGCCCGGCCAACGCGCCCTTGGTACGCGCGCGGTAGACCTTTTGAGAACGCGCGCCGCCGGCCTCCATGCCCACGCCAAAATGCATGTCCCGGCCGACGTCGCGGCGGCGGCAGTAGCCGAAGCAACGCGCACCAACGCCGATGGCGTTGTAGTCGTCGGCGGTGGGTCGGCCGTCGGTCTGGGCAAGATCGTGGCCCGCGATCTCGGCCTGCCGGTCGTCGCTGTGCCGACCACCTATGCCGGTTCCGAGATGACGCCGATCTGGGGTCTCACCGAAAACGGCGTCAAAACGACCGCCCGCGATCCCAAGGTGCTGCCGCGCACCGTGATTTACGATCCCGAACTCACCATTGGCCTGCCGCCCGCGATTTCGGCGACCAGCGGCATGAACGCGATGGCCCATGCCGTCGAGGCGCTCTATGCGCCCGACGCCAACCCGATCACCTCGACCATGGCCGAACAAAGCATCGCCGCCTTGGCACACGGCCTGCCGCAGGTGGTGGCCGACCCGACCGACATCGACGCCCGCAGCGACGCGCTCTACGGAGCCTGGCTCGCCGGGGTCGTGCTGGGCACCGTCGGCATCGGTTTACATCACAAACTTTGCCACACGCTGGGCGGCACCTTCGATCTGCCGCACGCCGAGGTGCATACCGTCATCCTGCCGCACGCCGCCGCCTACAATGCCGCTTCGGCGCCCGAAGCGATGGCCCGGGTTGCAGCGGCGCTGGGTGCGTTGGATGCGCCCGACGGGCTCTACGACCTTGCAAAAAAGTTGGGCGCGCCGACGACCCTTGCCGCGATCGGGATGCCGGAGAGCGGCCTCGACCGCGCCGCCGACCTCGCCGTCGCCAAGCCCTACCCGAATCCGGCGGCGGTCACCCGCGAGGGTGTGCGGGCTCTCCTAGACGCAGCGTTCCACGGACGGCGGCCAAGCTGCAATCGGATTGAGTTCGAGTCGATCTAACGCGCTTTGCGCAGCCGGGTGACCATCGGCGGCGGCACGAATGCCCGCACCGGGGGCGGGGTGCCCTCGAATTTCTCGATCTGCACCAGCGCCGAATGGGCGCTGGGTCCCTGCGCCAGTTTCGAGGTGCCCTTGTCCAAGGTCAGCACGTTGGGGTTGCCGTGCGTATCCAGGCCGCCCGGCTCGACCGGATCGTACCACGCGCCGGTCGGCAACTGGACGACGTTGGGTTGCACGCCGTCGCTCACCACGGCCCCGGCCAGGCACGCGCCGCGGTCGTTGAACACCCGCACGATATCGCCGTCGGCAATGCCACGGGCGGCGGCGTCGATGGGGTGAATCAAGATGGGCTCACGGTCCTGCACCTTGCTGGCCTGTGCATAGCCACCGTTGTCGTACTGGCTGTGCAACCGCGTGCGCGGTTGGTTGGAAATCAGGTGCAACGGAAACTGCGCGGCCCGGGGCGATCCCAACCATTCGACCGGCGGTATCCAGGTCGGGTGCGGCGGACAGTCGTCGTAGCCGAACGCGGCAATGGTCTCGGAATAGATTTCGATCTTGCCGCTGGGCGTGGTCAGCGGCGTGGCAACGGGATCGTCGCGGAACGCGTCCATCAGCGTGACGCTGCGGTCGGCCACCGGCAGTTCTATTTCGCCCTGTTTCCAGAACGTATCGAAGTCCGGCAATTCGATGTCCCGTTCGGCGCTCGACTGGCGAAAGCGGTTGTAGAGGTAGCGCAGCCAGCCCATTTCATCGCGGCCTTCGCTATAAGCTTCGCGTACGCCAAAGCGATCGGCCAGGCCACCGTAGATGTCGAAGTCGCTGCGCGACTCGCCCACCGGCGCCACCGCGCGCTGCATCGCGACCAAATACTTGTCCGAATAGGCGCTGCCGATGTCGTTGCGCTCGAGCGCGGTCGTTGCCGGAAACACGATGTCGGCGTGGCGCGCTAGGCTGTTCCACCAGGGTTCGTTGACGATGATCGTGTCGGGCCGTTGCCACGCCTTGACGAGACGATTGAGGTCCTGGTGGTGGTGGAACGGATTGCCGCCGCACCAAAAGATCAGGCGCGTATCGGGGAACACGATCTTCTGGCCGTCGTAATCGATGGTGCCGCCGGGGTTCAACAGCATGTCGGCGATCCGCGCCACCGGGATGAAGCGGTTCAGCGGATTGTGCCCCGACGACATTTGCGGCCCGGCGATCTTCGGCTCGGCACTACCGATGTTCGAGACCGCGCCGTAGCCGAACCCGAACCCGCCGCCGGGCAGGCCGATCTGCCCCAGCATCGCGGCCAACGTGATCAGCATCCAATAGGGCTGCTCGCCGTGGTCGCCGCGCTGCAACGACCAGGCGGCCGTCAGCATCGTGCGCCCCGCGGCCATCCGCCGGGCCAGCGCGCGAATGTCGTCCGCGCCGAGCCCCGAGACCGCGGCGGCCCAGTCGGCGTCCTTAGGCGTCCCGTCGCTTTCACCCAACAGATACGGTTTGAACCGGTCGAACCCGACCGCGTAACGATCGAGGAACGCTTGGTCGTGCAAGCCTTCGCTGACCAACGTGTGCGCCAGCCCCAGCATCACCGCGGTATCGGTGTTGGGCCGCGGGGTGAGCCACGCGGCGCTGGCGAAGTCCGCGATATCCTCGCGCACCGGCCCGATGTTCATGAACGCGACGCCGCTGTCGTGGCACGCCTTGAGCCACCCCGACACCCGGTGGCGGCCGACCCCGCCGCCGTCGACCTGCGCGTTCTTCAGCGGCACGCCGCCGAACGCGACGACCAAATCGCTATGTTCGGCGATCACCGACCACGAGGTCATGTTCTGATAGACCCAGGTCCAGTCGCCGACCACATGCGGCACGATGGTTTGCGCGGCGGCCAAGCTGTACGAGTTGACCGACTTCGTATTGCCGCCGATCAGATTGAGGAACCGGCGCATGTGCGATTGCGCGTGGTGGAAACAGCCGGCGCTGCCCCAGCCGTAGCTGCCGGCATAGATCGATTCGTTGCCGTGGGCTGAGCGCACCCGTTCGGTCTCGGCCGCCGCGAGGTCCAGCGCCCGGTCCCACGACACCGGGACGAACGGTTCGGCGCCGCGCTTGCCCTTGGGGCCTTCGGGGCCGTTCTCCAACCAGCCCGCGCGCACCATTGGTTGTTGAATGCGCAAATCGTCCTGGATGGCGCGCGCCATCCCGGCCCCGATCGGCGAGGGGTCGGGGTCGGCTACGATCGGTTTCAGCGCGGTGAGTTTGCCGTCGACAACCTCGGCGTCGTAGCTGCCCCAGTGGGTCGCGGTGCGAAAGACGGACGGCGGTGCCATGCGCGGCATCCTAGCCCAGAACGGCCGGTTAGAAGTAGGGGTTACCCGGTTCCAACCCGAACTTGGCGCGGCCATAGGGCAGCGCGTTGGGCTCCCACGACATCAACCCATGCGAGGCCAGCGCGTTCATGTCGCGGGCGCGCATTTGCACGGGGTGGTCGTCCTTTTGTCCGGGCACGCCCATCGCCATGACCAGTTTATCGACGGCGCGGCGGCACAGTTGTGCGGCAAAGGCGACGTCGCGCTTAAAGCGCACCCGCTGCATCCGGTCCAACGTGCCGCCCAAGCGGGCGGTGGCGTTGATCTCGTCGAGGTCGGCGGCGATCAAGGCTTGGCCGGCGTCGATCTCGGCCGCCGCTTCGGCGATCTTCAATTGTAGGGGCGCGTGCTCGGCCAGTTTTTCGGCCGACAGCACGCCCATGCGGCCGGCCATCGACGCGAGGTATGCCGCCAGCGTGCCCCGGGCCACGCCGAAGCACGGCCCGATGGTGGTAAACGACCCGACGCCCATCATCGGCAACCGGTAAAGGGGTGACCGGTTCACCGCGGTGCCCGGCGCGCGGCCGGTGTTGGCGTCGTCGAACCCGAGTTCGCGGTGCCGCGGCACGAACGCCTCCGCGACGGTCAGATCGTTGGTGCCGGTGCCTTTCAGCCCGCTCGCATGCCAGGTGTCGAGCACGTTGAAATCGGCGCGCGGCACCAGCACCGTCGTCATGCGCGGGGCGTCGCCGCCCTCGGCGATTGGCGCGAGAACGATGACCCAGTCGGCGTGGTCGATCCCGCTCGCATAGTGCCAGGTGCCGGACAACCGGTAGCCGTCGCCCTCGGGCGCGGCTGTCGCGTTCGTATGGGCATAGGCCGAACAGACGATGGCGCTGGGGTCCTTGCCCCAGACGTCGTCCTGGGCCTGCGCCGGGAACATGCCGACGATCCAGTGGTGGCTCGCCACCACACTGGCGATCCACGCCGAGGAGGCGCAGGCCTCGCCTAGCTTCGCCGAGACCTGGACCAGCGCGCCGAAGTCCAGCTCATACCCGCCGCAGCGCGCCGGCTGCTGCGCCCTAAAGAAGCCCGCGGCCTTGAAGTCGGCCACCGTTGCCTCGGGCAATTTGCGCAACGCGTTGGTCTCGGCGGCGCGGGCTTCGAGCGTCGGCACCAGGTCGGCCGCCCGCGCGATCAAATCGTCGAGGGTCGTCGTCTCTGTCGGCATGTCCGGAGCGACGGTCATCGCAGCACTATAGCAAAGTCGGTGGTCACCCTTAGCCCACCGTCACCACAACGCGCCCGGTGGCCTTGCGCTGGTGCAGCCGCGCCATCGCCTCGACCGCCTGTTCCAGCGGGTAGGTCTCCGAGACCAGCGGCTTGATCTTGCCCGCGGCGTACATCGCGAACAGTTCGTCCATGCTGGTCGCCAGTTTGTCGGGCGCCTTGTCGGTGAAATAGCGCAAGGAGCACCCCATCGCCGAGCGATGTTTCACCAGCAACCGGTTGGCCGGAATCTTCGGCACGCCGCCGACGAACCCGAAGATCAAATAACGACCGCCCCAGCCGAGCGACGACAGCGCCGGGTCGAACAGATCGCCGCCGACCGGGTCGAACACCACGTCGACGCCATCGCCGCCGGTCAGGTCGGCGACGCGGCTTTTCAAATCCTCTTCGGCATAGTTGACGCCGTCGTCGGCGCCGTGCGCGATCGCGACTGCCAGCTTGTCGTCGCTGCTCGCACCCGCGATCACGCGGGCACCCATCGCCTTGGCGATCTCGACGGCCGTTAATCCGGTGCCACCCGACGCGCCCAGGACCAGCACGGTTTGTCCGGGCTGGACCTCGCCCTGCCAGCGTAGCGCCACATGCGAGGACACGTAGGCGACGTAGAACGAGCCCGCGACCTCCCACGGCATTCCTTCGGGTACGCGGTAGGTATCCTGCACTCGCGCAACGGCTTGATCGGCGAAACCACCGTGGGCCAGTTTGGCCAGCACGCGGTCGCCCACCGCAAATCCCGTCACGCCGGCACCCAGCGCCGCTACCATGCCCGCGCACTCTAGCCCGGGCGCGAAGGGAAACGCCGGCTTGGTCTGATAGTTGCCCTGGACCATGACGATGTCGGCGAAGTTGACCGACGCCGCCTTGACGTCGATCAGCACCTCGCCCGGCCCAGCGGCGGGGGCCGGGGCTTCTTCGAGCTTCAGGGTCGAAGGCTCGCCCCACGCGTGGCAGAGGATGGCGCGCATAACGGTGTCTCCCATGAAAAGCGGAGCGGACCTTAGCAAAGGCCGCGCGCCTTGGCACGCGGGCGCCCCAGCCGGTACAGTCGTGACCAGAGGGAGTGCGCCATGCCACGCCAATTCCAACACCCACTGTTGCCGCAGACCGCCCACGACGAAGAGGCGCTGCAAGCCTTTGTCATCAGCATGCGCGGGCATATTTCGGCCAATCTGACGCCGGGCAACCGCCAGGCGTTCGACCGCGATGTCGCGCCGGCCTACCGCAAAGCCCACGGTCGCGTGCCCGCCAATCGCCACGAGGTGCGCCGCGCCATGCTGCGCCATCCCTTCCATCAATCCTGGAGTTCGCTGATCCGCACTACCCAGGAAATGATTTGGGATTCGCCCGGCCACACCGCCCTGCGCCAGATCGACCGCCTCAACGCCGCGGCCAAACCCAAGGGCAAGCCGCGCGGCACGCTCGCGCTCGATCCGTCGGTGGCGGTCCCGCCCTATCTTTCTGCTGTCGATATCCACTGTATGCCCGGCAACTTCCACCAGGAGGTCACCGACGGCGACGACACCTACGCCGCGGCGCTCTATGACCGCGGCGTCTACATCTACATCATGGGCGGGATGGGGCCGCTCAACGACGCACTCGGCGACATGATGGTCGACTACGTGAAGACCCGCTTCCCCGACCTCGCCCCCAAACGCATTCTCGATATGGGCTGCGGTATCGGCGCGGGCACGGTGCCGTTTGCTACGGCATTTCCGGACGCTGAGGTCCACGGCATCGACGTCGCCGCGCCGATGCTGCGCTACGCCCACGCCCGCGCCGAGGCCCTGGGCAGCACGCTCCATCTGTCGCAACAGAACGCCGAGCGCACCAATTTTCCCGATGCGTCCTTCGATTTGGTGATGACCCACATCGTCGTCCACGAGACCTCGCAAAAGGCGCTACGCAACATCCTCAAGGAGTGCCGCCGCCTGCTCAAACCGGGCGGCGTGACGCTGCATTGCGAAACGCCGATGTACGATGCGCGGCTGTCGCTCTTCGATCAGGCGCAGACCGACTGGGACACCTACTTCAACAACGAGCCCTTCGTCGGGCCGATGCACGGGCTCGATGCCGATGCGCTAATGCGCGAAGCGGGCTTCGCCGAGGACGAACTGGCCAACGGCGATCTACCGCTCTACGTGCCCGGGGTGGACGACGGCAAACCCGGCGACGACTACCGCCACCGCATCGGCGGCTATCTCAGCATCCTCGGCGCACGGCGGCGGGGTTAGCCTATGCACGTCTGGCAACTGCTCTCGATGCTGGTCGGCTTTGCGATCCTAGGCCCGGTCCTGGTGCTGCCGACGCTGATCGCGATCTCGCGCAAACACCCGCGCATGTTTTTCATCGCGCTGTTCAACGGCATGTTCGCGTGGACCGTGATCGGCTGGGTTGCGCTGCTGATCTGGGCGACGATCCCGGCGAAGCAACCCAACCCGGGCTAAAGCGACGCGAATGCGGCCTCGACCAACCGGGTCCCGCGCGGCCCCAATCCGGCGCCCCAGTACATCAGGTTCGGCAAATAGGCGAAAGCGAGGCCCGAGACCGGATCGGAGAACCCGATTCGCCCGCCGGCGCCGGGATGGCCGAAGGCTTGGCTGTTGGGTCCCATCGGCGCGCCGCCTGGCGGGTTGTTGAGCAAGAACCCCACCGCATATTTGTTATGCGCGCCGAAAATCGCATCGACGCTTTCGCCCGAATAGGCGATCGCGCGGTCGCGCGTTTCGGTCTTCATCAGCCGCACCCCGTCGAGTCGGCCGCCCGCGCCCAGGCAGGCGAAGAACTTCGCCACACCGCGGGCGGTGCCGTGGCCGCTGCCCGCGCCGATTTCGGATTTGCGAAAACTATCGAGGTTGAACCGGCCGTCGCCCTCGGCCAGTCCGCGCATGCTTTTCATCAACCCGTCCATGTCGGCCGGCACCGGTAGTTCGGCGCCCGCGAGCGGCGTCTCCGGCACGATCTCGGCACAGCGCGCGATCTGCGCGCCGCTTAGGCCAAAGGCGAAATCGACGCCCAGCGGTTTGGCGATTTCGTCGCGCAGGAACGGGCCGATGGTGCGCCCATCGATGCGCCGAATCACTTCGCCTAGCAGATAGCCGTAGGTCAGGTTGAGGTAGGTGGGTTCTTGGCCGAACGGCGCATGGCGCGCACTGGCCGCCAGTGCCGTCGTCATGGTCTCCCAGTCGTAGATGTCGCCGGGTTTGAGCTCGGCATCGACATAGGCCAGTGCCGCCCGGTGGGTGAAGATATCGCGCACGGTGACGTCGGCTTTGCCGTTTTGGGCAAACTCGGGCCAGTAATGCGCGACCGGCTTATCGATATCGAGCAACCCGCGGTCGATCAGCATATGCCCCATCACCGAGACGAAGGCCTTCGACACCGAAAAACTGGCGCAGAGCGTGTCCTTGGCCCACCGCTTGGTCCGCGCGGCGTCGCGAAAGCCGCCCCACATATCGACCACCGGTTCGCCGTCCAGATAGACCGCGACGGCCGCGCCGATTTCGTCGTGTTCGGCGAAATTTTCGACAAAGGCCTCCTTCACGGCCGCAAAGCGGCCATCGCAGGTGCCTTCTATTTTCGGTTTTGCGTCGGCCATGGCTTCCCTCATTGTTCCCAGGCGATGATGATAGCCCCATCGCAACCGTGCAACCGGAGCCCGGATGGCCCTCGGCGCCCTCAGTCACATCGCTTTCACCGTCGCCGACCTCGACCGTTCGGCGGCGTTCTACGACCGTGTCCTCGGGTTCCTCGGTTACGAACGGTGGCCCGCGGTCGACGGACAGGCGAAATGGAAAAAACCCGACGTCGGGATCGTGCTGCTCTACGCCGCGCTGGCGGATCGCAAGACCCGCGCGCATGATCGCTACGCGCCCGGCCTGCACCATTTTTCGTTTCACGCCGACAGCCGAGACCAAGTCGATGCGCTGCATGACTTGTTGCGGACGATGGCGGCGCCGATTCTCGATCCGCCGGCGGACTATGCCTACACGAGCGGCTATTATGCTGTCTTCTTTGCCGATCCCGACGGCTTGAAGCTTGAGTTGTGCTACGCGCCGCACGCCTACACCAAGCCCGGAACAACCTAGCGAGGCCGCCATGAGCGACGCATCACTGCCCTATACCAAACCGAATATCGATTGGGACGAGATCGAGCGCTGGGACCGCGCTTACTATCTGCACAACACCCAGGCGCAGGCCGAGTATGTCTTCACCGGCATCGAAGGCGCCGACGGCAATTACCTCTACACCGCGGGCGGCGGCAAGTTGCTCGACTTCCAAAGCCAATTGGTGTCGGACAACATGGGTCACCGGCACCCCCGCGTGCATGCCGAAATCAAACGCGCGATGGAACGCTTCGGCCATGTCTTCTTCGGCTTTGCCACCGACTACCGCGCCCGCGCTGCGAAACTGGTGATCGAGGACATCCTGGGCGCCGACGATTGGGCCGGGCGTCTCCGCATTCTCTCCAGTGGCACCGAGGCGGTCGAGAACGCCATGACCATGGCGCGGCTCTACAGCAACAAGCCGTTGATCCTGACGCAGGAGCGCTCGTACCACGGGCTTGTGCCGGGCGCGACGCAGGTCGCGGGCTATCGCGGCAACCTGTCGACCGGACCCGATACCGCGGACAACCGCGACGTCCCCGGCTTTCCGGGCTCGGGCTTCGTCGCCATCCCGGCGCCCGAGCACGCCGACTGGCAGGGCGAGGGGCGGTTGCCCTCACTCGACCGCGCCGAGGAAATCATCCGCGAAGTGGGTGCGCACAAGATCGCCGCGATCATCACCGAAACCATGTTCGGCGGCGCCAGCTTCATGCCGCACCATAGCTACCTCAAAGGCCTCCACGATCTATGTCGTCAGTACGGCATCCTGTGGATTCTCGACGACGTGCTGTGCGGCTTCGGGCGTTTGGGCGAATGGTTCTCCTACCAGATCGAACCCGGTATCGCGCCCGACCTGATGGCGCTCGGCAAAGGCATCAACGGCTGTGCGTTGCCGGTGGGTGCCGTCGTCGCCTCAAAGGAGGTCGCCGAGTTCTTCGACCGCGCCCGCTGGTGGAGCGGCTCGACCCACGACGGTCATCCCCTGGTCTGCGCTTCCATCGTCGGCAACCTCGAAGCGATGATCGAGGACGGCATGATCGACAAAGCCCGCACCCGCGGCGCCCAACTCAAGGCGCATCTCGACGATCTGCAAGCCAAGCATCCGTGTATCGGGCGCATCTCCGGGCGCGGCATCTACTACACGATCGATTTGGTCACCCCGAACGGCGAGCCGATTATCGCCGAGGACCGCGACACGCTGTTCCAGGGCGATCTATCGCGCAATCCCAACAACATTTTTGCCGCTGCTTGCGGCGAACGGGGTTTATTCGCAGGCGGCTTCATGCCCAACACCGTCAAAGCCGCGCCGCCACTGACCATCACCGAAGAGGAAGTCGACTTCGCCGCGGGCGTGATGGACGCGGCCTTCAGCGCGGTGGAGAAGGCCTACCACTGACGCGTAGCGCGGCGACCACCGGTTTGAGCATTTGCGGCGTCAGGTAAATCGGAAACTGCGCCAGCGCGAAGTAGACCCACGTCAACTCGGGCAACACGCCGCCGGTGGCGCCCAGCATCAACCCCATGTTGCGCTGCGACGCCATGAAGCCCAGCGACAGCGCGCTGTCGCGCCCGGCCCACCAAAACGTCAGCGCTGTCGTGCCGAACATGACGAGGAAAATGACGAACGACAGGGCCGTCAGGCCGATCATCAACAGCGGCGTGGCGAAGAAGCCTGCCGCGACGTTCTCCATGATCGCCGCCGAAAACACGTACAGCAAAATGATGTTGACCCCGTCCAACTCCGCACGCCGTTTGATGACGCGGGCATAGCCGGCGACCCGGCGAATGACGGTCGCGGCGACCGCCGCGCCGCCCAACAACAGCGCGAGCTGGCCGCCCAACGCGAGCGGCGCTAGTGACATGTCCGGGCCGAAATAGAACAGGGCGAACAGCGCCGCGGTGAACGGCACGGCGGCGGTGGTGACCACCAGCGTCACCAGCACTAGCGTCGCGTCGAGCCCGACCAGCGCCGCGAACGCCGGGGCCGAAATCAACGGCGAGGCCATCGATTGCAGCATGATCGCAAGGAAGAGGTCCGGGCTATTGGTGTCGACGCCGCTTAGCAACATGGCGCCACCGAATGCCGCAGGTACCGCCAACATGGACCAGGACGCGGCCAGTACAATCAGGCGCGGCCGGCGCAGCCGCTGTCGGACCTGCTGCAGGTCGACCCGGGTAAAGGCCACCGTCAACAGGGCAAAGATCGAGGCCGTCAACAGAGGGCGCAGAACGTCGCCCATCGGCGGTACCGCGATCGCGATGAAGATCACCGCGGCCACCGCGCGGGTGCCTTGGCGGCCAAGCCACGAGAGCGCCGATGCCGGGGCGGAGAGCAACATCATGGTTGGTGGTCCCGTCGCAGGGCGGACGAAGCCGCCGGTATCAGCGTGTCAGCCGCCGCTCGCGGTCATCTGGCGGCACAACATCATGGTTTGGCGGGCGATCTTGCTCCATGCGCTGCTGTCGTCCAGTGCCAGGTAGCGTTCGTAGCCTGCCAGCGCCTCGGCGTATTCCGAATCGCGGAAATGCAGTTGCGCCAGATTGAAGATCGCGTCGGCGTAGTTCTTGTCTTTCTTCACCGCACGGGCGAGTTCGATCTTGGCCTCGGGACGTTTGCCCTCTTTGTCCAAGACATCGCCGAGGTTATAGAGCGCCTCGACATAGCCCAGATCGCTCGACAAGGCGTGCTGGAAAAAGAACCGCGCTTCGCGCAGCTTGCCCTGCTCGCGTTGCACGTTGCCCAGGTTGAACGCGATCACCGCGTCGTTGCGGTCGAGGTCGAGGCACCGCAAGTACAGCGACTCGGCCTGGGCGAAGTCGCCGTCCTCTTCGGCGATCTCCGCCGCCTCGAACAGCTCGTCCAGCGACGGGTTGGCGGCAACGCCCGGCATCGGCAGTTGCATTTGGCCGTCGAAGTCGGCGTGACGATCGCCGATCTGCAGGACAATGCCGTCGGCGGCGGAGTGCGTCAGTTTGACCTGGGACAGGCCCTTGTCGGGGTCGCGGCGCCGCATCGCGAAGACGCTGGCGATGATGTCGGCAAGGCTCGCCCCTTCGCCCCGTAGGCGCGCGATTTCGCGGGCCGCGACGAGGTCGCGGAAACCGGCCATGCCGTTGTCGGTCTCGAAAATATCGAACAGCATCAAGGTGGCGATCGTCGCTTCGTCCAATCCGGTCTGGCGGGCCATCAGGTCGGGCGCGATTGCGCGTTCGATCTTGGGGAGGTCGGCCCCGGTGCCAAGGCGGCGCAGGAAAGTGTTCTCGCTGATGCACTCGGCGCCGACCGCGCGGGCCTGTTCCAGGCGGGCGTCCAAGACGCCGGAGTCCATCAGGGTATAGGCGCCGTGTCCGATCACAGCGATGCGCGTCCGCCGAGTCACGCCGCGACTGACCCGACCGCCCTTGGCCGCCACGGCGGCGGCGGCGGCGCGCTGGGTCATGGCGCCCAGGCGTCCGATCAGGGTCGTGGTTTTGCGATTAAAGCCGGTCACGTGCGCCCTTGGTTAGCCGGCCCAGGCCGTTGCGGGCCCAAACCGGTGCGGGCATTGTGCCGCCACCTAGCCCGCCGCGCCAGCCGCCTTCTTTTTCTTGGCTTTCGGCGCGGCCTTGGCGCCGGTCTTGGCCTTTTTGCGCGGCTGGCTCTTGGCCGGCGGCTTCTTCGTTTCGCCTTCGTCGATCGAGCGCTTCAGCGCGTCCATCAGATTGATCACTTGGCCGCGTTCGGGCGCCTTGGCAATGACCGGCGCGGTGCCCTTGACCTTGGCCTTGACCACCTCGGTCAGCGCCTCTTGGTAATAGTCGACGAATTGGCTGGTATCGAGTTCGCCTTCGAATTGTTCGATCAACTGGTTGGCCAACTTGACAGCCGTTGCGTCCAGCTTGCCGTCACCGATCTCGGCGAAATACTCCTGGTGGCCGCGCACTTCGGCGGCGGTCCGCAGCGTATTGAGCACGAAGCCGTTGTCGCGGGGGATCAACAACACCAGGCGTTCGCGGCCCGACATGACGACACGCGCCAGCGCGGCCTTGTCGCGTTCTTTCATCGCCATTTGCAGGACGCGGTAGGTCTCGTCGGCGACCGGCCCGTCGGGCGCGATGTAGTAGGGCGAATCGAGGTACATCGGATCGACGTCGGCGAGGTCGACAAATTTTTCGATGCTGATGGTCTTGGTCGATTCGATCTGGATTTGGTCGAGGTCTTCGTCCTCGATGACGACGTACTTGTCCTTCTCGAATTCGTAGCCCTTGACCAGATCGGCGCGCTCGACGACGCCCAGCTCCGGGTCGTGCGGCTTCATCTGCACCCGGTTGTGGGTGTCCTTGTGCAGCATGTTGAAACGGATTTTGGCCGTATCGCTGGTCGCGTTGTACATCCGTACCGGACACGAAACCAACGACAGCTTGAGATAGCCTTTCCATGTCGCGCGTGGCGCCATGACCAACCTCCGAACCCTCTGGGGCTACTGGAATTCTTCAACCAATACTACTACCCGACTTTGTACCTATTTGTTAATAGACACTTTTTTCTTGAGATCGGCCGTCAGGCGCACGGCGGATTTGGCGAGGTCTTCCCACGGGTCGCGCGACAATTGGGTCAGGCGTACGGGCACGCTTTGCCAGTCGAAATCCCGGGGATCCTCGATCGCGCGGAGTTCCTCCCAGGCCACCGGGGTCGCCACCGGCGCACCGGCGCGGGCCCGCAACGAATAGGACGCGACCGCGGTGGCGCCGCGCCCGTTGCGCAGGTAGTCGGCGTAGATCTTGCCCCGGCGTGCCGGCTTTTGCGGATTGTCGGTGTAGCGCCCGGGATGCTTGCGGGCGAGCAGGCGCACGACACCATGCGAAAATGCCTTCATCTCTTTCCAGCTGTGCCGGCGCTCGATCGCCATGACCACATGCAGTCCTTTGCCGCCCGTGGTGCGCACGAAGCTGGCGATGCCTAGGTCTTCCAGTTCGTCGCGCACCTGATGGGCCGCGTCGACGACCGTGCGCCAGTCGAGCGA
>CAYGKG010000026.1:23535-32997 GCA_964350495.1 uncultured Alphaproteobacteria bacterium
GTAATGGGGCGGTTGACGATGTCCGGTAGCATCCAGTCGCCGACCTTGGCGTAGTACAGCGCGAGGTCCAGTTTGCTGGGCCCGTCGTCGCTGAACATCGTGCGCTCAGGGTTGGTGATCCACAGACCGGCGAGGACCGCGTCGGTCACCAGCTTGGGTTTGACCGGCGCGTCACCCGGTCCGGCGGCCTTGTCGGCGCGCAGCCCCTTGTAGCGCGCAGCGCGCAAATGGCCCTTGCCGGTTCGGTTGGCGTATTCGACTTCGACGACGAGTTTCGGTTGAACCCACGTCGCGTCCATTACCTCCGCGGCGTCTTCGGAGTCGATGACCAGACTAGTCATCGGCCCGTCGCGGGCGATTTCATTCAACGCCTTCACCAGGCGCGCGCCCTCGCGCTCGGCAAACCCGGTCCCGACCCGGCCGACATAGTGCAGCTTGTGGTTCACCCGTTCGGCCAACAGCAGCGCGCCAAGACCGCCGCCCGCCTTGCCGGGCGCAAACCCGACGACCTCGAAGTCGCCCGCGGCGGAGGTTTTGACCTTCAACCACGTCTTGGTCTTGCCAGACACGTAGGGCGCATCGGCACGTTTCGAGATGATCCCCTCCAGCCCCAGGTTTGCGGCCTGGGCGAAAAAGTCGGGCCCGCCACCGTGGTGATGGTCGCTGAAATGGACCGGACTATTATTGGTGACGGTGTCCTGAAGAAGCCCTTCCAGGGCCTCCTTGCGGGCGCGTAGCGGCGCGCGGCGGAGGTCGTAGCCGTCGAGATGCATCAGATCGAACGCGAAATAGACCAGTTTTTCCTTGGCCGCGTCGGCCAGCGCATCTTGCAACAACCCAAAGCTCGTGGTGCCGGTCGGCGTTTGCACACAAACCTCGCCGTCGATCAGCGCCTCTGAGCACGGGAGCGTCGCGAGAAAATCGGCGATGGGCTGATACTTCTCGGTCCAGTCGTGTCCGCTGCGCGTGGTCAGTCGGGTCTCGCCGTCTGATATCCGCGCGATGGTACGGTACCCGTCGAACTTGATCTCATGCAGCCAGTCGCCCTCCGCCGGTGCGTGTGCCGCGAGGGTGGCGAGTTGCGGTTTGGGCGCATCGGGCAGGGCGGCTTTCTTGGCACCGGCGATCGTCGCGGGCTTGGGTTTCGGCTTGCGGGTGCGCGGTAGGGGCGCAGGCGTCGCGCGGTCTTCCATCTCCTGGACGGTGAGACCGGAGAGGACGCTCTGCGGCGCATCCTCGGTGACGATGCCCTCGGCCTCGGGCTTGGCGTAAATGTCGCGCTCTTTGACCAGCAGCCATTCTTTACCGGTCGCGTTGGCGCCCTTGATCCGCACCAGCGCCCAGCCGCCCTTCATCTTCTTGCCGTCGAGGCGGAACTTCATGTCGCCGCGTTCATAGTCGGCGTTGGGCTCCTCGGTCATCGGCACCCACGCGCCGGTGTCCCAGACGATGACCGAGCCGCCACCGTATTCGCCCTTGGGGATGGTGCCTTCGAAGCGGCCGTAGCTCACCGGATGGTCTTCGGTGCGCACCGCCAATCGCTTGACCTTGGGGTCGAGGCTCGGGCCGCGCGTTACCGCCCAGCTTTTCAGGACACCGCCCATCTCGAGGCGAAAGTCGTAGTGCAAACGGCTGGCGTCGTGCATTTGCACAACGAACATGTTGCCGCTGACGCTGGGCGTGGATTGAACCGGTTCGGGGGTGACGCGAAAGTCGCGCTTGGCGCGGTATTCGTCGAGGGGGGCGACGCTGACGCCGGTTTTGGGGGTCTTCTTGGCGGTCTTGCGCGTGGTCTTCGAGGCGGGCTTCTTCGCCATGGGTTCGGCTTCGGGCGCGGGCGCGCCGCGCCCCTAGGTGGCGGCTTCCTGCATCGCTTCCTCGTAGGCGCCGGGTTCCTGCGCCATAGACAGCAGCACATCGGTCAAGCTGACGACGCCGACGACCTTGCCCTCGTGGATGACCGGCATGTGGCGAAAGCCCCGGGTCGACATCGTGCGAAAGACGTCGGCCACGGTGGTTTGCGGCCGGCACGCGACCACTTTCTTGACGGCAATCTCGTCCACCGTCATGCCGTGGATCAGGTCGGCGCCGCCCGCGACCGCCTTGACGATATCGCGCTCGGAAAGCACGCCGACGAACTTTCCTTCCTCGCCGACAACCATCAGCAAGCCGATTCGGTTCTCGGCCAGGACCTTAGCGGCCTCGACCATCGTCGTGCTCGGTGTCACGGTGACAACCTTCCGGTTCTTGCGCCGGACGATCAGATCAACTTCCATACTCATAGCTCCGCCCCCAGATCGCGGATTATGCACGAAATCACGGTGTCGGCCACGGTACCAGCCCCCGACGCCCACAATCGGAATAAAGTTTGCCCATGATCCCTGGCCCTGCCCGCTATCCCCGCCTGTTCTCGCCCCTCGCCCTCGGCCCGAAAACGATGAAGAACCGCATCGTTCAACCCGGTCACAGCCTGCGGTTGGGCGACGCCGACGGCACCGTCGGCGACCGATTGCGCGGCTACGTGACGGCCCGCGCCCGCGGCGGCGCGGCAATGGTGTGCATGGAATCGGCGCCCGTCCATCCCAACAGCCACAACTACGAACACCAACTCGTCGTCTACGACGATCGCATCGTGCCGGGCCTCGCCGCGACCGCCGATGCTGTGCACGACGCGGGTTCGCTGCTCTCCCTCATCCTGTGGCACGGCGGGCATAATGTTTCCCACCTCGACGGCCAAGCGGCGGTGGCGCCGTCGGCGATTCCCTCGCCCAGCACCGGCGAGACCCCGGCGGTGCTGACCGCCAAGGGAATTCGCGAGATCATCCAAGCCCACGTCGATGCCGCCGTGCGCTGCTGGAAAGCGGGCCTCGATGCCGTCGAGGTCCAGACCGCCACCGATTATCTCTACGGCGCTTTTCTGTCGCCGACGCTGAACCGGCGCACCGACGCCTACGGCGGGACGCCCGAGAACCGCGTGCGCATCGTCGCCGAAACGCTGGACGCCATTCGTAGCGCGACCAAGGGCGAGATCGCGGTGGGCGTGCGGACGTCGGCCAGCCACGCCATTGCCACCGATCCGCACGATTACGGCCTCGCCGAATCGGTCGCGGCGATGCAGGTTCTCGACGGCCAGGGCCTGACCGACTGGGTCAGCGTCATCAACGGCTCCCATTGGTCGTTTCCCGAACTTATTGCGCCAATGAGCCATCCGCGCGCCGAGCACGCCGATCTCGCCCGCTCCTTCACCCAATCCCTGCGCGCGCCGGTGATGATCGCGGGCCGCATCCGCACCGCACCCGAGGCCGAGGGTATTCTTGCGTCCGGCGCGGCGGATGTCGTCGCAATGGCACGCACGCTGATTGCCGATCCAGACTGGCCCAACAAGGTCGCGGCGGGGCAGGAGGCGCGCATTCGCCCGTGTCTGTCGTGCAACCAGGGGTGCTTGGCCTTCGCGGCGCAACATCTCGCGGGCACCTGTATCGTCAACCCGGCGGCGGGCCGAGAAAGCGACCTCGGCCCGTTCCGGCCGGCGGCCGTTCCCAAGCGTGTCGCCGTAATCGGCGGCGGCCCGGCGGGATTGGAAGCCGCCCGCGTGGCCGCCCTGCGCGGTCACGCCGTCACCCTCTATGAAGCCGACGATCACCTCGGCGGGGCGATGCGGCTGGCGGCGGAGTCGCCCCACCGCGGCGAAATGGCCGCCGCGCTCGATTGGTGGATCGGCGAACTCGCGGCGCTTCGCGTCGTCGTTACAACCGGCAAGCGGATCGACGCAGCGTCGCCGCCCGAGGCCGACCATGTCGTTTGGGCGATAGGGGCCGAACCGGCGATGACCAAGATCTGGCAGCGCCGCCCGCACCTGCGCGACGGTATTCCGGGCACTGTCGGCCTGCCGATGGGCCGCGATGTGATGACCGGCGCGGCGGCCGCGGCAGGCAGCGTGCTGGTCATCGACGAAGAAGGCGGTTGGCCCACGGTGTCGCTGATCGACCATCTGACCGAGGACCCCGCCGTCACCGCCGTCACGGTGATCACGCCGGGTGCCGACGTGTGCGGCGCTGCCCTCGACCTCACGCTCGAACGCGCCGAGGTCTTGCGCCGGTTCGAAAACTCGACGGTGCGGTTCCTGACCGGCGCGCTTGTCGCGGGCGTCGAAAACGGCATGGTCGATCTTTCCGACGGATCGCGCCTCGGCCCCTATGCGACCGTCGTTTTGGCTACCGGCACGGCGGCGCGCGCCTATCCCGAAGACGCCTTAGCGGCTGGGGATTGCATCGCGCCACGCGGCATCTGGGCCGCCACCAACGACGCCCATCGCTTGGCCCGCACGCTCTAGCGCCTCAGCGCACCGCGCCCGCGACGTAGAGGATTTCCGGATAGGTCAGCGGCGCCCGCCCCGGATCGGCCACCGTCATGTCGGCGGCCAGCGTCGCGAGCATCGGGACCTGCGGGAAGGACTTCTCCGGCGCGAAGCCGCATTCGACCGCAAGGTCCTTCAATTCCATTTCGTGCATCGTTTCCATGAACGGCTCGGCGTTGAAATGCGCGCCCCACCGGTGCCACTGCGCATCGAACGGCGTCTTGGCGAAGTACTGTTGCGATTCGCAATGCACCATCACCCCGCCTGGCCGCAGCAAGCGGCGGCATTCGCGGTAGATGTTGCGGATCGCCCTGTTCGAGGTTTCGTGCAGGATGATCGTCGAGACGACCACGTCGAAACTGCCGTCCGCGAAATCGGTGGCCTCCGCGTTCTGTTGCGAAAAATGCACGGCCGCGTTCGCCGCGTCCGCCCGCGCCTTGGCATGGCGCAGGCATGGCGCGGCGACATCGATGGCGTGGATCTCGGCGCCCGCAAAGGCCCGCGTATAGGCCAACGTCGAATGCCCGACGGTGCAACCCATGTCCAGCAGGCGCTGCACCCGCAGGTCGGGAAAATTGCGCGTCACGAACGCCGCCAGCGCGTCGCCAACCCCGGCCGCATTGGCGCCCATATAGCCGTTGGACACGATGACATGGTCGTACAGCGCGCCGGCGAAGGCGTCGTTATCGGTCAATTCGCTGTGATAGTTGCCGGGCATGCAGTGGATATCGATTGCCGTTTGATATCGCGGCACCCGCACCATCGGGTCGAGGCGCAGTGTCGCGCTACCGCCCCGGCGCGGCGCCGCGGCGGGCCATTGGCGCGCCAGCGTCGCGCCCGAGGTCTCCCACATCATTTCCTGCTGGGTCCGCCGCAACGCGCTGGTCCAGGGATAAAGCGCGGTATTCTCGAACATCAGCCGCAGCTCACGCCGGTCGGGCGCCTGCCCGGTCTTGTCCGCGAACGCCGGCGTCAGGTCGCCGTCGCAAATCCGGCGCGCGCCCGGCATCAGCGTCGCGCCGATATAGCCGCGGATCCCGGCGACAAAACGCATCCGCGCGCTTTCGTCATGGCTTTCGTCGATCAAGAGACGATTCGCTGTCATGCCGCGACGATATCACGGCAGGCGTCCTTCCCGCATCCCGGACGAGTCCCTAGGATGCCCGCCAAGGAGAGATCTGTATGACCGCCACCGTCCACCGCCGCTGGGTTCTCGCCGCGCACCCCGAGGGCGCACCCAAGGAAAGCGACTTTCGCCTCGAAGAAGGGCCGGTCCCCGTGCCCGGTCCGGGCGAGTTTCTGGTGCGCACCATCCTGATCGGGATCGAACCCCGCCTGCGCCTGATGCTTAACCCAACGACCGACACCAACAAGGCGATGCGGCCCGAAGGCGCGCCGTCGGCGCTCGGCCAGGTCGTCCCGTCGTCGGTCGTGGGCGAAGTGATCGTTTCCAACGATCCGGATTACCCGCTGGGCGCGATCGTCGACGGCCTGTTGGGCTGGCAAAGCCACGCCGTGGTCGCGCGCCAAGGCTACAACCGCAAGAACAACCCGGCCGGCATCCGCCTGTGCGACCTCGCCCTGGGCCCGCCGGCGGCGCACCTCAGCGTCCTGGGGACGCCCGGCCTCACCGCGATTCTCGCCCTCCAGCACGAAGGCCGCCTGGCCGCGGGCGAGACGATGGTGGTGACCAGTGCCGCCGGCACCGTGGGATCGGTCGCCGCCCAACTGGGCCGGTTGGCCGGCGCGCGCGTCGTCGGCCTGACCGGCAGCGACGAGAAGGCGCGGTACCTCACGCGCGACCTCGGTCTGGATGCCGTCATCAACTATCGCACTTGCGGCGACCTCGCGGCCGCCGTCGCGGCGGCCTGTCCCAAGGGCGTCGACTATCATTTCGACAACGTCGGCGGGGCGATGGCCGCGGCGATCAACAGCCAGTTCAATCCGGGCGCCCGCCATACGCGGTGCGGCATCGTCTCCAAGTACAACCTGTCGTCGGCCGACTGGCATCAGTCGGACGAGTTCGACGGCCAGTTCACCGTCCACGATCATGTCGCGGAATATGACGCCGCTAAGGCCGAGCTGGCGCGCTTGCTCAAGGTCGGCGACCTCAAGTGCGTCGAGCGGATTTTTGACGGCATCGACGCCGCGCCGGCGGCCTTCGTCGGCTTGATGAAGGGCGAGAACGTCGGCAAATGGCTGGTCCGGGTCGCGGCGGATCCCCTGTGAACGGTGCTGCCAAGACCTCGCCGCCGGTCGCCGCCGCGAAACCGGATCCGTCGGGCAACGACCCCTATGCCTGGCTGCGGGCCGCCAACTGGCAGGAGGTCATTCGCGATCCCTCGGTGCTCGACCCGGAAATTCGCGCCTATCTCGACGCCGAAAACGCCTACACCAATCGGTCGTTGGCGCCGTTGGACGCCCTGGCCGACGCCTTGGTCGGCGAAATGCGCGCCCGCATCAAAGAAGACGACTCCAGCGTGCCGGTTCCGGTCGACGATTACCGGTACTACGTACGCTACAACGACGGTGGCCAGCACCCGCTTTATTGCCGTACCCGGGGCGACGACGGTGCCGAAGAAATCCTGCTCGACGCCGACGCCGAAGCGGCCGACGAAGCCTTCTACCGGGTGTCGATGTTCATCGTCAGCAACGATCACACGTGGTTCGCCTACGGCGTCGATCTGACGGGCGGCGAAAACTATCGCCTGCGCGTCCGCGACAGTGCGACCGGCGCGTTGATCGAGGATGCCGTCGGCGGTCTCAGCGGCGATCTGCGCATAGCCAACGACAACGCGACGCTCTTCTATGTCCGCCGCGACGACAACCACCGTCCGCGCTGGGTCTACCGTCACCGCGTCGGCGCCGATCCGACAACCGACGTGCTGGTCTACGAAGAGCCCGACCAGGGCTTTTATCTATCGCTGGGGCGCACCGAAAGCCGTCGCTACATTACCGTCAACTGCGCCGCCCACGACGACACCAGCGAGGTCCGCCTGATCGATGCGGACGCGCCGGACCTGTCGCCGGTTCTAGTGGCGCCGCGCGAGCCCGGCGTCAGCTACAGCGTTTATCACCGCGCCGACCAACTCGTCATCGTCACCAACGCCGACGGCGCCGAGGACTTCAAGATCGTCACCTGTCCCGCCGCCACGCCGGGACGTGACCATTGGCGCGACCTCGTCCCCCATCGGCCCGGTCGCTTGATCCTTAGCCTCAACGTCTTTGCCGATTACATCGTCCGGCTGGAGCGGATCGACGCGCTGCCCAAGTTGGTCGTGCGCACCGTCGCCGACGGCAGTGAAGACACCATCGCCTTCGACGAGCCGGCCTACGACCTCAGCTTGTCCCACGAAATGCCGCACGACGGCACGGTGATGCGGTTCAGCTATTCGTCGATGACGACGCCGCTCACGGTCTACGACACCGACCTAACCACGGGCGGGCGCACGCTGCGCAAGCGCCAAGAAGTCCCCAGCGGGCACGACCCCATCGACTATGTGACCGAACGGCTGATGGCGCAAACGACCGACGGCGAACAGGTGCCAATCTCGCTGCTCTACAAAAAGGGCACGGCGCGCGACGGCAGCGCGCCCTTGCTTCTCTATGGCTACGGATCCTATGGGATCAGCATTCCGGCGGCCTTCCAATCCAACCGGCTCAGCCTCGTCGACCGCGGCTTCGTCTATGCCATCGCCCATATCCGCGGCGGCATGGAAAAGGGCTACGACTGGTATCGTTCGGGCAAGCTGCACAATAAGAAGAACACCTTCGCCGACTTCATCGTCTGCGCCGAACATTTGATTGCGCAGCGCTATACCGCCGCCGGCAACATTGCCGCGCACGGCGGGAGCGCCGGCGGGCTGTTGATGGGGGCGGTGGTCAACATGCGTCCCGACCTGTTCGGCGCGGTTGTCGCGGACGTGCCCTTCGTCGATGTGCTGACGACGATCCTCGACGATTCGCTGCCGCTCACCCCGCCCGAGTGGGTCGAGTGGGGCAATCCCATCGAAGACGAAGAAGCCCGTGCCTACATCGCCTCCTATTCGCCCTACGACAACGTCACCGCGCAAGCCTACCCGGCGATGCTCGTGACCGGCGGCGTCTCCGATCCCCGCGTCACCTATTGGGAGCCGGCGAAGTGGGTCGCCAAACTGCGCGCCACCAAGACCGACACCAACCCATTGCTCCTGCACATCAACATGGATGCCGGCCACGGCGGCAAAGCCGGCCGGTTCGCGCGGCTCGATGAAATCGGCCGCATGTACGCGTTCATCCTGTGGGCGTTGGGGCGGGCGGCACCGTGATCGCTCCCCCTGCTCGGCAGGGGGAGCAGCTTGGTGCGGCAACGCCGCGACAAGCGTGGGGCTTGCTTGTGGGAACGAACGTGCCTGCGCGACCGAACCCCCCTCCCCGGCCGTTGGCCGGACCTCCCCCTCGGCGAGGGGGAGGGATCAGGTTTCTGGGCGCCGGCGAGGGGTTGCCTTGGGGCGCCTGAACCGCGTCTAGTAGCGACACGATACGGGAAGGAGAAACCGATGACACGTGCCGAGGCCGCAAAAACCAACGACCTACCGGGCCTGTTTGCACCCATTGTCGGCGACGCCAACGTGGTCACCGATGCGGCCGAGCGGCGCTATTTCTCGCGCGACATCTTCTTCTGGGACGACAGCGAAACGGCCGATGTGGTCGTCCGGCCCCGCACGACCGAGGAAGTCGCCGCCGTCGTCAAGACCGCGCGCGACGCCGGTCTGGTGATCGCCACGCGCGGCGGCGGCATGTCCTATACCAAGGGCTACGTCCCGGTACGGGCCGGCACGGTGATGATCGACATGCTCGGGCTCAACCGTGTTGTCGAGGTCAACGCCGCGGACCGCTATGTGATTGCCGAAGCCGGCTGTACCTGGCAGGCGGTGTTCGAGGCGGTGGAGACGACCGGCCTGGCGGTCGCCTTCGCCGCGCCCTATTCCGGCGTCTACTCGACCGTGGGCGGCGCGCTGTCGCAGAACGTGCCGCAGGGCATGGCCGACATCCTCGCGGTCGAGGTCGTGCGCGCCGACGGTAGCATCGTGCGCACTGGGTCCTTCGGGCGCAGCAACGACGCC
>CAYGKG010000027.1:0-32678 GCA_964350495.1 uncultured Alphaproteobacteria bacterium
GTGATGGACGGCATGGTGGTGTCGCTCGGGTCGGAAACCTACATCATGCCGATCGCGAATATTGTCGAATGCCTTCGACCGCAAAAGGGCGACATTCAACGGGCCGGCGATGGCGGCGATGTCCTTTTGTTGCGGGGCGAAATCGTTCCCGTCCTCCGTTTGGGCGCCTATTTCAAGGTGCCCGATGCCCGTTCAGATCTGCGCGACGGCGTGGTTGTAGTTGTAGAGGTGGAGGGCGGTGCGAAGCTTGGCTTGGACGTCGACGAACTGCTCGGTCAGCAACAGGTTGTCATCAAAAGCATCGAAGAGAATTACGGCCAGATCGAGGGCATTGGCGCTGCGACGATCCTTGGAAACGGACAGGTTGCGCTCATTCTCGATGTTGATGCCTTTGGCCGGTTCGACCGACCGGGCAACCAGTCGAGCCAATTGAACTAGGTTGGAAAAACCAATGGCTGAAACATCGCAGGTTCAGGTAAAAGGCGCCGTCCATGCGGATGCCGAGGACGCACCGAGCCACCAATACATCGCGTTCGAAATCGGCGATCGGGAATTCGGCGTCGATATCATGGCCGTCCGGGAGATCCGAGGTTGGTCGAGGGCGACAAAAATCCCCAATGCGCCGCGGGAAATACTCGGTGTCGTCAATCTACGCGGCGCGATTATCCCGATCCTAGATCTGCGGGCCTGTTTCGGCGAGGAGCTTACCAAGGTCGAGAAGTCCCATGTCGTCATAATCGTCCTCATCGGGAAGCGCGTTGCCGGAATCCTCGTCGACGCGGTGTCGGACATACTTAGCGTGCGGCACGCCGACGTTCAGCCGATTCCGGAGGTCGATAGGCGGGGCCGCGACGCGATGGTCAGCGAGGTCATCGTTATCGACAAAAGATTGGTTGGCGTTCTGTCGCTCGAGCGCGTGATGTCGCAGTCCCAGTTGGCGGCCGCCGGCGCCGCATTCGGGGGCTAGTCGGATCATGGCCACACTGAATTCGACCGATGCCAACAACTCTTGGAACCAAGAGTTTTCTCTGGGAGATGATGAGTTTCGTTTCCTTGCGTCGTTGATCTACGATCGCACGGGTATCGTTGTCGGCGACAACAAGAGAAACCTCGTTTACTCGCGGCTCGCCCGGCGGATCAGAGCGTTGAAGCTTGCGTCGTTTCGCGATTACTGCGATCTCTTGGAGACACCGGCGGGAGAAGAAGAACTCCCTGAGACGATCAACGCGGTTACGACCAACCTGACAAAGTTCTTTCGCGAAGATCATCACTTCGATCATCTTCGCAAGGACGTTGTACCGAAATTATTCTCGGCTGGGCGGCGGAAATCGAAAATAAGGCTCTGGTCGGCCGGTTGCTCGTCCGGCCAAGAACCATTCTCGATCGCGATGTCGCTTGCCGACTCGGTGTCCGATTTGGCGAGCTGGGATGCCAAAATTCTTGCAACGGATCTCGATTCCAACATGATTGCGCGGTGCAATACCGGCGAGTACGCTGCTCGCGAGATTGAAACGATTCCGCCGGCGACCCGAAAGAAATATCTGATTGGCAAGAAAGACGACGCCAACCTGACATTCAGCAATGATCTGCGGCGGCTCATAACCTTCAAACAGCTGAACCTTCTCCATCAATGGCCGATGAAGGGTCCGTTTGACGTCATTTTCTTTCGTAACGTTGTGATCTATTTCGATGTGGAGACCCAACGCGACATCTTGGGGCGGATGTGGTCGATGCTGGCCGATGACGGTTATCTGTATGTCGGACACTCCGAGAACCTAAGTCGGGTCACCGACCGGTTCTCGCTGGTGGGCCGGACCATCTACCGCAAAGTCCTGTGAGGGGATCGTCATGGGAGTGACACGCGTCGTCATCGTCGATGACTCATCCTTGTTTCGAAAGGTTCTCGAACAGATTCTGAGTCGGGATCCGGAGATCGAAGTTGTCGGTACCGCCGAAGACGCGCTCGTCGCGCGCGAGATGATCAAGTCGCTCAATCCCGATGTCATCACGCTCGATATCGAAATGCCGAACATGGACGGCCTGTCCTTTCTCGAGAAGATCATGCGGTTGCGCCCGATGCCCGTCGTGATGGTGTCGACGCTGACGCAGCATGGCGCGGAAGCGGCCCTGAAGGCGCTCGAGATGGGGGCGGTCGACTACCACCCAAAACCGACTGCGGGCGTTCTGGATCGGCTGGAAGCGGATGCCGAGGCGCTTTGCACAAAGGTCAAAGATGCGGCCAAGGCCAAGGCTGGCTACGGCCTGCAGCCGGTGACGGCGGTCGCTAAGAAGCCGAGCGGCAACAAGTTGGTGCGGCCCGGCTATCGGCCGGGAAGCAAGATAATCGCGATAGGTTCGTCCACGGGTGGCGTCGAGGCGCTGCACCGCGTCATCCCCGGCCTGCCCGAGAATTGCCCACCCACCGTAATCACCCAACATATGCCGGCGTCCTTCACGCAGGCGTTTGCGAACCGCCTCAACAACGTTTCGGCCGCGACGGTCTCCGAAGCCCAGGATGGCGACCCGGTTGTCCCGGGCCGGGTCTACGTAGCTCCTGGAGGCGACACCCACCTCGAAGTCCGTCGCGACGGAACCCGATTGGTTTGCCGCCTAGTCGAAGGCCCGTTGACGTCCGGTCACCGACCGTCGGTCGACGTACTGTTTACGTCGGTCGCCAAGGTCGCGAGTGCAAGCGCAATCGGGGTGATCCTTACCGGGATGGGCCGCGACGGCGCCTCCGGCCTCAAGCTCATCCGGGACGGTGGCGGGCATACGATCGGCCAAAACGAAGAGTCGTGCGTCGTCTACGGGATGCCGCGTGTGGCCTATGAAATCGGTGGTGTAGAAGTGCAGGTCTCGCTCGACAAAATGACCGACAAGATTCTCGAGTTCTGTAACGCAGGGTAATCAGGAATATAGGAATGCCAAATCCAAAAAATATCCGTGTCTTGGTCGTTGACGATCAGATGAGCATGCGCGGTTTGACGCGATACAGTCTTGAGCAACTTGGTTTCAAGACGATCTCCGAAGCCCCTGACGGCAAAGCAGGTTTTGAGTCTGCGACCAAGAACCCGGTCGATCTCATCATTTCGGACTACAACATGCCCGAAATGGACGGCTTGCAGTTCTTGCGCGCGGTTCGTTCGGATCCCAATATGCGCAAGACCCCTTTCATCATGGTTACCGGACGTGGCGACAAAGAGCTTGTCACGAAGGCCGCCCAGGCTGGGGTCAACAACTACGTGATCAAACCTTTCACGGTCGAGATTCTGAAAAAGAAGATCGAGGCCGTCGTCGGTCGCCTCGAATAGTCGCTTGGACGACGCGGTCAAAAATAGTCTCCGGCTCCACGCGCTGTGGCGTCAAGGCCGCGAAGACGGCGTTCGTGCGGACTTCAGTGGCGTTGACTTATCCGGTGTCCGTTTTGGCGCTGCCGACCTCGAAGGGGCGAAGTTTCGGGGCGCAACGCTTGTCGGCTGCTCCTTCATCGGCGCGTCGCTAAGGAACGCCGACCTGTTCAAGGCAGACCTGTCGAACGCAGATCTCAGCTATGTCGATCTCGAGGGCGCGGACGTGCGCGCGGCGAGCTTTGCCAACGCCAAGCTCAAGGGCGCGCGGCTGCTTGGTGTGAGCTTTCGTCGGGGTCTTCGTATGAAAGCGGACGGTAGCGGGGAGCCCGAAGTTATTCGCCAAGACCTGTCGGGTGCGGATCTCGACAATGCAGATCTGCGCGGCGTCGATGCCAGTGCCGCCAACCTTACGGCAGCCTCGCTTAAAGGCGCGATCCTCGCTGAGACCGAGTTCGCCGATGCGGACCTGTCCAATGCCGATCTGTCCGGCGCCGATCTCCGGGATTCGAACCTAACCGGTGTAAGTTTGAGCGGCGCCAATCTGACCCAAGCCATGTTGAGCGATGCGCGCCTGGACAAGGCGAAACTCGATGGCGCCAACCTGTCGGGGGCTGATCTCAAAGGAACTCGGGTTGAGAGGGGGCAAGTCGCTGGCGCCATCCGAGACGAAAGCATCGCAACCCCAGCCCAGGCGCGCGAACTCGCGATGGCAGAGCTTAACCGACACCAGGTGTGGTTGCGTGACGGTATTGGCGAGCGAGCAACTTTACAGGGAGCCAATCTCGATGGAGTCGACCTTCGCAAGCGCGACTTAAGTGGTGTGGTCTTCATCGGCGCCCACTTGCGCTCAGCCAAACTCGCGGGGGCATTACTGCGTCTCGCCGACCTTTCCGATGCCGACCTTTCCCACGCCGATCTGACGGGATGCGATCTTCGCGGTGCTAACTTCCGCGGGGCAAACTTGAGCGGCGCGAATCTCAGGGGTGCGAACCTAGGTGTAGCGCGGATCAGGGCTGAGGACGGCGCCACGGTTCAGGATGAAACCCCGACCGACCTAACGGATGCAATTCTGCACCGGGTCCAATTTGAGGGCGCCAGGTTAAAGGGCGCAATCTCCAACTGGCCGGGTGGGCTCGATGTCCTCTCCGTCGCCCACGGCTGACGACGGATGAATGCGGGCAACGACAGCGACAGCCGCCGACGCTTCTTCGATGCGAACAAGCAGCAATGGTTTGTGCGCGTTTCGCAAGGGGACTATTACATCACGTCGGACGCCGACGTTGTCCTGCATACGGTTCTCGGTTCCTGTATTTCAGCCTGCATCAGAGATCCGGTGCTTGGGGTAGGCGGGATGAACCATTTTCTGTTGCCCAATGCCGAGAATATCGACCTCAAGGCGGGCGGCGCGGAAGCCCTAGCACTGCGCTACGGAAACTACGCGATGGAGCTGCTGATCAACGGATTGCTGAAACGGGGCGCCGTGCGCTCCCGGCTCGAAATAAAGTTGTTCGGCGGGGGCAACGTCGTGAAGGGCATAACCGGTATCGGCCACAAGAATGCCGACTTTATCGAAGCCTACCTGGACGCGGAGAGTCTGGCGGTTTCATCGCAGCATCTGCGTGGGTTCGCTGCGCGAAAGGTCCACTATTCGCCGAATTCGGGGCGCGCCCGAATGCTGTTGATTGCCGACGACACCCAGCGGGAAATTTTCAAGAAGGAGATGGCCCGCTCCGTTCGCGTCGAGCCGACACCCAGCGGCGACGTCGAGTTGTTCGACTGATCATGACCGGCGAAAAATTACCAGAAACGATCGATGGGCACGAGAAGGACCGCTGGGTTCGGCTCGACCGGCTTCTCAGGGCGCTCGCCGAAGAAATCTCGATTGTGCGCCAACGGAAAATCAAGATCGCCGACAGTATCAGCGGAAAGATTGCCGAGTCGGGTTCAGAGTGGCTTCAGGACAGTGCATTCGTTGCCGCACTTCAGGATTTCGATCTGATGAGCCAAGAACTCGATCACGTTTCATCGCTATTGGCGGCAATCGGCGAATCGTTACAGCACCGAGATGCGGTCGAAGTCGCTGTCGATCACGGGATCGATGCGGTCAAGCTTTCGTCGATGCGGACCCGGCTGAAGGCGGCGGTTTATGACGAGGTGCCGAGTGCTGCGGCTTTGGACGACCAAGATGAAATCTGGTAAGCCGCTAGTTCTTCATCTGATAGCGCCGCGCAAGCCAGAGGATGTAGTACTCCTCCTTACTCTTGGGCAGGATCGATTCGATTCGGTCGAGAGTTGAACGTTCCCAGTTATTGAGTGGCGCCGACGAAAGCAAGCGTTGGCGCAACCCCTCCGAGTCGCCTGCTCCAGCCCGTGCCGAGGAAGGGGTTTGCCGCCGCAATTCGGCGATCTCGTTTTGCAGCTTGCGGATCAGCGCGCGGGCCAGCCAGCTCTGCTTGTGGTCTTCGACCCAAGCCGTATTGGCAACACCCTCATAGTGCTTTGGGAGATGCTCGGCGAACAAAGTGTCGTAGGTCAGGCCGGCTCCGTTGACCATGGCCGCGGCCTTTCTCGCGGCGGCCAATGCCTCCCCGTCCGAGTCCGACGTGGTCATCGCCAGTACTTTGGAAAGCTTTCTGACATCGACATGTTGACCCATCAAGCCGCCCCACTCCGTGCCGATTTCGTGTTAATGTTGAGCAACGCGGCCCAACACCTTGTTCTACATATACTAAAAGTTACCCACAGGTCACGCAATATGTTGTGCTTTCGATGATCGACGGCACCCTACCTTTTGTGATCGGCCATCGGGGGGCGAGTGGGTCCGCGCCCGAGAATACCGCCGCCGCCGCTCGCCGCGCCCGTTCACTGGGCGCCCGCTGGATCGAGGTCGACGTTCAACTGGCAGGGGACGGCGTGCCGGTCGTGATTCACGACCATACGTTGGAGCGCACGACGGACGGCCACGGGCCGGTCGCCGATCGGTCGGCCCGCCAGCTTGCTCGCCTGGATGCGGGCGGATGGTTCTCAAGCGACTACGCCGGTGAGCGAATCCCCACCTTTGCGGAGATGCTCGCGGTCTGTCGCGACACCGGCCTTGGATTGAATGTCGAACTGAAGCCCAACCGGGGAGCCGAGTCGACAACGGCGCGGGCTGTCGCCGCCGAGCTCCATAATGTCGACCAACCGCTGCTGGTCAGCAGTTTCTCGACACTGGCCCTCGCGTCGTTTCACGATGCTGCGCCGCGTCTTCCGCTGGGCGCGCTCTTCCGCGAACCGCCGCAGGACAGCGCACTCGTTTCGTTGGGCCTATCGTTCTACTCGATCCATCTTGCGGCGAACACGGTCCGGGAGACCGACGTTGTGCGGTTGCGGCACGCCGGCTACCGCGTCCTCGTCTACACGGTGAACGATGTTGCAACGGGATCTCGGCTACGCGACTGGGGCGTGACCGCGATTTTCACCGACTACCCGGACCGATTCGCTGCGCTGAATTCTGCGTAGGTAGAAACGACGATCTCATTCGCTCCCGGCCGCGGCGGGGCGTGAATCGGCCGCGCGACAGCATGCCGGCATATCGCAGAAATCAGGGATCGATCCGGCGGCGCTCGGCACGCGCCGTTGGAAACGTCAACGTCGCGATGACGCCAGGGCAATTGTCTTCGATCGTCAGGGCGGCGTCGTGCAGGCGTGCGACCGCGCGCACAAGGCTAAGTCCAAGCCCGCTGCCGGGGCTCGACCGGCTGGCATCGGCGCGATAGAACCGTTCTAGCACCTTGTCGCGATCAGCCATGGGAATGCCGGGCCCGCTGTCGGCCACACTGATCGCGACCGTTTCGCCGCGGGCGGCGGTGCGCACCGTGATGCGCCGGCGCCCATACTTAATCGCGTTGTCGAGCAGGTTTGAAACCGCCTGGGACAGGAGAGCCCGGTGGGCGCGAATACGCATGCCGGACTCCAGCGCGCTCGAAAGAACGATGGCGGAGTCTTCCGCTGCCGGCGCAAACAGTTCGATAACGTTGCCCACAAGTTCGGCCGGGTCGAGGTCCTCCATTTCCTGGCGAAGGACGCCCGACTCGGCGCGCGCAATAGCCAAGAGCGCGTTGAACGTCGCGATCAGCGAGGCGGTTTCCGCGACGGTTTGGGTAATCACCTCGCGGTAGGTCGTTTCCGTATTGCCTGACATTAATGCAACTTCAAGCCTATTTCGCATCCTGTTGAGGGGCGTCCGCAGGTCGTGGGCGATGTTGTCCGAGACGTTGCGCATCCCCACCATGAGGCGCTCGATGCGATCGAGCATCGAGTTCAGGTTGAGAGCTAGTTGCGCGAGTTCGTCGTTCCCGCCCGCGACGGGAATGCGTTGGCTGAGATCGCCAGCCATGATCTCCCGACTGGTCCGGTTGATCGCCTCGATGCGCCGCAGCGTCCCGCGGCTGACGGCAAGTGCGCCACCCAGTCCGAGGATCAGGATCGCCACGAAGGTCCACACCAACGACCGGCGGATACGTGCCGTCACTTGATTGCGTTCTTCAACATCGCGCCCCACGAGCAATTGGAAGCCGCCGACCAGTTGCAGATGCCGCCCGCGCGCGGCACGTTCTTGTAGCGTGCCGGCGATGGGTCGCTCGAAACGAAAATTCAACCAACCCTCGGCGTCGGCGCTGCCGGGGGGCCACCCGTCCAGGTTTCCTGCCAGCGCGCGTCCCGCCGGGTCGATCAGGAGGTAGAGGCTTTGCCTTTGGTTGCGGCTACGTTCTTCGATGATTGCGCTAAGACCGCGCAATCCCCGACCTCGGTAGGTCTCCGCCAAGCCGGTGATCTCGGCGTTTATCGTGGCATCGGTTTGACGTTCGATGAACGCTGCGGTCGACCAGAAGATGAACAAGACCAGCGCAACACCGGACAGGCCGAACAACCCCAAATACCCCAGTGCGATTCGGAAGGTATAGGTCCGGAAAAGCGTGAGCCTATGCACGGAGGAGGTACCCGGATCCCCGTACGGTATGGAGCAACGGGCGATCGAAGCCTTTGTCGATTTTCGCGCGCAGGCGGCTGACGTGGACGTCGATTACATTCGTTTGCGGGTCGAAGTGATAGCCCCATACTTGTTCCAGCAGCATCGTGCGGGTGACCACGCGCCCGGCGTTGCGCATGAGGTATTCCAAGAGTGCGAACTCACGCGGTTGAAGCTCGACCTGTTGCCCGTGGCGGGTCACCTGCCGGGCCAAGAGGTCCATTTCGAGATCGGCGACGGTGAGGGTGGTTTCTTGACCGCCACCGGTTCCGCGGCGGGCTAATCCCTCAATCCGTGCCAGCAGTTCTGCGAAGGCATAGGGCTTGGCGAGATAGTCGTCTCCGCCCGCTCGTAAACCCTTCACCCGATCGTCGACCTCGCCGAGCGCGCTGAGAAACAGCACCGGCGTGGTGTTACCGTCGCGGCGCAGTTGTTGAACCAGCGCGATGCCGTCCATCCCCGGAAGCATCCGGTCCACGACCATGACGTCGTAGGCGTCGTTTGTTGCTTGCTCGTATCCGAGCAGGCCGTCCGCCGCATGGTCCGCCACATGCCCGCTCTCGCGCAGGCCTTTGATAACGTAGCCCGCCGTCTCGCGGTCGTCCTCAACGATCAAAATTCGCATGTCGCCGGTTCCAATAGACGGAGCCTACCTAAATCGTGCCGCACCTGCAGCATGGACGACGCCGGGCCAGTAGGCCGACGCCGTCCAATCACTTAGGCAACGCCGAGCGGAAGAGCAATGAATTGCTCGTGACCGGTGCGACTGATGAGAACCAGCACAGCCTTGCGTTTTTGGTCTTTGGCCTTTGCGATGCCTCTCAAGACGTCTGCCGGTTTCGCCACTTTGTCGTTGCCGATCGCGACAATGACGTCGCCCGGCCGGACTCCCTTCTCGAACGCGGGCCCTTCTTGGTCGATATCGGTAACGATCACGCCGGAAACCGAGTCGTCGATATTGAACGCTTGCCGGTTTGCCGGATCGAGGTTGGCTAGCGCCATCCCGAACTGCCCTTGGCCTTTCTCTGTTTGGACATCTCGCGTGATGTCGAGAGTGTCCGGCGACGACCCGATCGTGACGTTCATGGCCAGTTCATGGCCGCCGCGGATCACCATGAGCTTCGCGGTCGTGTTGGGCGCCATCGTACCGATGGCTTTCGGTAGATCGCGCACGGAGTCGATTGCAGATCGATCCACACTGACGACAATGTCGCCAACCGCTAGGCCGGCCTGATCGGCCGGACTGTCGGGCGTCACATTCGACACCAACGCGCCCTTCGGCGTTTCCAAGCCAAGGCTCTCGGCGATGTCCGGCGATACGGCCTGTATGCTGACGCCCAACCAACCCCGCCGGACGATGCCGGACTCCCGAAGCTGGGCAATCACTGCCTTTGCGGTTTCGGCGGGTACGGCGAAGCCGATGCCGACATTGCCCCCGGTCGGCGAAAAGATCGCGGTGTTGACACCGACAACCTCGCCGTTGAGGTTGAACGCAGGCCCGCCGGAATTCCCACGGTTGATTGCGGCATCGATTTGCATGAACCCGTCGTAGGGTCCGTTGGGGCCAAGGCTTCGACCGTGCGCCGAGACGATCCCGGCGGTGACTGTGTTGCCCAGTCCGAAGGGGCTCCCAACGGCGATAACCCACTCGCCGACCCGGGGCGTCGCGTCGGCGAATTTCACGAACGGCAGGTCTTGGCCATCGATTTTGAGCAGTGCCAAGTCGGTCTTGGGATCGCGCCCAAGGCGTTCGGCGCCGAACTCCCTGCCGTCCTGAAGGGTGACGACAATCTTGTCTGCCTTACCGGCCACATGGTCGTTCGTGACAATGTAGCCGTCCGGCGAGATGATAAATCCCGACCCCAACCCTTGAGTCTGCTGCGGCCCACGCGGCTGTTTCTGGCCGAATCGTTCGGCGAAACCGTCACCGAAGAATCGCTTGAGACCTTCCGGCAATTCGGGTGGCGCGACGTCGGACCGGGCGGTGTGCTGGGAAGCTCGCTGGGTTACCTGGATATTGACGACCGCGGGTGCCACCGCCTCGGTCATGTCGGCAAAATTGGGCATCGCCTGGACGATGCCGTCGGCGGACGGGCCCAAAGGAGCCGCGGCGCGCAGCGGTTCAGGGGCGCCGAACGCGAGCAGGGCGCCGGTCGCCAGCGCAACGGCGGTCAATGCACTGGTCCTTAGAAGGCCGTTCTTTCGGGTGGTATTCATGCTTTCCTCTCAACATGCTGGTTGGGCGGTGGTGGAGCCCAGTGACCTTTATGTAGAGACCGAACATGAAGCCGGCCTGTCGCAGAGATTAAGGTTTGTTCATGTCGGATCGTTTCTAGAACACCGACCGTCCCAGGATAGAAGTCAACGCCTCGAGCGCGGCAACGCCGGCGCTCGAGTTCCCCGAGGGCTCGAGTGCCGGGCTCCAAACACACACAGCGAATTCCCGCGGCAGAACGGCTGCGATTCCGCCGCCGACGCCGCTTTTGGCGGGTAGTCCGACCCGGTAGGCGAAATCGCCGGCGGCATCGTACAGGCCGCACGTCATCATCAGCGCGTTGATGCGTTTGGCCTGTTGCTTGGTCAGCACGGCTTCTCCCAAGAGCGGCGAAAAACCGCCGTTCGCGAGCGGCAGGAATGCGCGAGCAAGATCGGTGCAACGCAACGACAAGGCACACTGGTGAAAGTACAGGTCGAGGACGTCATCCACGGGATGGACCAGATTGCCCTGGGATTTAAGGAAATTCGCGAGGGCGGCATTGCGATAACCGGTCTCGCGCTCCGACGCAGCGACCTCGGCGTTGTACTGCGCTTCGGGGTTGCCGCTGATGGCGCGAACGAAGTCGAGCAGCATTTTCTTTGCGTCTCGGGTATGGCCGAGAAGAATGTCCGCGATCACAATCGCCCCAGCGTTGATGAGCGGGTTTCGGGGGATCCCATGTTCAGTTTCTAGCTGGACGAGCGAGTTGAACGCTGAGCCAGACGGTTCACGCCCGACGCGCGCCCACAGATCGTCGCCCACATGCCGAATCGCCATCATTAATGTGAAGACTTTCGAGATACTCTGAACGGAAAACGCAACGCTGGCATCTCCGTATGTGGCAGAGTCCCCATCGACCGCTGCGAGCGCGATGCCGAACTGTTCGGGCCGAACATTCGCGAGGGCGGGGATATAGGATGCGACTTCGCCCCGCGCCAGAGCCGGCGCAGCCTTTGTCGTCACCCGCTCAAGGAGTTCCTGATAGTCCATGTCGCGGAGTGTGCATCACGCCGTGACGGCGCGATAGCGGGTCAAAAAAATAACCCGGCTAAACGGGCCGGGCCGGGTGTCGGGCGAGGCGCCGCCCGCCCCGTTAACCCTGGAACAGCGACAGGATGGTGCTCGGCGCAGCGTTCGCGATCGACAAGGATTGGACGCCCAGCTGTTGCTGAACCTGGAGGGCGGTCAGGTTCGCTGCTTCCTCGGCGAGATCGGCGTCAACGAGGTTGCCGAGCCCTGCGGTCAAAATATCGATGAGAGAAGTTGTAAATTCGGTTTGGACTTCGATGCGGTTGGCCGCCGACCCGAGCGAAGCGAGCTTGTCCGCAACCGATGTGATAGCGGAATCGATCGCCGTCAGGGCGGTGGATGCGCCGGAACTCGTCGTCAGATCAATGCTGGCGATGCCGAGCGTCGAGGTGTCCATGCTTTGGGCGCTAACGGATATAACGCTGCCCTCGGCCGTGCTGAGAACGCTCGTTGTCGTCGCGCCGGATGAAATGAGATTGAGGTTGTTGAATTCAGCGGTCGCAACGATGGTCGATATCTGCTCGCGCAGCGCGGTGAAATCGCTGTTCAGCGCGGTACGGGACGCGGAGTCGAGTCCGGCCTGATTGGCTTGGACGATTTTAGCTTTCATCTCGATCAACAGGTCGGCGATGGCCTTACCTGCCGAGATCGCAACGTTGGTTGTGGCTTCGCCATTGGCCAGCGCCGTCTTTACAGCCTTAGTGCCGGCAATGTCTCCGCGGAGACGTAGCGCGATCTGGAAGGTTGCCGCGTCATCCTTAGGGCCGTTGACTTTGAGCCCCGTCGTTATGCGGAGCTGGGTGTTCTGCAGCTTTTTGTTTGTCGCGTTTAACTGTTGCAGCGCGGTCATCGCGCCGACATTCGTCAATATCGATAGTCCTTGAACCATGGCGCGCGCTCGACCCTTGCTGAAGTCCAATGGCGAGCCGCGCGGCATTCTGCTCAGATCGCGACCCAACCGCGGTCAGTTTGGGCGCGTGAAGGTTAATGTTCGGTAAATGGGCAGGGGCGGCGGGCCCGGACTGGCAAAGGGTCTTATCGGTTGATTCGCCGTGTTGCCCACGCGGCGGCAACATCTCGGGCCGTGACAACGTCGGCGAAATAGAGCCCCATAGTTTCCAGCGACGCTTCCTTGAGATGGGCATGCCGTCCACGCGACGCGACGCCGTCGCGCGGGAGGACGATCCGGTAATCGCGCATTTGCCCGTCGCGGACCGTCGATTCGACGCAGGTTTGTGTCGCGGTACCGGTAACGACAAGGGTGCGAATGCCGTTGGTCCGTAACAACGTCTCCATGCGTGTGTCCGTGAACCCGCTATAGCGGTGCTTTGGCACGATTTCTTCGCCGTCGATCGGGGCTAACGCATCGATCTGTGCAGCGCCCCAAGTGTCGGGTCTCGTCAGGTTCATCACCTTCTCGTTTTCGCTGACGAGGCCACGGTGACCCCCGGCGCGGGCGCTGGCCATGTTTACTCCCTGGACGTGGACCACCAGCGCGCCGCTGGCGCGGGCAGTATCGAGTAGTCCCTTGATCGCTTGGATCGCGCCTGGAAAGTCGGTTAGGTCTTCGCCGTGTCGGCCCATCACGCCGTCGGCGTGGCAGAAGTCGTTCTGCATGTCGATAATAACTAGGGCGGTATGCCGCGGATCGACCAGCGCTTCGAAGCTGCCTGGCGCGCGTGCTTTCTTTGCTTCGCTCGACCATGACCGCAAACCGCCGGAGTCCGCATTGTTCCATAACGCCAGAACGTCGTCTGAGGTTGGGGTCTCCCCGAACAACCGGGCGATGTTGCCGAGGGCTTCGGCGTGCCGTTCGGGAGAGGAGTAGGTGGCGTCACTTGGTACGACGACAAAATAATTCCGAAAAAAGGCATCGCGGACCGACGACTCGACACAGACGTCGGTACTTGTCCCGGTAACAACGAGATTCTCGATCGCGTTGCTGCGGAGGTAAAGGTCGATCGGGGAATCCCAAAAGGCGCTATAGCGGTGTTTGGTCACCACAAGTTCATTGTCGGCATCGGTCGGACGTAGGGCTCCATACCAGTCGGCGCCGAACGTCCCGGCGATGCAACTGCCAGAGGTCCGTCCCGGGCGATTGAGAACTTCGCCCATCGGATCGCCCATAACGATGTCGTCGTAGTGTGCCCTAACCCAAAGGATCATCATGTGTTGACGCCGGGCCTCGCCAACCAGTGCCTCGATGCGGGCGGCAACGGCTGGCATACGCGACAGATCCGCGCCGCGTTGCCCAAAGAAACCGTCCTCGTGGCAAAAGTCGTTTTGCATATCGATGACAACCAGGGCGGTGTTCCGAGGATCGACCTTCTCGGCCAATCCGCGTTGGCGTGCCTTGGGGGACGGCACCGTCATTCGTCGTTCTCGTCCGCCGTTGTTTCTTCTGCGGTCCCGAACGCTTTGTCGTATTCGGTGATCTCGTCCTTCTTCTTGGGCTCCAGGATCGTCCCGATCAAATTGGCGCCTTTGAGGTCGGCGTCCTGGAGAAGGGTGCGAAACAGGTCCGCGCTTTGGAGATCGGCACCGCTAAGGTCGGTCTTGCGAATTTGCCCGGTCCGTTTGCCGTTGGGTCCGGTCAGTTCGATCGGGCTGAGGTCCGCATAGGTCAAGATGCATTCCTTCATCTTGGCGCCCTTTAGGCTGGCCCCACGTAGAACCGACCGCCGCAAACTCGTGCCCTCCAAGTTGGCGTTTGCGAAATCGACGAGTTCCAACGTGCTGTCGGAAAGGTCCGACCCCGTCAGGTTGCATCCCCGCATGTTGGCGCCGCTCAAATAGACGTTACGCAGGTCTTCATGGCTCAAGTCCATATCGGCCAAATCGGCCCGCGCGCCTTCGCCGCCATTGGAGTCGATCCAGATGGCGTGGTTGCGCAACATGAGCTGTACATCGACAGCGAGCCGCGCCGTCCCGAGTGAGACTTTGGCGTCGGTCAGATTAGCCAATGTTAGGTCGACGCCTGCCAGCAAGGCACCTTGCATATTGGCGCCCTGGACTCGTGCTTGATCGAGGTTCGCGTTCGTCAGGTTGGCGCCCGTCAAATTGGCGTTCTTCAACTGAGCGGCCGAAAGGTTGGCGCCGGTCAAATCGGCGCCGGTTAAATCGACCTCATCCATGCCAACCCGGGTAAGGTTGGCGTTCTTGATGCTGCTCCGCGTCAGTCGGGCCTTCTTCAGCTTGGTGTCTTCGAGGTTCGCATCGTCCAAGTTTGCATCGGTAAGGTCGACGACATCGCCGCGGGTTTCGTTGGCGTCGATCATCGTACCGGCGCGCAAATCGGCTTCGGAGAGGTTGGCGCCTTGGAGCTTAACCCCATGCAAGATCGCGCCGCGGAGATCGGCGCGGGTCAAATTCGCGCCCCGTAGGTCGGCAAAAGAAAGATCGGCGCAAAACAGGTCCGCGAAGCTCAGGTCGGCCTGGGTGAGCACGCAGTGACTCAAATCCGCCCCCGCCAGAATGGCCCCTTGGAGCACGATTTTCGGCAGTTTTAAGCCGCGAAGCCGGGCATTTTTGAGGGTCGCGCGCTGGCCGAGGTTGAAGCGGCCTGCCACGAAGTGGTGGTGCTTCTTAAGGATATCGACCAATTCTTCAGGGGTCATCGGCTCTCCGCGTACGCGCGCCGCGGCCTGGCCCCGATCCCCAACCGGTGTAATGCCAGACGCAATTGCGTCGTTCGGCGCAAGCCTACGGGGCGAACGGGCGGTTGGTCAATCGGCGTCGCCCGCCGAGCAATGGCGGGCGCAGCGCCTGCCGCTAGAGAACCTGTTGCGGCCTGCCGTCTGACGTCCCTTGATTAACCAGGAACGCCTCGGCACGTTCCATGAAATCGGCGACGAGGTGGGCAAAGCGCGCAGGCTGGTCGGTCTCCATACTGTGCGCCGCGTCGTACAAGTAAATCAGATGCGAACGGGGAATGTCCCGCTTCAACATCTGAACCGCTTCTTCAGGCACACGCCCGTCCCGCGTCCCGTGCATAATCATTGTCAGGCACTCGATCTTGCCGAGTTGGCTTGCCAGCTTCTCGTCGAAGCTGGTCTTGCCGTGATAGTGGCTCAACATCGACCGGTTCTTGGCGAGAACCGCGTCGGATTTCGTCTCGGCCGGCACCCGTTCCGGATAGGCGTACATTTGTTGCTTGCGGATTTCGGGGTCGTCGCTGGGCGGCTGTGCAGACTTCGGCCTGAAGCCCGCAGGGTTTTCGAGGCACAGTTGGCCGACCTTCTCGGGGTGACGCACTGCCAGCCACGCCGCGAGCCATCCGCCGAACGAGACGCCGATGACGTCGGCTGCCTCGCCGATCTCCTTGTCGATGAAGTCGGCCACGAGATCGGCCAGCGACTCCATTGAATCGACTCCCGCCAATTCAGCGGTGCCGTCGAACCCCGGCAATACCGGCATGTAAATTGTTACCTTTTTCGCCAACGCTTCCAGGCCCGCGTTGGGCCGCGCGCCGCCGGCACCATGCAGATGGACCAGGGGTCGGCCAGACCCGCCGGTGTGATATTTGAGGTCGCCTTTAGCAAGTGTGCTGGTTTTCTCTTTAAACAATGCCGTTCTCCCGTTTGATTTCTTATTCGGCTGCCTGCGCGGGATCGCGATCCTCGCCCAGCTCGCGGACGGCCGGAAAGACGATATCGCGCAGGTAGTCCAGTGTTCGCGTCACGTGATGGTCCGCGATGTTGCCGATCTTCACGCTGAGGTTCATGCGGCCGTTGCCGAGTTCGCTGTGGATGCGCTTGATTTGCTGGATTGCCATGTCGGGCGTGCCGCAAACGATCAGGCCCTGCTCGACTCGTTCGTCGAAGGTCGCTTCCTTCTGAACCTGCGCTTTCTTGATGAATTTTTCGGCCGCACCTTCGTCCTTGAAGTAGCGTGTCTTCTGAATAACGAGTTGCTGCGCCGTGCGGATGCCGCCGCCGAGGACGCCGAAGAAGTATTTCTGTCCGGCTTGAAGAATTTCCTTCGCCTCTTCATAGGTCGGCGCGATGCAACAGTTCATCCCGATCATGATGTCGTCGGGCCTCGGCACCCAGCCGCACTGACGGGCGTGATCCATGTAGACTTGGATTTGGCGGCGGGTCGTTTCAAAGTCGACAATTCGCAAAAAGCCGGCCGACGAACCGGCTTCAGCCGCAAGCTTGGCCGAGGCGTCGCTCGAGGCAGACATCATCATGCGCGGGTAGGGTTGTTGAACCGGTCGTGGCCAGATCGACACCGCCCGGAACTGGTAATACTCACCTTCCCAGCCGAAGGGTTCCGGCGACGACCAAGCCTTCTTGATGAGGGCGATGGCTTCGGCCATTCGGCCGTAGCTCTCGTCGGGCGAGACGTTGTAGGCGACGTACTCGTGGGGAATGCCGCGCATGAAGCCGGCGATCAGTCGGCCGCCGCTCATCACGTCCAGCATGGCGTATTCTTCGGCCACGCGAATCGGGTTGGTGATCGGTACGATGTTTCCGGATTGCAAGATGCCTGCTCGCGTTGTGCGGTTTGCCAGCACCGCACCGACGAGATTCGGATTGGGCATCATGCCATACGGGCTGAAGTGGTGCTCGTTCGAGCCGATCCAGTCGAAGCCCGCCTGTTCGGCGTAGATCTTGTCGTCGATGTAGCGGCGGAACATCTCGACACCGAGTTTCGGGTCGAACTGTTTGTTCGCAACCGGCCAATCCTGTCCGGATTCATCGACCCCGGTATAGGGCATGTGGTGGGTATACGAGAACCGCATGGTCCCTCGCTTCGGCTTGGAGGTTGTTGGTCTATTCGGCCGCTTGCGCCGGATCTACGGACTCGCCCAAGTGGCGGGTCGCGGGGAAAACGATGTCACGCAAGTAGTCTTGAGTCCGTGTCACGTGGTCGTCGTCGATATTGCCGACCTTGATGGTTAGTCCAAGGCGGCCCATCCCCAACTCGCTGTGTAGGCGCGTGATCTGTTCCACGGCCATTTCCGGCGTGCCGCAGATCATCAAACCCATCTCAACTCGTTCGTCGAACGTGCGGGTCTTCATGCCCGAGCGCATGTTGACGAACTTGGTGCGCAACTTGGTGCTTTCTTCGGCGGACCCATAGTAGCGGGTCTTCTGTACGACCAGTTGCTGTGCGGTTCGAATGCCGCCGCCCAGTACGCCGAAGAAATACTCCTGACCGGATTCCAAAATCTTCTTCGCTTCCTCGTAGGTCGGCGCGATGCAACAGGTGACGCCAACCATGATGTGATCGTTGGTCGGTTCCCAACCCTCTTCGCGCGAGAACTGTTTGAAACGGTTGATGTTGGCGCGCCCATCGTCCATGTCCGTCAGGGCGAGGATGCCGGCGATCGCGCGGTGCTTGGCCGCGAGGCGGGTCGAGCGTTCGCTGGTTGCCGACATGACCATCGTCGGGAACGGCTGCTGCACCGGCTTTGGCCAAATCGAAACGGCACGGTACTGATAGTACTCACCCTCCCAGCCAAACGGTTCGGGCTCCGACCAGGCCTTCTTGATGAGGGCGACGGCCTCTTCCATGCGCGCATAGGATTCATCGGGAGAGACGTTGTAGGCGACGTACTCGTGCGGAATGCCCCGCATAAACCCCGCCACCAGTCGCCCGCCGCTCATGACGTCGAGCATCGCGTATTCTTCGGCGACGCGGATCGGATTGACGATCGGAATGATATTGCCCGACTGCAGGATGCCGGCTTTCTTGGTGCGATTGGCGATCACTGCGCCAACCAGATTCGGGTTGGGCATCAGACCGTAGGGGCTCATGTGGTGTTCGTTGCAGCCGATCCAGTCGAAACCGGTCTGTTCGGCGTAGATTTTGTCCTCGACATACCGGTTGAACATCCCGACGCCGTCTTTGGCATTGAATTGCTTATTGGGGACCGGCCAGTCCTGCCCGGAGCGATCGATGCCAGTGTAGGGCATATGGTGGGTGTAAGAATATTTCACGGGATTCTCCTCCGAGCCGGGGGCGGCGCTCAACTTCCGCGGATGCTAGCACTTGCCCGCGACCCGGCCACAACGGCCTCGGGTGTGTTCGCGCTGTGGTCGCTAGAGGGCGCCGAGGCGCTTGATCGCGAGGTGCAGGACCTCCGGGTAGTAGGACTTCGCCGGCTGCAAACGGACCAAGGCCTCGTCGGTTGCCGGTCCATGTTCGCTCAGATATCGGTCGATCGCGTCGATTAACGTCGCGGCAGCCTCGTCAGCGGCGGCAGCGCGCGTGTTGCAGTCCTCACTGACGGCAACCGTTAGGGGAAAGGCGGTGATTGGCCGCACGTTGGCGCGCACTTCCAGGGTGACGGCGGTTCCGCTGTCGCCGAGGGTCACTTCGTAGGCTTGGTCGTTCGCGCTGACCACGGTTTCCCGGGCGAGCAGTAGAAAAAAGGAGGCAAGGACGCTCGCCGCTGCCCGCGCCTGCGCGAGTTGTTGGACGGCAAACCCGATATGGACGGGCACACTCTGCGCCAAGCCGCCGAATTCGATCTCAATCGTGGCCGAGCCCTTGGTCTGTGCCGCCAACCAAGTGACGTCGACGGTCGTCTTTACCGTGATGTCTGTCGCCATGAATCCCCCTTCGTTCGACTTTAGTGCGATTCTCGCCGTTGCCGCTATAGCAGCCGGCACGTCGAGAAACACCCTGTGCGCGTCGGTTGTTTCGCCGTTAACCATGATTCTGCGTCGTTTTGGACGATGATCGCGGGGCAGCCGGTCACGCTTTAGCGATTCGGTTCTCCACGGGTTGCGCGGTTTCCTGCGCTGGCGAATAATGACTGCGCAGTTTCACGGGATCCCCGCATGCTTACCCTCGTTGGGCTCATAGTTGTTTTTGTCGGTGTTTTCGGTGGTTATGTCCTGTCGGGCGGCAAGATGGGCATTATCCTCCATGCGCTGCCGTTCGAAGGGATGATGATTGGCGGCGCGGCGATCGGATCGTTTCTCGCGTCTAACGGTGGCACCGTGGCGGGCAAGGGTCTCAAGGGCATCGGGCGCACCATCAAGGGTTCCAAGTGGAAGAAACAGGATTACCAAGACAGCCTTAGCCTACTGTTTGCGATCTCTAAGATGGTACGGACAAAGGGCCCGATCGCACTCGAAGCCCATATCGAAAATCCTGAGGAAAGCGCGCTCTTCACAGAATACCCGAGGATCCTCGGCGATCATTTCGCGATCGAGCTGATAACGGACTATTTGCGTATGACGACCATGAACTTCGACGATGTTCATCAAATCGAAGAGATCATGGAAAAGGAACTTGAAAAGCACCACCACGAAGAAATCAAAGCTTCGGATGCGTTGCAGGGCATGGCCGATGCGCTCCCGGCGCTCGGCATCGTCGCGGCGGTGCTCGGCGTGATCAAGACGATGGCGAGCATTTCGGAGCCGCCCGAGATCCTAGGCTTCCTGATCGGCGGCGCGTTGGTCGGAACGTTTCTTGGCGTGTTGCTGGCTTATGGCGTAGTCGGTCCGCTCGCATCGCGGCTGAAGGGCGTGATCGACGATGACGGAACGCTCTACCGCGTCATCAAGGACGTGATGGTCGCCCATTTGCACGGCAACTCTCCCCAGATATCCGTCGAGATCGGTCGCCAGGCTGTCCCGTCAAAGCTCAAACCAAGCTTCTATGAGCTTGAAGAGGCGCTGTCCGAGATTCCGGTCGCCTAACCGCGCGGTTCAGCACGGCGCTCACAGTTGGCGCAGGCTGAGGATATAGGCGATTAGGTCGTCCACTTCTTTGTCGGTGAAGATGTAGTTCGGCATGATTGGATGCGGCGTATCGTGCAAGAAAACCCGTAGCCGAAACGCTGTCGTGTCGGGCAGGTTGGCAATCGCCGCGAAAGCAGGAACGACATCGATCGCCGGACCTTGTTGTTCCGGCGCGACGACGTGGCATCCTGCGCACAACTCCAGCGCCATGCGTTTGCCCGCCCCCGGGTCGCCCCGCGGAACGTCTTGAGCGTTTGCTGCCGTGGCCAGCGCCGCCACGATGAAGCCAACTAAAGCGACTCTGCCGATCATTTTTCCATGCTCCGCCAACCGAGGGGTTTTCTGCGTTGATTGGGCTCAACCATGCGCGAGCCGGCGCTCCGTTTCGCGTGTGGCAAGACCTTGCGTCAGCGCCGCAAGGTCGGCTTCGCTGAGCGTTTCCTGTTCCATCAAGCGTGCCGCGCAGGTTTCGAGCAACGACCGGTTGTGCTCCAGGATGTCGCGGGCGGCCTCAAAGGCGCCGTCGAGAATTGCCTTTACCGCCTCGTCGATCTCGCGCGCCGTCTCTTCGCTGAACTGACGTTCCAGATAGGTTTGCCGTTCGTTCATCCCGAGAAAGTTCGTTCGATCGGTTTCGTATGCGACGTTGCCCAGCGTTTCATCCATGCCGTATCGGGTCGCCATGCTGCGCGCGATGTCGGTGGCCTTCGCGAGGTCGTCGGAGGCGCCCGTCGATAGCTTGCCAAATATAATATGCTCGGCCGCCCGGCCGCCGAGCAACACAGCGACCTTGTCCACAAGTTCTTCGCGCGTCATCAAATAGCGGTCCTCGGTAGGCCGTTGGATGGTATAGCCCAGCGCGCCGATACCGCGTGGGATGATCGAAACTTTGTGAATCTTGTCGGTTGACGGGAGGGCTAACGCAACGAGGGCGTGCCCCATCTCGTGGTGGGCCACGATCTCCTTTTCCTTCGGATTGAGCAGGCGGTTCTTCTTCTCCAGGCCGGCCACGATTCGCTCGATCGCAGCCGTGAAATCGTCCAGTGTTACAACCTCCGCGCGCCGCCGCGTCGCCAGCAGCGCGGCTTCGTTAACGAGGTTGGCCAAATCGGCACCGGTAAAGCCCGTGGTCAGTTCGGCCACCTCTTCGAGTGCGATATCGGCATCGAGCCTGATCTTCTTGATATGAACCCGTAGGATTTGTTCGCGACCGACTTTGTCGGGTCGGTCGACCAGGATTTGACGATCGAAACGCCCAGCCCGGAGCAGAGCCGGGTCGAGAATTTCGGGGCGGTTGGTGGCGGCGAGCAAAACCACCCCTTGGCTCGGGTCGAATCCGTCGAGCTCGGATAACAGTTGGTTCAAGGTCTGTTCGCGTTCGTCGTGCCCGCCACCGATATTCACCGCGCCGCGGGCGCGGCCTAGGGCGTCGAGTTCGTCGATGAAGATAATCGCCGGGGCCGATTGGCGGGCCTGTTCGAATAGGTCACGCACCCGAGCGGCGCCGACGCCCACGAACATTTCGATGAATTCCGATCCGCTGATCGAGAAGAAAGGCACTCCAGCTTCGCCCGCGACGGCGCGGGCAAGCAAGGTTTTGCCCGTTCCAGGCGGACCGACCAGCAGGATTCCCTTCGGAATTCGCGCGCCCAACCGACCGTAGTCGTCCGGTGTGCGCAGGAACGAAACGATTTCCTCAAGCTCGCCCTTCGCTTCGTCGACGCCGGCGACGTCCTTAAAGCTGACGCTGGTTTCCTTTTCGACGTAGACCTTGGCCTTGCTCTTGCCGATCGTGGTGAGGCCGCCAAGACCCTGGCGGTCGGCGATTCGCCGGAACATGAACATCCAAATTCCAAAGAACACGGCGATCGGCAATATCCACGACAGGATGTCGCGGATGAGGTTGCTGTCGCTCGTGCCGGTGAAAACGACCCCACTTTCCCGCAGCGTCGCCAGAAGATTTGGGTCCGGTTCGACGCGGGTGGTGACGAACCGAGTCTTGCCGTCTTCCGGACTGCTGAAAGTGCCGGTGATCCGCGACGGGCTGACTTTGACGTCGCTTACGTTGCCGCCGCCGACCAACGCTTGGAACTGGCTGTAGGGGATCGTTTCGACGGTCTGGCTTTGTTGCCACCAGGCCTGGAACAAAAGAATCGCGGCGAATGCGACGACGAAGTACCAGAGATGAAACTCTGTCTTCTTCTCCACGGCTATCCCCCTAGGTTTCGTCGAACCAATGTTTCGATCTGGGTCCGAATGTCGTCAGGTTGGCGCATGACCGCTTCGCCCAACGCGTGAAGGCGGGCGCGCGCTTCATACAGCTGGTCCATCAGATCGAGTGCGACGGCGATACCCTCTTCGTTAACCGCGAGATCGCGGCGCATCTCACAAATGAGATGCACGCGGGCAACATCGACGGCGCGGTACTCGGCTGCTCCGCCAGACGACGCCGGCTTCACCCACCCGCGTGCGCACCACCTTTCCAGATCGCGCCGCTGCAAATCAAAGATCGCGGACAGGAGGTCGTCCTCGTTCATTGTGCTCGCTCCAAAGATTGCCTTACCTCGTAAGGATGTTCGCGCGTCCATTTCTCCACGAATGACTTTAGCTCTGCGTCGGCTTTCTCAGGCAGCACGACCCGCAGTGCGACGTATAGATCTCCGCGTCCGTCGTCGCGGCGGTTTGGGACGCCTTTGCCGCGAAGCCTCAGGACCTTGCCGGTGTTGCTGTTCGCCGGAATGGTCAGCACGACGGAGCCGGTGGGCGTTGGGACATCGACCTTCGCGCCGAGAACCGCCTCGCCGAGGGTGATCGGTAGGTCGACATGGATGTCGTTGCCTTCGCGTCGAAACAACCGGTGCGGCATTACCCGCAGCGTCACCAGCGCATCGCCAGCATGCCCGTTGCCCGAGCCGGGTAGGCCCTTTCCCCGCAAACGCAGAACCTGTCCGTCGATCGTGCCCAGCGGGATCGAAATGTCGAGAGCCTTGCCATCCGGCATGATCACGCGCTTCTTGGCGCCGTTGACCGCGTCGAGAAAATCGACCGTCAATTCGTAGCGCACGTCGCGTCCCGCCGCCGTATTGCCGCGACCGGGGCGGTCGCCGAATGCATGGGAGAAGAAATCGCTCAGATCCTCGAAATCCTCAGGGTGTTGCCCGTCTCGGAACGTGTAATGGCGGGCGCCGGGACCGCCGCCGTCGGCAAAATCGCGGTAGTATTGCCGCGTCGGTCGCTCTTGGCCGCTGGCGTCGATCTCGCCGCTATCGAACTTGGCGCGCGTCTTCGGGTCGCCCACGACATCGTAGGCCCCCTGCACGTCTTTGAAGCGGCTTTCGGCGCTGGCGTCGCCCGGATTGAGGTCGGGATGATAGCTCTTTGCCAGCGCGCGATAGGCGTTGCGAATTTCTTCTTCGCTCGCGTTCTTCTTAACGCCCAAGACTTCATAGGGGTCGCGGATTGCCATCGCCTTCCTTTGCGGCACGGTGGCCGCGGTCGCGGCCTTCCCGGCACAGAATGTCAGGCAATAGGTGGCGTCACGCTGATCCGAATCAAGTTCCGTGCATGGTCCGCTGGTGGAGGTTCGCCCCGAGGGCGGTTGGCGTAGCCCCTTAGCGCGCGGTTTCCATCGACGTTCGGCGCAATCGCGGCCATTCGATGCCCTTGGCCAGCGACGCCAACACAAAGACCAGGCCGGTGCCCAACACCCACCAGGTCGGGCGAACCATGAATGAGAAGTCTAAATTGGCTTGCAGTATCCGGATGGGATCGACGCCCGTCGCCGCGGCGTACCAGGCAACCTCCAGTCCAACCGTGATGGCGGCGACGCCGACCGCGATGACCGTCAGTGACGCTGGTGTTAACGATACCCTGAACCGATTGGCCAGCCGATAGGCCATCAGCATCAGAAATATTCCCGCCATCACGGTAGCTTCGCTCACGTCGATCTTCGACTGAATGAAAAAGTGGGCCAATCCAAGAAATGCGATCGGATAGACGGCTTTGTGAAGGCGGGTCCATCGCTTGCCGAGCCCACGAATGGCGCGGTCCGTTGACGTTGCGGCGAGGACTGCGAGTCCCAAGACGCTGACAAAGCCGATCGTTAAGTAGAAGCGGACCGCGATCTCGCCGGCAACGCGACCAAGGTTGAATTTCTGATCGACGACGTAAAGCAAGAGATGGGCGAGCGCGTAGCAGAATGTCGCGACGCCCAGCATGCGGCGGACGTGGATTAAGCGGCGCCACCCGGCAATGCGGCGAAGTGGCGTGATCGCCAGGGTTATCATCAACAATCGAATGGTCCAGAGACCCAATTCGTGGGTCGCCACTTCGATCGGCTTTGCGCCGAGCATCCCCATCGCAAGGGCGGCGCCGACATAGAGGCCCGGTGCTGCAGCGGCAATCAGCGCGGCCAATTTGAAGGGCGAAAATCGTCCACTTCTGTCGTTCCAAAGTACCACGCGGGCTTCCTTACGTTGGGTTCACCCGTCAACGTAGGCGCGTGGAGGCCTAAACTGGAATCAAAGTACTGGGACTCCTGGGGAGACTTCCGTGAGAACTAGACACCGCGCGCGTAGGCCGCGATCAACGGTTCCAGGTCAGGCGGTTGCTCCACATAGGAAAGCACGTCTGTGGGGATATGAACCCACGGCTGGGCGCTAGCGGTCCAAACATGCGCAACCGGCCTTAGCCACTGCGTGTCGTCAAGCGTTCCCGGTTTAACGTTGGTGTGCTGCGGTCGCCGCGATGTTTCGTGAAATAGTCGCGTGCCGCAGTCCCCACAATAGCTGCACACCACGTCATGGCCGCTGGCCGCACTTCGCGAGAACGCCTTGGGCGTTCCTTGTGTGACGTGAAGCGTGGCACGGGCGACAGTCATCGACATGCCGAAGGCGCTCGACGATTGCTTCTGGCACTCTGTGCAGTGGCAGACATACAGCGTCAGCGGCTTTTCGCCGATGGTGTAGCGAATGCGGCCGCACTGGCAGCCGCCGATATGGGGTGTAGGCATAGGTATCTCCAGGTGACTAGAATCTGCCGCCACTGAAACGACCGATTAAGGGTGTGCCGGAAAGAAGAGAAAGCAAATGCGCTACCATCAAGACGGCAACGACAAGGGCCGCGAACTGAATGCCGCCATAGGGCAGCATCGTCACTTCGCCCAGTTCGCGCGGCCGTCTGTGCTGGAACAGGGCGATCGCAAAGGCGACGGCCGAGACCGCTAGGACAATCAAGGTAGTGGTCAGACCCATGGTGCCCTACTAGATGGGTTGCGCCGTGGCGCGGCCCAAGACTTCCCTTTTCTTGGAGGGCTGCGTTGCCCGTTCTCGACCTTCGTCCTAGCATACCCGCCAAGGGGAGGATGCCTAGATGGATGCTGCCGAGACCGAAGACCGCACCCGTGCACTTGCGAACTGGGTTGCGGGGCTGACGATGGCCGACTTGGGCGACGCGGACAACGCGCAGCTCAGCAAACTCATTCTCGATCACCTCGGCGTTTGCTACCGCGGGGCGTTTTTGCCTTGGGGGGCCGCGCTGCAGCGCTATGCCCAGACCTACAGCGGCACCGGACGCGCTGTCGTGTTTGCCAGCAATCTCACAGTGACACCCTCAGTCGCCGCAATGGTCAACGCGACTTGCGCCCACGGGCTCGAACACGACGACACCCATGACGAAGGGATGAGCCACCCCGGCGCCATCGTCATTGCCGTCGCCCTTGCTATCGCCAGCGAGAGAGGTCTGCCGGGCAGCGCGGTCTTGCCCGCGATCGTTGCCGGTTACGAGGTTATGGCGCGGGTTGGCATGGCCTGCGGACCGGATATCATGCATCACGGCTTCCATCCGACTGCGTTGTTCGGCGGTTTTGGCGCATCGACGGCGGCGGCAAAACTGTTCGAGTTGTCGTCGCAAGCCATCGTCGAAACGTGGGGCCTGATGCTGTCGATGGCGGGGGGCTCCATGCAGTTTTCGCAAGACCCCCAGGGCACTGTCGTCAAGCGGTTGCACGGCGGCTACGGTGCGCACAATGGCACGATGGCGGCACAGCTGGCGGCGCTGGGGATTGCCGGACCGGCCCAGGCGTTCGACGGCCTCTATGGCCTGTGCAAGCTTTTCTCAGGCTCGCCCGACCTCGATCGATTGGTCCGTCCCGCCGGCGCACCCTACGAAATTCACCGGATTAGCTTCAAACCCTATCCCTCGTGTCGCCTGTTCCATTCGACGATCGATGCGTTGCGCGAGGTGACGGACGGGTTCTCTGCCGCCAACGACGATATCGAAAAGATCGTTGTCGGCGGGCCGGCTGTTTTCGAAACGCAGCACATGATGTATCGCCCGACATCGATGATGGCGGCGCAATACAGTCTGCCGTTTGTGCTGGGTGCAGCCCTGGTTGCAGGACCCTATTCCGAGCAGGTCTTCGCCGACGACAAACTAGGCGACGATAAGGTCCTTGCGATGGGCGACCGGGTCAGTGCGGTGATCGACGACAAACTGGAAAAAGCGTTCCCGGCGCATTTCGGCAGTTGGGTCGAGGTTACCTTCAAGGGCGGCCAGACCCGCCACAAGGAGGTCATGGACTCCTATGGGACGCCGACCAACCCGATGGACGAGGCAGCGCTCCTTGAGAAATTCACCGGTCTCGTCACCGGTGCGACCCCGGGCTTTCCCGTTGCCGAAGTCGATGCACTGATCCGGGGCCTCTCCAAGGACACCGACGTTTCGCAGCTAACGAGTCTATTTGCCAGATGACCCCCCTCCATTATCTCACGATCACCGAACTCCAAGAGGCGTACCGCAAGGGCACCTATTCTCCGGTCGAAGTGACCCAGGCGGCCCTTGATCGGATTAATGCGCTTGATCCGAAGCTGAACGCTTACATCACGATCACCGAGGATTTGGCCCTGCGCCAGGCGCGGCGTGCCGAAGCTGAAATGGAGAGCGGCAAGTCGCGTGGCCCGCTCCACGGCGTACCGATCGCGCTTAAGGATCTGTGCGATACCAAAGGCGTTGCCACCACCGGCGGATCGATGGCGCTGCGCGATCGCATTCCGCGGCAGGACGCTACCGTCGTGACGCGCCTCGCCGAAGCCGGCGCGGTGTTGCTCGGCAAGTTGGCGATGACCGAAGGGGCCTTCATCGAACACGCGCCGGGCATGCCGACGCCTGTCAACCCGTGGAACCCGGCCTACCTGACGGGGCTGTCTTCGTCCGGGCCTGGGGTCGCAATGGCGGCGGGATTGGCCTACGGCTCGCTCGGTTCGGACACCGGCGGGTCGATCCGTTTCCCCTCGGCGTGGTGCGGCGTCACCGGCCTCAAGCCGACCTGGGGGCGGGTCAGCCGCAATGGCATCGTTGCCCTTGCCGACAGCCTCGATCACGTCGGTCCGATGACCCGCTCGGTCGCCGATGCTGCGGCCATGCTCAGTGTCATTGCCGGTCATGATCCAGCCGACCCAACGTCGTTGATAGACCGCGTGCCCGACTACTTCGTGCGGATCGATCGGCAGGCCCGGGGGGTACGCATCGGCGTGGACGAAGCCTATTGCGCGGAGGGGGTCGATCCGGAGTTGCGCGATTCGGTGATCGCGTCCGTTGCGGTCTTCCAAAGACTCGGGGCGGAGGTCAAGCGGATCGCAGTCCCACCGATGGACGACTTCATCGGCAATTTTTCGGACATCGTGGCGGTCGAAGCGGCGGTCGCGCATGCCGATACGCTTTTGCCGCACAAAGAAAAACTGGGGCCGGTATACCGCGATGTGTTGGAACGCGGCAATACGATTGCCGCGCGACACTATGCGGCACTAAGGCTAGGCGGCCTCGCATTTGGCGGACGTCTGCGCGCGCTGTTCGAGGATATCGATTTGCTGCTGTGTCCCTCGTGGCCGACGCCTGCCCAAGAGATCAGCGTCGATGCGATCGGCGACATCGAAGACCAAGGCGGACTCTTGCGGTTTACCGGACCCTACAACCTTACCGGCAATCCGACGCTGTCTATTCCTTCGGGTTTCAATCGAGCCGGCATGCCTCTGGGCCTGCAACTTGTCGCCCGGCACCGTGATGAGGAGTTGCTCTGCCGCGTTGGGCATGCCTATCAAAATGAAACCGACTGGCATAAGCGCTTTCCCCCGGTATAGGCCGCCTGGCGCAGACTGCGGGCGCCGGTGAGCATCCTGCGTCGCCTGCGAACCCGCGCGGCGATGGTCGTTCTTGTGGTCCTATGGGTCGCCCTTCTGTTGGTGGCGCGGGTTGGCGCGTGGGAGCGCGCGCAGGCTGCCGTGACCGTCGGCATCCTAGTGCTGGGCGTGATTTCCGCGATCGCCTTCCTACAACGATGGGGCGATACCCAAGATGCGGTCGTCGCCCGCAATGCCGAGCGCGCGCGCATGGCCGAGGCGGTCGATAAGATTCTCGAAGATGAGGAAAAGGCGGCGGCGACCGATGAACCGCCCTCGCCAAGCGAAGGGCCAAGCCGGCAATAGGCCTACGCCCCGAAGGGCCTTAAAGCTCTCCCCCCTGCGCCGCCGCCGGAGTAGGGTAGGTCAACCCCGAAAACAGTGCGAAGGACGCCCGCGCATGATCGACCTTTACTATTGGCCGACGCCCAATGGCCGCAAGATTTCCATCATGATGGAAGAAACCGGTTTGGCGCATAAGGTCATTCCCCTCGACATCACCAAGGGCGAGCAGTTCACGCCCGAATTTCTCAAGATCAATCCGAACAATAAGATCCCGGCAATCGTCGACGACGAAGGACCGAACAACCAGCCCCTCGCCTTGTTCGAATCCGGCACGATTCTAGAATATCTCGCGGGCAAGTCAGGCAAGTTGATGCCCAAGAGCGCGCGCGAAATGTGGATCACCCGCGAATGGGTCATGTTCCAGATGGCAAGTTTCGGCCCGATGTGGGGCCAGCATGGTCATTTCACCCACTACGCGCCGGAAAAAGTACCCTACGCGATCGATCGCTATACCAAGGAAGTGCTGCGCCTCCTGGACGTGATCAACTTCCGCCTCAAGGAAGTCGAGTACCTTGCCGGCGACGAATACACGATTGCCGATGTGGCGACCTATCCCTGGGCGGTTACCTATTCGCGCCGCGAGATCGACATCGCTGCCTATCCCCACGTCGAGCGCTGGCTTGCGGCCGTTGGGGGTCGTGAGGCGGTGCAACGAGGCATGGCCTGGATGAGCGATTCAGACACCCGCGACAATCCGACCAAAGAACATCTCGACGCCTATTTCGGCAACAAGCAGTACAAACGCCGCAGCTAGGCGGCTTGACCGAACGTCCGACGTATAGGCGTCGCGCGCCTAAGTCGTGCGCCGGTAAACCCGGAACGCGCCGGTGGCCAACACGACCATCGCCAGGGTGAAGCCGAGCAACAACAGGCTGTTGATCCACACCGCACTGGGGTCGGTGCCGAGCACCGCGTGGCGCGCGGCGCTGACCGCCCAGTTCACCGGGTTCGCCCTGGACACGGCCTGCATCCACGTCGGCATCAGCTGCGCTGACATGAAGGTGGCAGAAAGAAAAGCCAGCGGCAGTCCGAAGAAGTTGATCACCGCGATCATGGTTTCCTCGCGCCGGGCCAATAGGGCAACACCGGTCGACATCGCGGTAAAGCCAGCGGTGACCAGTGCAGCCGCCAGCAACACGCCGACGGTGCCGCCGACGCTGGGCCAACCCGCGCCCAAGAGGAGCGCGAGGAACAGGATGATCAACGACTGGATAACGACCGTGAAGGATGCGTGCAGGATCCGCGCCGTGATGATCGCACCGCGGTGGAGCGGCGTCGCCAACATCCGGTCGATGACGTTGTGATTCAGTTCGTCGATCAGGCCCATGCCCGACCACGCCCCCGAGAACATCGCCGTCATAATGATGACGCCGGGCGACAGAAATTCGATATAGGTCCCGGTTTCGAATCCCGGCAGTTCGACCACGCGCCGGAACAGTTGTCCGAATAGGGTCAACCAGATGACCGGTTGAATCAGCGTGACCGCGATCCAGATCGGTAGGCGAATGGTCGCGCGCATGTAGCGCAACCACAGGTGCCATGTATCGGCGAAGAACAAGATCATGGTTTTCCTCCGCGCGCATCAGCGTCGTAGTGGTGACCGGTGTGCTTCAAATAGACGTCATCCAGCGACGCGCTGCCGAGCCGGAGTGTGCGGACCTCGATCCCGGCTTGGTTGAGGGCGGCCGCTACGCCGGGCACCGCCGACGCCCCCTCGCGCACCCGCACGGTGACCAGCGAGCCGTCGGGGATCACGTCGAGGACGCCCGCGACCGCGCCCAGAATTTCGGCGGCACGCGTTACCGCCTCGCCAACATCAAGCGTCACGGTGTCGCCGGCGATCTCGGCCTTCAACGCCTCGGGGGTTCCCTCTGCGACCACGCGGCCGTGATCGACGATCGACAGCCGGTCGCATAGGGCATCGGCCTCTTCGAGGTAGTGCGTCGTTAACAATACCGAAATATTGCGCTCGGCCCGCAGGCGTTCGAGATCGCGCCACAGTGCGCGCCGCGTCTCCGGGTCGAGGCCCGTGGTCGGTTCGTCTAGAAACAAGACCGCCGGTCGGTGCACCAAGCCCATCGCGATTTCCAGCCGGCGCTTCATCCCACCCGAATAGGTATTGACCATTTTGTCGGCACGTTCGGTCAGGTTCACCCAGTCCAGCATTTCGGAAACGCGGGCGCGTACATCGCCGCGCGGTACGCGCAACATTTGCGCTTGCAGCGTCAGGTTTTCGCGTCCCGTTGCATAACGGTCGACGCCGGTCGCTTGCGCGACATAGCCGATTGATCCGCGCACGCCGCTTGCGTCGGTCATCACGTCGTGCCCGGCAACCGTGGCCCGCCCGCCGCTGGCCTGGGTCAGCGTAGCCAGGATGCGCACCGTGGTGCTCTTTCCGGCGCCGTTCGGCCCCAGCAAGCCGAATATCTCGCCCTGCTTGACGTTGAACGACACGCCCTGGAGCGCCTTGACCCCGCCTTTGTAGGTCTTGGTCAGGTTGTCGACGTGGATCGCGTCCATGGCGGCGGCTTTCGCTGAAGATCGGAAGATTGCATTATTTAACGAAATTGATATCTTAGTATCTAAGAAACTTTGTGTCTAAGGGAGTGGCCGACGGGTGTCAAGCAAGACCGACGATCGCGGCGATATCCTGGAGGCGCTCAACCACGCCATGCGGCGGTCGGGCGCGCAAGGGTCGTTGTTCAGCCAGGCCGTTGCGGCCCGGGTGGGCATATCGGCCTCGGATTTCGAATGCCTCGATCTTGTTATTCTCGAAAGCGCCGTGACGCCCGGTCGTCTCGCCGAGGCCAGCGGCCTGACCACGGGGGCGATCACCGGCGTCATCGACCGGTTGGAACGCGCCGGGTTCGTCCGTCGCGACCCCGATCCGTCCGATCGCCGCCGCGTCCTCGTCCGGCCGGTGCCTGACGGGGTCCGCGTGATCGGCCCCTATTACAAGTCTCTGGTAACCCAGCTCAATGCCATCCTGGGCGACCTCGATACCGACGCGCTCGCGCGGCTGCTGGCCCTCTATACGCGCGTCAACGAGGTCTTCGCCGGCGAAATCGTCGCGCTGAAGGACGTGCCCGACAAACCCAACGACGCCGCAGCCTAGCCCGCGGGGCGGGCGCGCCGCGGGGACCACTCCCGCAAGCGGGGGCGCCGCGATAGGGTATCGCAGCACAATTTGCGCGAGGGGAGAATCCGCATGAGCCTCATCATCCACCAAGGCCTGATGGACATCGTCGAACCCGACGGCGCCCGTAGCGACTACGAGCGCTTCATCATTACGCGTAATCCCGACGGCAGCGCCACCATGCGCACCGTGACCCGCTCGCCCAAGGGCGATCTGCTGCGCGACGTGAACCATTTGGATGGACCCGATTGGCGCCCGATCGAAGCGATGGGCCGACTCTTCTTCAAGGGCGAGTCGATGGGTACGGTCCTACGCCGCCTGATCGGCGACAAGATGCATTCCTGGGTCTGGCAGGGTGACAGCGAGATGGACTACCAGGTTTTCGATGCCCCGCCCAAAATGACCGTCGGCTTCCACCCCATCCAGCACGAAGCCTGGAAGATGAACTTCATCGACCGCAACGATTCAAAAGAGTTCCAACCGTTGCTGACCCACACGGTCTCCAACACCTGGAACGGCAAGTCCCTCAGTCACGGCCAGAAACTCGACAGTAAGGTGCGTTACGACGGCAGGGAAAAGGTCACCGTCCCCGCCGGCACCTTCGATTGCGAACGCTTCACCTGGGATACCCCCTTCGGCAAGGAGCTCCACATCTGGTGCCACGGCCCGGAGCG
>CAYGKG010000028.1:0-31481 GCA_964350495.1 uncultured Alphaproteobacteria bacterium
CAGTAAACGCCGGCCCACTAAGCGGACCGGCGTTTACTGCCTCCCCCTCGACGAGGGGGAGGGTAGGGAGGGGGTTGCGGCCAACCCGAATCCATCGCCCCGAAATCCTGCCCACCGACCGGCCCCGCAATGAGCGACACCGCGCCGGCACCCGAACGCCTTTTATCGCGCCCGGATTTTCGTGCGCTGCTCCTCACTATTATCGTCACCGGCGCCGGCCAAACCTTCTATTTTGCGATCCTGCCGCCGCTCGGACGCGAGCTCACCTTCAGCGAGTTTCAGATCGGCGCGATCATCGCCTTCGCGTCGGCCGCTTACATTGTGGCGGCACCGATTTGGGGGCGACTCAGCGATTTCTGGGGCCGGCGCCGGATCATCCTGTTCGGCCTGTGGTGCTACATCCTGTTCACCACGTTGATCGGCCTTACCGCCGAAGCGGGTTTGGCCGGCCTGTTCAGTGCCTCGACGTTGTTCGTGATGCTGGTGGTGTTCCGGGTGCTGTTCGCGACGACGGCAGCCTCCATGTTTCCGGTAATCTTCGCCTACGTCGCCGACAAGACCTCGCGCGCCACCCGCACCCACGGCTTTGCCATCCTCGGCGCGGCGATGGGGCTCGGGACGATTGCCGGGCCGGCCGCCGCGGCGCTCTTGGGCCGGATTCACCTGACGCTGCCGTTCTATGCCGTCGTTATCCTGGCGGCCGGCGTCTTGGTGATCGATTGGCGGGCCCTCGACAAAACCCTGCCTGCGCGCGTCAGTTCTGCGACCCGACGGTTCTTCTATCGGCCGCCGCTGCGGATGGTGCCGTTGCTGGTGATCGGCGCGATGATCTACGCGACGCTGGCGGCGATGCAGCAGGCCACCGGGTTTCGGATCCAAGACACCCAACGCCTCAATGCCGCCGACACCGCAACCTTCGCGGGGATCGCGCTGATGATCTCTTCGGTCATGGCGGTTGGCGTGCAGGCCGGGTTGATTCAATGGCTCAAGTGGCCGCCTAAGCGCTTGCTCGTGGTTGGCGCGTTGTGCGGCATGGCGGGCGCCGTGTTACTGGCCCTGACCGATAGCTATGTGATGATCGTGTGCGGTGTTGGGCTGCTCGGGGCGTCGTTCGGCATGATGAACCCGGCCTACACCGCCGCGATCACGCTCTCGGCCGAACCCGGACAGCAGGGTGGCGTCCTCGGTCTGAACGGCACAGTCCAGGGCCTCGGTTTCACCATCGGTCCGCTCATCGGCGGCGGCTTCTACCAAGTCGGGCCGACCATCCCCTATTGGTTCATGGCCGGATTCGCCGTGGTCAGTCTGGTGGTAACGCTGTCGATTCGCCTGCCCGATACGTCCGGCTAATTGACGCTGACGGTGAAGGTGAAAATCTCGCGGTAATTGGACGCCGCGCCCAACAGGGTCGCCGCGCCGTTGTAGGAGACGTCCGCGGTGTAGGCGTCGCCGCCGAAGCCCGAGGGCGTAGCGGACTGGACATAGGTTGCAGTGTCCCCGGCGAAGGTGATCGGGGTGCCGCTGCGGTAGAGCGCGAAGCTGAGGTTTTCACCGGTGGTCGTGCTGAAAAAACAGGGCGCGGCGCAGTCGCCGTTCGCGACGTTGGCCGAGCGCACGGTAATCCGGTACCCGGCGGGATTGTTGGTGGTCACCGCGACATCGGCGACCGTCAAAATAGGTTGCGTCACCGTGAGGTCCAGGTTCGATGCGGCGCCCCGTGGCGTCACGCCGATGTCGAGGATCAACGGTACCGAGCCCGTCAACGTCAGGTTGGCGACGGTCGCGCCGTAGGCGAGCGTGGCGGACAGCGCCAGCAGCCAGAACAGGGTGACCAAGCATTCCGGTCCGCGCCACCAACCGCCAAATGCCTGCCGCCGGTCGCGCGAGTCGGTTGCTGTGCGAAAAGTTTCGGTCTGGAACATGCCTAAAGGTTGCACGGATCAGCCCATGAATCGTTGATCGAACGCAACAATTCCAGGTTGCCGGGGTGTCGCGCTCGGCCGCGGTTTCAACGTCGGGACGCTCGTTCCTAGTGCACGTGCACGACCTAGGGTTAGTCAGAGCGTGCGCGCCAGCACCGCTGCATCGCGCGTTGCCGCCCAGATCGAGCGCGGCGCGACGCAGTCGCCGACCGCCAGCGCATCCTCGGGTACCGGTCGCGCGGCAGTGCCGGTCGCCATCACGACGGCATCGAATGGTCCCAGCGTGCCGCCACCGCGCAAGGTCGCCACGCCGTTGTCGACGGCGTCGACAAGTGTACTGGTATGGACGGCGATCCCGGCCGCCCGAATCCGTGCCGCCACATCCAGCGACTCGAAATAGAAATCCAATTCCGGGGCCCCCAGCGCGGACTCCGACGTGACCACATCGACGGCGCTAACGTCGGGCGAGGCCGCGAGCGTTTCGCACAACGACACGGCGGGCCAGCCGCCCTCTTCGTCGATGACGAGGACTCTGCCGGATACCGCAGCGGTTCCAGCCATGATCTCGCGGCCATGCGGTAGGCCGTCGGTGCCGGGGATGCCGCCGCGTAGGTGGGGGCGAATGCGCCAGACTTGGGTAGGTCCTGGCGTCCCGCCAACCGCCCAGATCACCGTGTCGCCGGGCGGCGGCTGCTTTGCGGTGATGGCGTGCCCCAAATGCACCCGCACCTGGAGCCGCCGCAGTTCGTTTTCCCACCACGTGATCGCCGGCAGCATTTCCTCGCGGTGCGGCGCTTCGGCGGCCAGCCGCATTTGTCCGCCCAGCCGGGGCGACGCTTCGTAGAGGTCGACGCGGTGGCCGCGCAAAGCCGCAATCCTTGCCGCCTCCAGGCCCGCGGGCCCGCCACCCACAACGGCGATATGCTTGGGATGCGCGGCGGGTTCAAGGGGGGCGATTTCGGTCTCGCGTCCGGCCACCGGATTGATGATGCAGGTGCCGGGTTGGCCGCGCGTGACAAAGCCGAGGCAACCCTGGCTGCAACTCATGCAGGGGCGTATTTCGTCCTCGCGGTCGTCTTCGAGTTTGCGCATCCAGTCGGGCTCGGCAATCCACGTTCGCGCCATCGCGACAAGATCGGCCTGCCCGCCGGCCAAAATAGCTTCGGCTTCGGTCGCGGTGCGAATGCGCCCGGCGACGGTGACCGGGACATTGAGATGCTTTTTGAACACCGCGGACTTGTCGGCAATTTGCGGCCGCGGTTTGGTCATTGGCGGGATCGTTGCGCCCATCGCCCAATGCGACCCCGTCAACAGGCTCACGTAGTCGATCAGACCGCGCTCGGCCAAATATTGCATGCAAGCGAGCGAATCCTCGATGCCGAAATCGTCCGGGTCGGTTGGGATTTCATGCGCGACCGACGTGCGCACGCCTACTGTGATCTTGTCGCCCGCCGCTTCCCGCACTGCTTCCAGTGCGTCGGCGACGATGCGCATCCGGTTTTCCAAACTGCCGCCGTATTCGTCGTCGCGCCAGTTGATCCGGTGCGACATAAAGTTGCCCAGCAAATAGTCGGTCGCGGTTTGCACTTCGATCACGTCGATCCCGGCCTCGCGGCAGCGCCGCGCGGCCTGTCCGTAACCCCGGACAATGTCGTGGATCTCTTTCTTGGTCAGCACCTTTGGCGTTTCGCGCACCCGGAACGACGGGATCGGCGAGGGGGCCACGGCGAACGGCGCCCCGCCCCGGTGCGGTATGTTATGCCCGCCGTGCCACAGAATGATCGAGATCGCGGCGCCGGCGGTGTGCACTTCCTCGGCGGCGCGCGCGAGCGACGGGGTCGCCGCATCGGTAATCACCGTGGCCGAGGAAAAAGCGTTTTGCGTGGTTTCGTGCATTGGCGCCGATTCGATACCGATTAGCGCCGCACCGCCCTGCGCGCGCGCCACCATATAGGCGCGGTAGCGATCCGAGATGCCGGGCTCGAAGCGCGACAGCGCCATGCTGTGGCCGGGGATCACGGTCCGGTTGCGCAACCGTGTCGGCCCGAGATCGAACGGCGAGAATAGGTGGGGGTAGCGGTCCTTAGCGCTGGTCATGGCGAGCCTCCCAGGTGCCCTTGGCGCTGCGGCAGGGAAACCCTACTTCACCGCGCCAAAGTAGAATTTCATTCCGCCGCCCCGGTCAGACCCCATGATTTTCTTGGGGTCGACGGCGACGTGTTGGCTGGTGCCGGCCGAAGCTGCAGCGCCGGGAGCAAAGGTCTGGAACACGCCGGTTCGTTCGAAACCGGCGCCGACCGCCAGTTCTTCCAGATCAAGATCGTGCACCGTGCCCCAGAAGGGTTCGTTGTTATTGTAAGAATCCCAGTCGTGGGTGAACGCCTTGAAGAGATCCATCCCTTCGAACTGCGGCTGCTCCGCGTGGACCATCGCGCCGCCCTTTTTTAGAACGCGGTAGCACTCGTCCATGATGTTGTGGATCGCCCGGTAGGCAGTCTCGTGCAGCACGGCATTGCTAACCACAAGGTCGAAACTCGCGTCGCTGAAATTCAACTTTTCGGCATTTTGTTGGCTGAAGTGTACGCTTGCGCCGATTGCCTCCGCCCGCGCGTGGGCATAACGCAGCAACGCCGCCCCGACATCGACGGCTTGGATTTCTGCTTCGGGATAGGCGCGTGCCAACACCGATGCCGATGCGCCGGTCGTGCAGCCGATCTCCAAAATTCGCTTCGGCTTCAGGTCCGGAAATCGGGCATTCAAGAATTTCACGACCGACAGTCCGGACCCTTCCATGTATGGGCCCAGCAAGCCGTCGGTGTAGATGAAGGCGCCGCGGTCGTAGAGCGCGCCCGAAAAAATGTCACCCTCTGCCAGGTCGGTCGAATAGCCCCCAGGCATCGCATGGTGATCGTTGTGGCCGACATAGGGCGGCATCGGCAGCGTGGGGTCGAGCGTCAAACTACCCCGGGTTTTTCCCGAGGCAAGGTCGCGGGCGCGGTCGCGCAGGGTATCCCACTGGCGTTCGATGCTTTCGCCGACAGAATCCCAGAGCATTTCCTGAGTCGTGCGTTGCAGCGCGCTGGAAACCTGGTATTGGCCGTCGTGCGCCATCGCCTTGCGCAATTCGTGGCGGTCGCGCGGCGCGCGGCCTTCCTTTTTGCGAAACGCCGGGCCGACCCGTTGCTCAAAGGCGACGCGGTTGCCCGGCGTCACGTTGCCGAGGACGTGTTTGGAAAATCCGAAGACAAAGCTCTGCCGAGCGGCTTCGTCGTGGCTTGCCTCGGGCAGTACCCCGTGCTGCGCCTGTTTCACTGCCATCGGTCCCTCCGCGTAAGGCGGTCAGTGTGCCAAAGAGGCAGGGGTGCCACAAGGCGGTTCGCGCTATGCTTCGGGCTCGCCGGCCGAGGGGAGGGCCCATGCCGCATCCGCGTTATCCAAAATTGTTCAGCCCGTTGCGGCTCGGCCCGGTTGAGTTGAAGAACCGCGCGACGATGGCGGCCCATGGTATGCGCCTGGGCGACGACACCGGCACCATCAGTCCGCGACACCGCGCCTATATCGTCGCGCGCGCCAAGGGCGGCGCCGCCCTAGTCAGTGCGTCGTCGTTACCGGTGCATCCGACCAGCCAGACCTTTGCGGGTCTGCAAATCCGTACGGCAGCCGACGACCTGATCCCAAGTTTGACGGCAACCGCCGATGCCGTGCACGCGGCGGGCGCCAAGCTCGCCATTACGCTTTGGCACGGCGGCTACAATGTCACGTGGCTTGCGGGGCGGGCCGCTGTTGGACCCTCGGCGGTCGCCAATTCGATGGGCCAAATCCCCAAGGCGCTGACCCCCGCGGAAATCGCCGAGATCGTGACGGCCTACGGGGCGGCCGCCCGCCGCTGCCGGGAGGCCGGAGTCGATGTGCTCGAAGTGCAAACCTCGACGGACTACCTCCTGGGCTCGTTTCTGTCGCCCGTCATCAACCGGCGTAGCGACGCCTACGGTGGCTCGTTCGACAAGCGCCTGCGTATCGTCCGCGACGTCCTCGGCAGCGTGCGAGACAACGCCGGGACTTCCGTTGCGGTCGGTATCCGGACGTCCATCGCGCACCATATGCCCGGTGCGGACGAGGACTTCGACGCGGAGGCGTCCTTCAGGACGGCGCATGCGTTGCAAGAAGACGGGTTGCTCGACTACGTCAGCTTGATGTCCGGTTCGTACCGCGCCGCCGCCTATACGATCCCGACGATGGAGCAACCGCGGGCGGTTCTTGCCGGTGCGGCCCGCCGTTTCTCGCGCGACCTCGACGTGCCCATTATTGTCGCCAACCGAATCCGGACGGCGCAGGAAGCCGAGGAGATCGTTGCCGGCGGCTCTGCCGATGCGGTCGCGATGGCCCGCACTTGGATCGCTGAACCCGATTGGGCGCACAAATACGAAACAGGTCAGGGCGCGCGGGTTCGTCCCTGCGTTTCCTGTAGCCAGGCCTGTCAGGGCTTCCTCGCGCGCGGCCTGCGCGTGTCGTGCATCGGCAATCCGCTCGCCGGTCGCGAGGTCGAATTCCCGGAGATCGCTGCGACGACGGCGCGCCAGGATATCGCCGTCATCGGCGGCGGCCCGGCGGGGATGGAGGTCGCGCGGCGCGCGGCACTACACGGACACCGTGTTGTCGTGTACGAGGCCGGCGCGCGCCTTGGCGGTCAGCTTGCCTTGGCGGCGGCAGCGCCGCGCCGGGGCGAGATGGGATTGCTGGTCGACTGGTGGGCCCGTGAATTGGAAGCGCTCGACGTTGCAATTCGATTGGAGCACACGGTCGATCCGAGCCGCCCGCCTGCGGCCGATCGGGTTATCTGGGCGGTCGGCAGCGTCGCCACCCAAAGCGCGATTGGCAAGCTGCGCCCGGCCCTGGTCGACGGGATCCCCGGCACAACGGGCCTTGCCCATGGCCGCGAGGTCCTGGAAGGGACCAAACCGGCAGTCGGACGGGTTCTTGTCATCGATGAGGAGGGCGGCTGGCCCGCGGTATCCCTGGTCGAGACACTGGCCGTTCGGCCGGGAGTCTCGTCCGTCACCGTTGCGACGACCGAAGCCCAATTGGGTCTGGCCGAACTGACGCTTACCCGCGAGTTGCCGGTTGTGGTGGGCCGTCTTCGGGACGCCGGCGTCACTGTGATCCCAGGCGTGGTGGTAACCCACGTCGGCGAGGGGATTGCGGTGTTCGGCAACGGACCGCGACTAGGCCGTTTCGATACGATCGTTTTGTCGACCGGCACATCGTCCCGTCCGACCCCGGCGGATGTCTTGGCGGTCGGCGATTGCGTCGCGCCGCGGTCCGTATGGGCCGCGGCGAACGACGCGCTCGACGTTATTGGCAGGCTTGGTTAGCGCCGGCCAACAACCATGTAGCAGGCGCCGCCGGATACCGTCCGTGCGGCGGCGGCGCCGATGGCTTCTTCGGCGTAGGTGTTGCTCGTCGATCCCTTGGGCCAGCCCGCTTCGACGGCAAACTCGGCAAGATCCATCGAACGCATTTGGGTGATGAAGGGTTCCGCGTTGTAGTGCGTGTCCCAGTCCGGAATCAGCCGGTCGATCGGGTGATCCATGTCGCGGAACGGTGTGCCGTCGTTGTGCAGCATCAGCCCGCCGGGTTTCAGGATGCGGTGCGATTCGGCAAAAATTTCGCGCAGCGCCGCCCGTGACGTTTCGTGAATCATGGCGTGCGACGCAACGATATCGAAAAACCCGTCGGGGAAATTGGTCTTTGTGGCGTCTTGCTGACTATAGGCGATCCCGCGCCCCAGCGCCTCCGCCCGAGCGTGGGCGTAGCGCAATGACGGGCCTGCGACGTCGATGCCATAGACCTCGGCGTCGGGGAAGGCTTCTTTCCACGCGACCGTCGATTGGCCGATGGTGCAGCCCATTTCCAGGATGCGCATCGGCTTCATCTTGGGGTAGGTCGCTTTGACCCAATCGGCGACTTGTTTGCCGAGTTTATCCATTCGCGGGCCCAAGAGGCCGTTGGTGTTCATGTACGTCGTGCGTTCGTACTCCGCGCCTGCGAAGACATCGTCCTCGGTCAGTTCGGTGTGGTATCCGCCTGGCTTGAGATGAATGTCGACGTCGACGTAGCCCGGCACCTTGACGCTGGGATCGAGCATCAAAGAGCCAAGCTTGCGATTGCTCTGGCGGTATTGGCGCGCTTTGCCGATCAACTCGTCGAGTTGACGCTCTACGGTCGGTCCGACCGCTTCGCATGTCCACTCGCGTGCGACGCGCCGCAGACTGCTCCACATTTGTCCGTAGGGCTCGGCCAGAACTTTCTTGCGCTGCTCTTGCACCGACATCTCGCTGCCGTCGCGTGGCTTTAGCTTGGCGTCGTAGAGCGCATAGTTGCCCTGGTGGTAATTGCCGTTGATTTGCCAAACGTATTCTTGAACGAAGCGCTCCCGGGCATACGAATCGTGGTCGGGATCGGCCATCATGTCGTGGCGGGTTTGGCCCCCAAGGTCGTCCGTCTTCATGTCTCAAGTCTCCTCTAGCGCACGGTGCCGAGAGTATAGACCTTGCCGCCAAATTGTGGCTCACTGTTTTTGCGGGGCGCAACTTCCAAAGGGTCCGGTCGAATCGTCGGCCCGACGAAGGGGAACACGTGCCAAATTCAGCCCAAACGCCCGTCAAACAAGGCGTCCGCCCGGCAGCCGACAAAAGCAAGAATAACGGTTCCAGCGAGCGGGCGACCACCTTGGCACCGACTGAATCCGGACTTCAATCGACAAAATCGGAGGAGGCGGCCACCTTGGCGCCGACTGAGTCTGGGCTTCAATCGACAAAACCGGGGAAGGCGGCCACCTTGGCGCCGACTGAGTCCGGGCTTCAATCGACAAGATCGAAAGAGAACGCGGTGCCGTCGGTTGGGCCCTTGTCGGGATCGGAAGCCGCCGAAGCTGCTAAGCAAACCCCGACCCGTTCGCTTGCGCAGAGGCGCCGCGATGGTGAGGCCATCCGGCATGCGTTCGAGACCGGCGACTTTCCCTACACAACGAAGGTTCGCCGTAGCGCCTATGAAAAACACAAAGCGGAACTCCAGGTCGAACTCCTGAAAGCGCAGAAATGGATCGAGAAGACGGGCCAAAAAGTCGTCCTCCTGTTCGAGGGTCGGGACGCCGCCGGGAAGGGCGGCACGATCAAGCGTTTCATGGAGCATCTCAATCCGCGTGCGGCGCGAATCGTCGCGCTGTCCAAGCCTGACGACCGCGAGCGCAGTCAGTGGTATTTTCAGCGCTATGTCGAACATTTGCCTGCGGCCGGGGAAATGGTGTTCTTCGACCGCTCTTGGTACAACCGCGCCGGCGTCGAGCGGGTCATGGGTTTTTGCAAGCCGAACGAATATTTGGAGTTCATGCGGCAAGCCCCCGAGTTCGAGCGCATGCTCGCCCGCTCCGGCATATGGATGTTCAAGTACTGGTTCTCGGTGACCCGAAGCGAACAGCGCCGCCGGTTCGAAGCGCGCAAGACCGATCCGCTCAAGCAATGGAAGCTGTCCCCTATCGACCTCGCGTCGCTCGACAAGTGGGACGAGTACACCGAGGCCAAGGAAGCGATGTTTTTCTATACCGACACGGCCGATGCACCGTGGGTGATCGTCAAGTCAGACGACAAGAAGCGCGCGCGCTTGAATTGCATGCAGCACTTTCTGTCGACGCTGCCTTACCCTGACAAGAACACCAGCGTCGTCCGGGTGCCCGACCCTCTGATCGTGGGGTCGAGCAGTCATGTGATCGATCGTAGCGACCATATTTTTGGCAAGATCATGCATCCCGACCTGCGGCGCGCGCCGGACTGAGGGCGTGTGGACCCTTCTCGAGTGGGGTTCGCGCTACGATTCGATCATCAGTCTCGTCCGTCCAAGGTCTTCCACCGTTGCGTTCAGGCCGCCACGACAGCCAGCGGTGGCTATAGGGCGCTATCGACCGGGATGCTCCAACTCGGTTAGTTCGTAGGTCTGCCCGAGGAGATCCCAACGCGCGCGCACCGGGACGAAGTCGTCGCTCCAGGCCCAGATTTCGACTGGGTGCGCGCGTCCGCGGCGGCGGTTGTAGTTCTTCACGTGAACGGTGTCGAAGGTTCCCGCGGGCGTTGTGATCGTTTCGGATCCACAGAATTCGACGTCGACATCGGTGAAGGACAGCATCGGGCCCGATCCGCCATTGGGGAGGGGGGAACTCATCGCAATCCCCTCGACTGCTTGATTCGGGGCATCGCCGTCGCGGCGCAGGGCAGCGGCCTTGGCGTGCCAAGTATCGCAGCACAGCGGGTGGCCACCGAAGGACGGCGGCCACATCGGCGTGGCCAAACGCTGGGAAAGGCGCCCGGTATCTCGGGTGAAGGACTCGCAGTCGACAAAGCCGTTCGCGAATCGGAACCAAGCAGACCCTTGGAACTCACTGCGGATCGTCAAGCGAACGAAGGCATCAAGTGGCCGCCACGCTCCGTCGAGGCTCAATACGACATCGCGTAGCAGTTCGTCGTTGTCCATTTCGCAAAGGGCGCGCAGCGTTCGACTGCCGTCCGGCTGGACCGTGACTGAGAAGAACTCTCGGCCTTCTTCGCCCTTGCCGTCGGTGCGGTAGACGATCTTGCCGCGATAGGTGGCGTGGTTCACCGGAGGACTCCCTGACAAAGAAAGGGCTGCACCGAAGCGCAGCCCTTTGGTAATGCAGCGGTGACGTTAGCTGCCGATCTCAAGTTCGTTGAATGGGATCCAAAGGTTCACGTTGTGGAAGTTCTTGATCTTGGGGTTGTAGCCCATCGATTCGTTGAACTCGATCAAGTAAATGATCGGCGCGTTCTCGGCGTTGACCTTCAGCGCTTCCTGCCAGATTTTTTCGCGCTTGTTGACGTCGAACTCCTTGTAACCGGCTTCGATCAACGGCATTTCATCGCGGTTGCAGTAATAGGCGGCGGGCTTCGAGCAACCGACATGGCGGGCAAACGAGAGACCCGCATCGAGGTGGCCGGTTAGATCGTTGCCGAACCCGAATCCGTCGTAGGGCCAGTCGCCTTTGATCCAGTGTTCGAGCCACCCGCCGGCCCCGCCAAACTGCTGCGAGACGAGCGTCGCCTTGATTCCGATCCGGTTGAGATCCTGAACTGCGGCCTCGTACGAGAAGCGGAAATCGGCGCTCGTCGTAATCGCCCGGAACTCCATTTCGAAGCCGTCGGCGTAACCCGCCTCGGCGAGAAGTTGCTTCGCTTTCTCGGGGTTGTAGGCGTAGGGCTTGATCGCTTTATTGTAGCCGAACGCCGTTGGGACGGCGGCCTGGCTAGCCGGCTGGCCGCTACCTGAGAAAATATTGTCGATAATCGATTGCTTATCGATCGCGTAGTTCAGTGCCTGCCGGACCCGTTTGTCGGCCAGCGGTCCGGTTACCGGCCCGGCTTTGCAGGTTTCCTTGTCCGACGGATTCGAGCAAACCACCCGGTTGGTAATCAAGGTCAGACCCATCGTCCGGGTCGACGGTGCCGAGAAGATCTTCATTCCTGCCGCTTCGACCGCGGCGTGTTCGTCGGGCCCAAGCGAGACGTTGACATCGACCTGCCCGGACATCAGCGCCTGGGTCCGCGCCGGCGCTTCTTCCAGCACTAGGAACTCGATGCGATCGACGCTATTGCGGCCGAGCCGCGATCCGGTGAAGGGAGTCGCGGTCGCCTTCGAACCTGCGTCGGACCACTTGACGATGTAGGGGCCGGTGCCGATCGGGTTGTTGGTGAAACCTTCGACGCTCATGTCGTTCCAAGCCTTCGGCGGCAGGATCGATTGCGAACTTACGAGCTTGGGCAGCAGGGGATTGGGCTCGACGGTCTTCACGGCGACCGTCAGTTCGTCGACGACCTCGGTGCCTGCCAGGAAAACGCCCAACGTTTGGCGCTGCGAGAAGGTCTTGCCCCGGTCGGTTTCCAGAAAGTCGAACGTCGTCTTGACGGCCTGGGCGTTGAGCGGCTCGCCGTTCGAGAAAGTGATGCCCGGTTTCAGTTTGATATGCCAGGTCGTCGGATCGACGTTTTCCCAACTCGCGGCAAGTTCCGGCACCGCGCGACCGTCGAGGCCAACGCGGGAAAGCTGTTCGTAGGTAGCGGACCAAACAAAGACCGCCGGCGAACAGACGCATCCTTGGAATGGATTGCCCCGTCCGGCGGGAAATTCGCGGAGTCCGATCTTGAGCGTCTCGGAACTCGCTGGGGCAGCGGCGAAGAAGACAGGTACGGCCACGGCGATGGCAGCCACTGCCGTCAACGCGCCGCGGAATCCCATTGTGATGTGGTGTTTCATTCAGATCCTCCCTGATCTGCATCGCGACGATTGTCGCGGCCCATGGCGCCGGTAGGACACCATGCAAGTCATCACGATAGCGAGTAACCTGGGGGTCACAAAGCGAAAGCCCGTGAAGGGAGAGATGCGCGTGATTGAGGTCTACCTCGTACCGACGGCGAACGGCCAAAAGGTCGCGGTTCTCCTCGAAGAAATCGGATTGCCGTACGTCGCGCATCGAATTGTCCGGACAGCGGGCGATCGCCCCTCCGACTCGTACCTAGCCCTCAATCCGATGGGAAAATATCCCACATTAGTCGATCACGACGCGGCCGGCGGGCCCTTGGCGGTTTTCGAAACACTCGCCATTGCGCTCTATCTGATTGAGAAAACAGGCCTGCTTCTCCCGTCGTCGGCGGCGGCGCGGAGTGCGGCGCACACGTGGGCTGCTGTCGCGGCAAGCGACCTAACGCCGGCGATGGCGACGCAGTACTTTTTGACATTGCGCGCAACCACCGACGTGACCGAAGCGACCGACTGGGTACTCAGCGAAATCGACCGGTTCCTGACGGCGATCGATCGGCGATTGGCCGCTGAGACATACCTTGCGGGGCAAGATTATTCCTATGCCGATGTATTGACCTATCCGCTGATGGTCACCTCGGTACAGCGGCTGGAAGGAGGCTATGGGCGCTACCGCAACGTCGCGCGGTGGGCCGAACTGGTCGGTTCGCGCGACGCGGTCAAGAAAGGCATGGCGGTCGCGCGTTAACGGCCCACCATGCCGCGCAGCTTGAACGTCACCTGCAAAAAAATGAGGGCCGCCTCGGTGAGGCGACCCTCGGTTGGTCGTATTGCTGTTTCGGTTAGTTCGACAACGACATGTTTTCGTAATTCAAGCGCTGATTGACCTGTTTGAAGTTCTTGACCTTCGGCGAGATCGACATGCTTTCGATGCCTTGGGTCAGAAAGATGATTGGCGCGTTAGCCGCGTTCTTAGCCAACAGCTCGTGGAGAATCTTCAGGCGCGCCTCCTGGTCGAACTCCTCAGCCTGCTTCTTGACGAGGTCCATTTCGTCTTCGTTGCAGTAGTAGGGCGGGTTCTTCATGCATGACGTGAACGAGGTGAACGAACGCCCCGCATCGAGGTTGCCGCTCAGGTCGTGACCGAAGCCGAAGGCATCGTAAGGCCAGTCACCCGCAAGCCAATGCTTCAGCCAATCGGCGAAGGTCTGGCCGACGAAGTTCGCTTTGATACCCACTGCGTTCAGATCTTGCACCGCCGATTGATAGACCAGGGTGAAGACCGGGTTGGTGGTGGTACCCTGAATTTCCATCTCGAAGCCGTTCGGATAGCCCGCCTCGGCGAGCAACTTCTTTGCCCGGTCGGGGTCGTAGCTGTAGGGCTTTACGTCAGGGTTGAAACCGAACGCGTTGGTTGTTGCAGCTTGGCTGGCAACCGTCGCGTTGCCGCCGTAGATGTTGTCGACGATGGCCTGCTTGTCGACGGCATAGTTGAGTGCCTGACGCACGCGGACATCACTAATCGGGCCTTCGACTTGCTTGCCGCCGCGGTAGGAAACGAAGGAGAGGCCGAGGGTGCGGCCAGCCGGCACGCTGTCAACGATGAAGCCGCCCCGCTCGAGAGTCGGGATGTCGTCGATGCCGGCGCCGGTGTCGATGTGGATCTGACCCGACTGCAATGCCTGTAAACGCGCGGCCCCTTCGCCGAGGTCGAGGTAATCGATCTTGTCGATGTTGCCGGTGCGCGGCCGGATGGTGTTGGCTTGGTCGGCGCGGGCGTTGATCGTGATCTGGCCCGGTTTGAAGGACTCGGCAACGTAGGGTCCGGTGCCGTGCGGCGCCTTGGCGAAGCCCTCGATGCCGAGGTCGGCCCAGGCCTTCGGTGCGACGATGTGCACTGCCGCGAACTCGCGCGAGGCAAGCGGGAAGGGCGTCTTTGTTTTGAACTCGACCGTGAGGTCGTCGATTGCGGTCACGGTATCGACGATCGGTGCCATGTTCTTGCCGATGACGGTCGTCGCACCCTTCTCGGACTGGAGCCAATCGTACGTCGCCTTGATCGCTGCGGCGTTCAAGGGCTCGCCGTTGGTGAAGGTGACGCCCGGACGCAGCTTGAACGTCCAAGTCAAGTTACCGTCGTTGGACCAACTGCTAGCGAGTGCCGGATCGATGACACCGCCATCGCCGATTTCGGTCAGGTTGTCGTAGAGCGGCGTCCACACAAATACGTGTGGAAGGCCGCGGCCGGTGTAGGGGTTGCCTTCGCCCGGGGGCATCGAGCGCATTCCTACTTTTAGAGTTTCGGCACTAACTGGGCCGGAAGCAATTAGCAGCCCGGCAGCGAGGCCGCCGGCAATTGCCATGGCTGATACATAGCGTTTCATGGGCACTTTCTCCTCCCGAAGGATCCCGGCGGCTCGTTGGCCGCCAATGGCGCGCATGGTGATGAGAAATCTACGCGCTTTCAAGATGCTTGCCGCGAAAAGCGGTCGGTCAATCCGCGACTTTGACCAGCCGTTTCCCAATGTTGTCGCCGGTTAGGACGCCGATGAACGCCCTAGGGGTGTTTTCGATACCGTCGATAACGTCTTCGCGATATTTCAGGCTGCCGCGCTTGATCCAGTCAGCCATCTCCCGAATGCCGTCTGCGTATTCGTTCGTGTAGTCGTGCACGACGAACATCGGCTTTTCGTAGGGCCAGGACCAATGGGTTTGGCCCTCAGGAACCGAATTGTAGGCCGACGCAATGCCAACCAACCGGTAGCGGTGCCCCGACGTGTGCAAGGCAGCGATTGACTCCATGATCGGACCGCCGATGTTGTCGTAGTGCACATCGACGCCGCGCGGGCAGGCGTCGCGGAGGGTTGCATCCAGGTCGGGCGTCGTCTTGTAGTTGATTCCGACGTCGAACCCGAGTTCGCGGGTGATCCAGTCGACCTTCGCGTCGCTGCCGCAAATCCCGACAACATGGCATCCGGCCATCTTGGCGATCTGCCCGGCGATGGAACCGCCGGCGCCCGCGGCTGCGGTAATCACGGCAGTTTCGCCGGGCTGGGGGCGTAGTTCGCGGGTCATGCAGAAATAGGGCGTCAGCCCGGCGCGGCCCAAGACGCTCGCGAACAGGGACACCGGAACGCCAAGCGAGGTTTCGCAGACGACGACCCCGCCAGGGTTATGCCGCTTGTTCACCCACCCCGAGGAGACCGCGTAGTTTTGCCAACCGAGCACGCCCTCGACGACGGCGCCGCGCGGGTATTTCGGATTGTTGCTTTCGACGACCTCACCTAAGAAACCGCCGGCCATGACACGGCCGACATCGGTAATCGGCCCTTCCTTGCGCGAGGCGGCATTCGCTTCGCTCGAGGGATTCATCAACATCCGCAAGAAAGGGTCGACCGACAAATAGAGTGCGCGCGCGAGGAACTCGTTATCGCCGGGCGTCGGCACCGGGCCTTCCGTTAGGCGAAAGTCGGACTCGCGGGGCAGGCCGTTGGGGTAGGCGGCGAGGAGGATTTTCTTATGGACGCTCATCTAGTAGTTCGCCGGTCGGACATAGGGTTTCGCAAGTTTCTTCAGATGGGCCGGCAGTTTCGGCCGGTACTTAGGCGTCCACGACATCCGTTCGGGTTTGGTGCCAACGATATTGTCGAGCGGCCCGTTCACCGTCCGCACCCAAAGGTTGTAACCGGCGATCGTGCCGGCCGGTCCGTGCCACACCCCTTCGCGCCACCATACGTAACCGCCGGGGCCCATGACGCCGCAGTCGCCCCATACGTACTCGCCGTCGATGCAGTAGATCTCTTCGATCATCGAATGCGTCCACTTCGGCTTAAGCATGCCCTTGGGGATGCGATGCGCGGGGGAGGTATAGAGAAACGAGGTTTCGCCGGTATCGGGATCGGTCCGAAGCGGCTTGATGGCCACGCCCGCGGCGAAGACCGGATCGGCGAGCGACGCGTCCCACGTCATCGTAAGGGTGTCGATGTAGTCGATGAGGAGGCGTTTATCGAACAGCCCACGCGGCGGCTGACCGCTCTCATGGATGGGCGTGTCGGAGAACGTCGTCAGAAGAACGGCGCCGTTCTTGGAAGACATGGCCCGGCGAACATGGCCCGCCGGTAGGTACGCGTATGAATGGGTGCCGTAGTCGATCCCGTTGATCCTGATCGACCCTTCAAGGACCAGGAATTCCTCGTGCGCCCCGACATAGTGGGTATCGCGGCGCTGCCATCCCTTGGGATAGCGCACGATACAGGTTGAATCGGCGGGCGCTTCCGGATCGATCGACAGGATTTTCGAGCGGACATCGGGCCGGCCGCCGCCGTAAAGCCCGCGCCGCCAGGGTAGGCACTGGGCTTGGATAAAAAGCGTGTGCGGTCGCGTCATCGGTCTCTCTACTCTGACGGATTTCAGCTCACTTCTAGCCTATTTCAGCGCGTTTGTTGTGTTAAACTGCCTTTGATATTTGGCAACGGGCCCGCTAGAAGTCCCGGCAATACGTCCATATAGGGAGAAGAGAATGATAAACCGTTTGTTGCGGTCTTTCCGCACAATGCTTGCCGCTGTCGCGGTCGCCGCGTTTGTCGCGCCGGTCGGCACGGCGGTCGCGGAACACGGGAGCGATACGTTTACGATCGCGACCCGCTTGACCGATTCCAAGTTCGATCCGGCATTTCACTTCGCCGAGTTCGATGCCGTCAACATCTTGAATATGTACGAGGGCCTCGTGGTCCCGGTCAAAGGCAAGCCGCCGACCGGTCAACTGGCCGAGTCCTGGCAGGCTAGCCCGGACGGCAGGATCTGGACGTTCAAGTTGCGCGACGACGCGACGTTCCACGACGGGCGCAAACTGACCGCCAACGACGTCGTCTATTCGATGGACCGGTTCCTGACGCTCGGCAAAGGTTATTCGTCGTTGCTCAAGGGCATCCTCGACGTCGGCAATACCAAGGCGCTCAACGACACGACGGTAGAGTTCACGCTGAACACATCCTTCGGTCCCTTTGTCGACGTTCTGGTGCAGTTCTATGTCGTCAACAGCGAATTGTTGAAGGCGAATCAGAAGCCCGGCGATTTCGGCGCCAACGGCGACTACGGAACGGACTATCTGCTGAGCCACGACGCGGGGTCGGGTCCATACAAGCTGGACTCATTCGTCCCCGATCGCCGCCGTGTCATGGTCGCCCATAGCGGCTACCGCGGCGGTTGGAGCGACTCGCAATTCAAGCGTATCGTGATCGAAATCGTCGGTGAAACCGCGACGGCCCGTTCGTTGCTCACCGCAGGCGATGTCGATTTCGTCGACCAATGGCAGCCATTGGACTTCTATAAAAACCTCAAGGGCCAAGCCGGTATTCATGTGGATGAGGATCCGGACAACAAACTTTACGTTGTCCAGATGAACACGACCCGGCCGCCGTTCGACGATGTGAACTTCCGTAAGGCCGTTCTTTATGCGTTCGACTACAACACCGCGAACGACATTATCCTTGGCGGCGCGATCAAGGCCAATGGACCCGTACCCAGCGCGATGCCGGGCTACGATTCGTCCATTACGGGCTACACTTACGATGCGACCAAAGCGAAAGAATACCTCGCGAAGTCGAAGTACAAGCCCGGCGAGATCACGCTCAACTGGGATTACATCAAAGCGGGTGCCCATGAGGAAATGGCCCTGTTGATGCAGTCCAACCTCAAGGCTGTTGGGATCGACATGAAGATCACGGCCGAGCAGTGGCCGACGCTGTCGCAGAATGCGGCCAAGGCCGATACCGCGCCGCATTTCTTCCCGGTCTACAACACGGCGAAGTATCCGACCCCGGATGCCTTCACCTACGCGATGTATCATCCGGTCAACCACGGCCAATGGCAGGCGTCCGCGCATTTCAACGATGCGGAGGTCTCCAAACTTCTTGAAGAAGCGCGGGCCACGCCCGATGCGGCCATGCGTAACCAGAAGTACGGCCAAGCGACGAAAATGATCGTCGACGATGCGGCGTCGCTGTGGGTGGGCTACACCATTCACCGGGTCGCCTTGCGCGATCGCGTCAAAAACTATGAGAACAAGGGCCTGATGGCCTTCGATCTCAACGTCTACAACCTGCGCCACTAGACCGCCGGTTCGAATACCCGGAAGGGGCGGCTTCGGCCGCCCTTTCTATTTCGGCCGCTTTGCCGTGCGGGCACGGGTGCCTAAAGTCGGCTTCAGGGGAGGCCTAAGTCGTGCGTTTCGTTGTCCGCCGGATGATCGAGTTAGCGGTCGTGATGTTCGGGCTCTCGGTTCTGATCTTCGTGATCAGCCGCGTGCTGCCTGGAGATCCCGTGCGCTTCGCGCTGGGACCGGCGGCGACCCAAGAACAGATCGCCCAGCTGACCCGCGAGATGGGGCTGGACAGTCCGCTCGTGGTGCAATATTGGCGCTTGATCCAGGGGTTGTTTCGCGGCGACCTCGGCGTTTCGCTCACGACGTTCCGGCCCATTGCAGGGGACTTGGCAACCTTCCTGCCGGCATCGTTGGAACTTGCTTTGCTCGGCATGGGTCTCGCGATTGTCATCGGCGTTCCGCTGGGGGTTATGACTGCGGTCCACCGTAATCGCAGTCGCGACTTTATCGGTCGTGCGCTTGCGTTCACCGGCGTCGCTATTCCGGTGTTCTGGTTCGCACTCCTGGTGCAAACCCTTCTGGCGTTCGAGTGGCGTTTGTTTCCGGCGCTAGGCCGCATCGACGCCGACGTCGCACCGCCGCCGCACGTCACGGGATCGTTTCTGATCGACAGCTTGCTAGCGGTGGATATCGGGTTGTTCTTCCATGTCCTGTCGTTCCTGATCCTGCCTGCCCTGGTGTTGGCGGCATCGCCGATGGCGATGATCATGCGGCTGTTGCGCGCCAGCATGATCGATGAAATGGGGAAGGACTATGTCCTGACCGCGCGAGCCAACGGCATGCCGCGTAATCTGCTGGTCCACAAATACATGTTGCGCAATGCGTTTTCGGCGACGCTCACGATCATCGGTCTGCTGTTTGGCTTTTTCATCGGCGGCGCGTTTATCGTCGAAACGGTGTTTAGCTGGCCCGGAATCGGGCGCTACGGTGTCCGCGCCCTCCAATTCAAGGACTTCAACGCCATTATCGCCGTCACGCTATTGGTTGGGATCGCCTATGCGGCGGCGAATACCGTGGTCACCGTGCTGTACGGCTGGTTGGATCCACGTCTGCGCTTGGGGCGGCATTGACGATGGCGGACCAAACCCCAGCAACGGAGCTCGAGGACGGCCCAGTCAGCGTCGCGGTTCCGGCCTGGCGTATTGCTGTCGAAACGCTGCGCAAGAGCCCGCTGTCGATGGTGGGGCTTTTCATCGTTGTGCTCGTCTTGGTCCTGGCGATCTTCGGTCCTTGGATTGCACCGTTCCCGGACGACGCAGGAGCCACCGTGAATTTTGCCGAACGGTTGCAACCGCCTAGTTGGAAACACTGGTTCGGCACCGATATCGTCGGCCGCGACGTGCTCAGCCGGGTGATCGTCGGGGCACGTATTTCCATGATCATTGCCGCCAGCGTCATCGTGCTCGCGGTCCTGATCGGTGTTCCGATCGGGATCATCGCGGCGTACTGGGGTGGGTGGCTCGGCAATGTCCTGATGCGGATCAACGAGGTGTTCCTCGCCATTCCCTCGTTGGTGTTCGTTCTCGCCGTCGCCGCCCTTCTCGGACCGAGCTTACCGGTCGTGATTGCCGCCATCGCGCTAGCGTGGTGGACCTGGTTCGCGCGCTTGGCCTACGGCGAAGCGCTACATATCAAGGAGGAGCAGTTCGTCGAAGCTGCACAGGTGTCGGGGGCCAGGGGATTGCGCATCGCCTTTGGGGAGATCTTGCCGAATCTCACCAGCGTTCTGATCGTCAAGATCACGCTGGATATTGGGTACGTGATTCTACTAGGCGCTGCGTTGGGGTTCCTCGGTTTGGGCGTGCAGCCGCCCGACCCGGAATGGGGAATCATGGTGGCGGAAGGCCGCGACCAACTTCCAAATGCGTGGTGGCTCACGACGTTCCCGGGTTTGGCCATTTTCATCACGGTGATCGGGTTCAACCTGCTCGGCGACGGCCTCAACGACCTGCTGGGTGCTCGGCAGTGAACGCCACCCTCGAGGTCGATAACCTGGAGATAGGCTACCGCGACGCCGATGGTGTCGATGTCACGTTGCTGCGCGGCATTTCCCTGTCGGTTGCGCCGGGCGAAGTGATTGCTCTGGTCGGGGAAAGCGGGTGCGGCAAGTCGATCACGTCCAAGGCGATCCTCGGCGTGCTCCCCGACAATCTTGACGTGCGCGGCGGATCGATTCGTTACGAAGGCCGCAGTCTGCTCGACCTCGACGAGGCAGGGTACCAAGCGCTGCGCGGGCGGGCCTTTACGCTGGTGCCGCAACATCCGTTGAGCTCGCTCAACCCGGTCTTCACCGTGGGTCAGCAGTTCTTCGACCTCATTGCTTTCCAAGGCCGCACACGCGTCGGCGTCATCGACTATTGGCGGCCGCGGTTGAGCGCCACGCGACGGCGGCAGATCCGTGAACGCACCATCGCCGCCCTCACGGAGGTGAGCCTGCCGAGCCCGGAAGAACTCGTCGACCGCTACCCGATGCAACTCTCCGGTGGACAGAGCCAGCGTGTCCTCATTGCCATGGCGCTCCTGGGCGATCCGAAAATCGTCATTGCTGATGAGCCCGGCACCGCGCTCGACGTCACAATCGAAGCGCAAATCAACGATCTCCTGCTCGACCGAGTTCAGGCCCGTCACACCTCGATGATTTACATCACCCACGATCTCGGCATCGCCAGCCAGCTCGCCGATCGGGTCTTTGTCATGTATGCCGGGCGCGTCGTCGAAGAGGGGCCGACCGAAACGGTGTTCGGCGCACCGCGCCATCCTTATACCGTCGGCCTGCTCAAGGCGGTTCCGAAGGTTACCGACGAACCCTTCGAGGGCATTCGTGGAACGCTACCGGACCCCAAGGCGATCGGCGCGGGGTGCGCGTTCCGTTGGCGTTGCCTCTACGCGACCGACGCTTGCGCTGCCACGATCCCGCCGTTGGATCCGGTGGGGACGGGCCACCGCGCTGCGTGCATCCGCGCGGGCGAACTCGGCCTAGCATCGTGAGAGTTCTCGATTTCAAAAAAGTCACGAGAAACTTCGGCAGCGCCGCCAATCCGGTTCGGGCACTGCGCGACGTTTCGTTGCACATAGACCGGGGCGAACGGCTTGGGATTGTCGGCGAATCGGGGTCGGGAAAAACGACGTTGGCGCGAATCGTCTTGGGTTTGACGCGGGCGAGTTCGGGGACTGTTCAGATTCTTGACCGTGACGTGACTGCCCATACCGGGGCGGACCGCAGTTTCATCCACCGAACCGTTCAAATGGTTTTCCAAGACCCGATGTCCTCGCTCAACCCGCGCAAGCGCGTGAAGGACATCATTGCGCTCCCGCTGCGGGCCCAGGGCATCGGCACTGCGGCGAGTCGGGCGGTGCGTGTGCGCGACCTCATGGAGAGCGTCGGGCTACCGCAGCGGTTCTTGAACGCCAGGCCTGGACAGCTTTCGGGTGGGCAACGGCAACGGGTTGGCATTGCACGCGCCCTCGCGATCGAACCGCAACTGCTCTTGCTCGACGAGCCGACGGCGTCGCTCGATGTCTCGGTACAGGCGCGGGTGCTCCATCTCTTGGGCGAATTGCAGGAACGGCTTGGTATCGCACAGGTAATGATCTCCCATAATTTGGGAGTGATTCGGCACGCGGCGGATCGGGTGGCAGTGATGTATTTGGGACAGATCGTCGAAACTGGAACGACGGCGCAACTCTATGCGGCGCCGGCGCATCCCTATACCCAGGCGCTCTTTTCGGCCATTCCGCGGGTTGGCGATGGCAAGCGGGTTGTAGGTGAGGATCACCGCCGCGCGCGCGGCGAGGTCGCAAGTGCGCTCAACATTCCAAGCGGCTGTGCGTTCCATCCGCGTTGCCCGCGGGCGACCGATGTGTGCCGCGCCGCCGAACCTATTTCGGTCGAGGTGACGCCCGGGCAATTCGCCCGCTGCCACCACGTCGATGCGGCCGCCGGTTCAGCCTAACGCGCGAAACTCGACGACAGCGCCGCCGCCGTATTCCGGCGCGACCCATAGTCGGCCGGTTTCTTCGACAAACGGGATGCCCGCGCCGCGCAAGTACACGGCCGTATGGGCGAGATCGGCAACGCCGACCGCGAAGGCGGGGAGCGAGGGAAGGGCTGGCGGTGCTGTGCCTGGGTAGCGGGCAGCCAACCCCGCGGGGTCGACGATCGCCAGACGCGCTTCGCCGCAGTCCAACACCTTTCCGAAGCGCGTATCGGTCGCCGGTACGCCGAGGATCTTTTGGTAGGCGGCACACGATGCGTCAGGCGTTTCGCTGCACACTGTCGCCTCGACCACGGCGACGGCGCCGTTCGGGTGGTTCATGACGACGTCCTGGAACACCAGCTCAGGATTGACGTGTTCGACCACGCAAATCAGTCCTTCGGGGGAGGTATCTTGCGGTAAAGGGAACCAGCGGAAGCGCGCCGTGCCGGTATTGCCGTAATAGACGAAGCGAGCCGATTCCATCACGTCGGGGGCGGCGATGCCGTGCTGCCGCAACGCCGCGCACGCCGCGCCGGCGTCGGCCGCCGCGAAGCACAAGATATGGAGGCCTTCGTAGCGCTTGAGAAAATCCGCGACGTGGCTGCCTTTCTTGGGATCGACAATGCCGGTGAGTTCGACATAGGTCGAGCCGAAGACGAAATGCTGGCTGTGCTGGCCGAGTTCGATGTCGTTACCCTCGGCATCTTTGCCCATCAGCGGGCGCGGTTCTGTGACGAAGAAACCCAGTCGCTCGTATGCCGCCTGATTCGCCGCCATATCGGCGCCAACAATGCCGAGGTGGTCGATTCCGGTGATCGGTTTGGCCATGATTCGCTGTCCTTCGCTTCTTATCCGCAACGTATTTGATAAAGTACACCAAGATGGTGGAGCCGACACAACGTTCAACGAACCGGCGGGCAGTCGCCCGGGTCTTTCGCGAGCGCTTGACCGAGGCGATGGGGCGCTCGGGCTTGCGGGCCGCAGGATTGGCGGCGCGGATCGGGGTCGACCGGTCGACGCTTTCGCAAATCCTGTCCGACGAGAACGACCGCCTGCCCCGCGCCGATACCGTCGCGGCAATGGCGGGCGAACTGCAGGTTAGCCTCGACTGGCTGCTCGGGCTGAGCAACGAGACGATGCGCGGCGCCGACATCCTTCACGAATCCATGCAAATCGCGGCCAGCGCCCAGACACCGGTTGACGCCCAACTGGTGCGTTGGCATCTGGAAGCAACGGGATACAAGATCCGACACGTGCCCGCGTCGTTGCCCGACTTCGTCAAGACTGACGAAGTCCTCCACTACGAATACCGAAACTTCGCGGCGCGGAACCCTGACGATGCGATCTCTTCGGAAAGCGACAAACTTGAGAGCACGCGCACGCCGGAAGCAGACATGGAAGTGTGTATGCGGATTCAGGATTTGCGCGCGTTCGCGGTCGGTACGGGCTTGTGGGAAGGCCTAGCGGTCGATGCCCGGCGGCGTCAGTTCGAGCGCATGACCGCGCTCTACGACGAACTTTATCCGTCGCTCCGGATTTATCTTTACGATGGGCTAACGCACTATTCCGTGCCGTACACCATCTTCGGTCCGATTCGGGCCGCGCTCTATGTTGGTCAGCTCTACTTCGTGTTCAATACGCGCGACCATATCCGCGTTCTCACACGTCATTTCGACGAATTGATCAAAGGATCTGTCGTGCAGGCGAATGACTTTCCTGCGGTCATGGCGGATCTAAGCGCGTCGATCGCCTGACGGCTTACGCCTTCAAATAGTGCAGGCTAAAGCGGCGGTCGTCGTCCACCCACACGCGTGCCGGTTCGTAACCGGCGCGTTGCGCCAATGCCTGGAACTCTTGGACATCGTACTTGTGCGAGTTCTCGGTATGGATGTATTCCCCCTGGGCGAAGTGGAAGCGTTCTCCCGCAACGATGACGGACTGGGATTCGGCGCTGACTAGGCGCATTTCGATGCGGCCTTCTTCTTCGACCCACGGTGCATCGTGCAGGAATTTTTTCAGATTGAATGTCGCGCCGAGTTCCCGGTTGATCCGGCGCAACAGGTTGAGGTTGAAGGCAGCGGTGACGCCCTGCGAATCGTTGTAGGCGGCGCGCAACGTCTCCTCGTCTTTGCGCAGGTCGATCCCGATCAGAAATGCGCTGCCAGGCCCCAGGGTCGTGCGAGCACGTTCGAGGAAACGTTCCGCCTCGCTGCGGGTGAAATTGCCAAGCGTCGACCCAGGAAAGAACCCGAGCCGATTCGGCGTCGGGAGATCTTCGGGAAGAACGATATCGCGGGTGAAGTCGGCGCAGATTGCGATCACCTTTGTCGCCGCATAATCGGACGCGAGCGCGCGGGCGGATTCGATCAAATGCTGGCGCGAGATGTCGATCGGTACGAAGACCGGCGCGCGCACGGCGTCCAACAGCAATCTGATTTTGACGACCGACCCGGCGCCGAACTCGACCACGACAGGTTCCGCCCCGACCGTCTCTTTGATGTCGTCGGCATAGCGATCCAGGAGCCCGATCTCGGTACGGGTCGGGTAGTATTCCGGCAATTGCGTAATCGAGTCGAACAGCTGAGAGCCGCGTTGATCGTAAAAGAACTTGCTCGACAGCGCCTTCTGCCGTTTCGCCAATCCGTCGAGAACCGCGGTTCGGAAGTCGTCCTCCGTCGGATCGAAATCGTGGAAATTGTCGAGCGCGCCAAGGTCGCGTTGGGTCATGGCCATTTTTGTCATTATACATCCTCCGCAAGCCGCAACCCGGCGAACATCCAGCGCGTGTTGGGGTAATAGAAGTTTCGGTAGGTGGCACGAACGTGCCCGTCCGGCGTCGCGCAGCAGCCGCCGCGCAACACAATCTGATTGCTCATGAACTTGCCGTTATATTCGCCGACGGCGCCCGGCGCCGGGCGAAATCCGGGGTATGGGACGTAGGGGCTTTGGGTCCATTCCCAGACGTCGCCGAACATTTGCTGCAGTCCCGGAGCAACGTTTGATACCGGGGCAGGGCGGAACAACCGGCTGCCGAGGGTGTTTCCCTCGGGCTGGAGCGTCGCGGCGGCGGATTCCCATTCCTGCTCGGTGGGCAGACGCTTGCCGGCCCAAGCTGCGTAGGCATCAGCCTCGTAGTGGCTGAGGTGGCACACCGGGGCGGAGTCGTCGACGGGACGCAGGCCGGAGAGCGTCATCGCGTGCCAGGCATCGTCGATTTGTTCCCAGTAGAGCGGTGCGGCCCAACGTTCCTTGTTCACCGTTGCCCAACCGTCCGAGAGCCAAAGATCGGCGCGGCGATAACCGTCGTCGTCGATGAATGCTTTCCACTCACCATTGGTGACGAGGCGGGACGCTAGGCGGTAGGGGCGCAACAGCGTTTGGTGACGTGGCCCTTCACAGTCGAAGGCGAAGCCGTTGCCGTCGTGTCCGACCCCGACAATGCCGCCGTCAAAGCCGACCCAGTCCAATGGGCTTGTATCGCCCGCGGTCGCGGGTCGGTAGGGGGCAAAGGCCGGGTGAAGGGCATTGTGCGAGAAGAGATGAAGGATATCCATCAAGATGAGCTCGTCATGCTGCTCTTCATGGGCGATCCCGAGTTCGATGAGCGGGGCCACCTTTGCCCACACCTCGTCGTTTGCGGTCGCGATCAGCCGCGCCATCGCGTCGTCGACGGTTCGGCGGTAGTCGGTCACTTCGGCGACAGTCGGTCGGGTCAGCAGGCCGCGCTGCGGCCGCGGATGCCGCGCGCCGGCGGCCTCATAATAGGAATTGAAGAGGAACCCGTAGATGGGATCGGGACTGCTGTAGGCGGCCAAGTAGGGCTGCAGCAGAAATGTGTCGAAGAACCACGTCGTGTGGGCACGGTGCCACTTCGTCGGGCTCGCATCGGGCATCGACTGAGGGATTTGATCTTCGACTGTAAGGTGCGCCGCGAGATCCTCGGTGAGCGCACGGCACCTAAGGTACCGCGCTGCAATTGCCGCGCGGTTGCCAATTTCGGCTACCGCCGTTTGGATCTCAGGGATTCCGTCCCCCTAACCGACAGCCGACCAGCGCGTATTGCGTTGCCACCGATGTTGATAAAAAGAAACAAAGGTGACAATAAAGAAATAATCGGCGGCTGCCGTTGTGTTTAGGCAATTATCCTAAGCGGACCGGTGCCCGATTTCAACGATACATTCGGTCGGTCGCCGAGTTGTGAGGACGGTGAACAGGGCGGCTTACCCTTGATTGCTGGTCGCAAATGCGTACATTGCCGAATAATCGACTGAATTAGTCAGGATTAACATGTTCATCCAAACAGAGACGCTCGCCGATCCCGCCCAGCTTCGATTCAATCCCGGACGCGAGGTTCTTGCCCGCGGCGGCGAGGTGACCTTTGCCACCTTGGAAGAGGCGCAGGGCGCTTCGCCTTTGGCCGCGCGCCTGTTCGAGGTCGGTAATGTTGAATTCGTCACGTTGCTGCAGGCCGCGATCGTTGTCGAGAAAAGCGAATCAGCAGAATGGAGCGATCTCAAACCGGCGCTGCTGGTGGCGATTATGGATCACCTGACCCAGGGCCATCCGATCTTGCAGGAAGCGGACGGTGCCAATGCCGCCGCCGGGCCTAGCGACGATCCCGTTGTTGCCCGAATTCAGGAAATCATCGACGAGCGGGTGATGCCGGTGGTCAGTCGTGACGGTGGCGAAGTGATCTTTGTCGAGTACAGCGACGGGGACGTCATCCTCGAACTCAAGGGTTCGGCCCGAAGCTTGATCGGCGGTATCGAAAACATGATCCGCCACTTCGTGCCCCAAGTGGAGCGGGTGGTCGATCACCTCGATGCGATTCCGAAACCCGGTCTCGCGACACCCGAAGGCCTGGCGGTCCGCAAGGTTCTCGATGAACAAATCAACCCCTCGGTGGCCAGCCACGGTGGGCATATTGCCCTTGTCGATATCCAGGGCGACACCGTCTTTATTCGCCTCGAAGGCGGTTGCCAGGGCTGCGGCATGGCCGACGTGACGCTCAAGCAAGGCGTCGAGGTCGCGATCAAGCAGGCGGTACCCTCAATCAATCACGTATTGGATTCGACCGATCACGCGGGCGGGGAGAATCCCTACTTCCAGCCCGGCAAAGGTGGGATGAGCGCGTATTAGCGCCGCTGTGACGAGCGTTCGGGCCGTGCACGCCGTTCTTCTTTCGACATACGATCTAGGGCACCAGCCGCTTGGGCTGGCGTCGCCGGCAGCGTGGCTGCGTGAAGCCGGGGCGACAGTGAGTTGCCAAGATCTATCGCTCGACCGACTCGACGAAGCGGATATCCGCCGCGCCGGCTTCGTCGCGTTCCACGTGCCGATGCATACCGCGACGCGCCTCGCCTCGGAAATCATTCCACGGGTGCGCGCGCTCAACCCGGCGGTGCATATCGCGGCGTTCGGGCTTTATGCGCCGGTTAATGAAGAGCATTTGCGCGCCCTGGGTGTTGGGACCGTGATCGGCGGCGAGTACGAAGCGGCACTCGTCGAGGTGTTCGGCGACTTAGCCGCGGGCCGCGCGGTGGCGCCGCAGGACAAAACGATCCATTTGGACAAACTCGCCTTTCGCTTGCCCGATCGGCGCGGCCTGCCGGGGCTCGATTCGTATGGGAAGCTTCTCGCGGTCGACGGCGGCGAGCACCGCGTCGGATATGTCGAAGCCAGCCGCGGGTGCAAGCATCGCTGCCGGCATTGTCCGGTGGTACCGGTGTATAACGGTGCGTTTCGAGTCGTGCAGCGCGACGTTGTCGTCGAGGATATCGCACAGCAGGTCCAAGCAGGCGCGGAACACATCACCTTCGGCGACCCTGATTTCTTTAACGGTTCGGGCCACGGGATGGCAGTCGTTCGACGCCTGCACGAACGCTTTCCGAACGTGACATACGATGTCACGATCAAAGTCGAGCACCTCCTGCGCCACCGCGATCTATTGCCCGAGCTCGCTTCGACCGGGTGTCTTTTTGTCACGACCGCGGTCGAAGCGCTGGACGATGGCAGCCTCGAAATTCTCGACAAAGGGCACACGCGGGTCGACTTCATCGAGGCGTTGGCGATCGCGCGCGATGCCGGCCTTACCCTGTCCCCGACGTTCGTGCCCTTCGCCCCGTGGACCAGTTTGACCGGTTACGCGGCACTGTTGAACGACATCGCAACCCTTGGGTTGGCGGATCAGGTTGCTCCGATTCAATTGGCGATCCGATTGCTGGTGCCGAGGGGGTCGTTGCTTGTCGGACATCCGGCGATGGAAGGCGCGTTGGGGCCGTTCGATCCGGAGGCGCTGAGTTATCGTTGGGCTCATGCCGATCCGAGGGTAGATGTCCTGCAACGCGATATTCAGCAGGCTGTTGAGCAGGGCGATACGGCCGGCGAATCGCGGCGGGCGGTCTTTGCGCGGTTGTGGGAGATCGCTCATGCCGCGATCGCCTCGCCCCGACCGCTTCCGCCAATGCCGGTCGGGGTGAACGTGCCGCATATGAGCGAGCCTTGGTATTGTTGCGCCGAACCGACGGATTTGCAGCGCGCCGCGATCTAAAATTATGGCGCGGCTTCTTCTGCTCGTACCGTCATCCTCCTATCGTATCGGCGACTTTCTAACTGCCGCTCGGGCAACGGGTGCCGAGGTTGTCGTCGGCATCGGTGGCGGCGGCAGCACCGCGCTGCCCGGCGACGGAACACTCCCGCTGGATTTCTCGAATCACAATGTCGGGGTTTCGCAAATCGCGGACTTTGCGGCGCAGCATCCGTTGGACGCTATTGTCGCGGTTGACGAGGGGCCGACCTTGCTCGCGGCCCGTGCCGCCCAGGCGCTTGGTTTGGCCCATAACCGACCGGATGCGATCGAAACAGCGGGCAACAAGCAGCGACTACGGGAGGTCTTGACTGCCGCCGGTCTGCCCCAGGCGAGGTTCGAGTTGTTGCCGATCGACGGTCCTGTACGGACCCACCTAGGGTTTCCCTGCGTGGTTAAACCGCTCGCGATGTCCGCGAGCCGAGGGGTCATTCGGGCCGACGATCGGCCGTCGTTCGAGGCGGCGTTCGCGCGCGCCGCGGCGATCGTTCGGGCCGACGATCCAAACCTGCGCAGTCCGACTTCGCGGGCGCTCTTGGTGGAATCGTTCGTTCCAGGGGTTGAGGTCGCGCTCGAAGGATTGCTCGTCCATGGCGCGCTCAAGACTCTGGCGATATTCGACAAACCCGATCCGCTCGACGGGCCGTTTTTCGAGGAGACGATCTACGTCACGCCGTCGCGTCTGGATGACAACACGCAACGAATCGTCATGGACGCCGTCTCCACTGCGGTTGCCGCCGTCGGACTCCAGAGTGGACCCATCCATGCAGAGGTGCGTCTGCACGACAACCGCGCCTATGTGCTCGAGGTGGCGGCGCGGTCGATTGGCGGTCTGTGCGGTCGGACGCTGCGCTTCGGGACCGGTCTAAGTTTGGAGGAAATCGTCGTTCGTCATGCCCTCGGGCAACCCGTCGAAACCCAACGGGAAACAGCGGCGGCAGGGGTCATGATGATTCCTATTCCGGCGGCCGGTCGCCTCGATTACGTCGATGGCTTGGCTGAGGCGCAGTTCATGCCGGGCGTCCATGAAGTGACGATCAGTATTCCGCGCGGTGAGACAGTTGTTCCTCTTCCCGAGGGGAACCGGTACTTGGGGTTCATCCTCGCGCGCGGGGAGACGCCGGACGAGGTCGAGTCCGCGTTGCGCGCTGCCCACAGCGTTCTGCGTTTCGGAATTAGCGCACCGTGACTCGGACGACCCGTCGAATCGTGAGACCCTGAACGATGATCGAGAAGATCACCACGCCGTAGGTGATGGCGAGAATAGGCTCGCGCGCCGGCAAGTCCGGCAGTGACAAAGCCAGGGCCACGGAAATGCCGCCTTTGAGCCCGCCCCACGTCAGGACCGGGATCGCACCCTTGGTGAATTCCTGACGAATGCCCAACGCCATGATCGGAATCGAGACCGAAACGAAGCGCGCCACCAGCGCGATGGGAATGGCGATCAGCATGCCGAGCAGTTCGGGTGCGGTGAACGACAGGGCAATGACCTCGAACCCGATCAGTAAAAAGAGCGCAGCATTGAGGATCTCGTCCAAAAGCGACCAAAAGGTTTCGACATGCTCACGGGTTCTGTCGCTCATTGCGAGCCGGGACCCTTGATTGCCGATCAACAGACCGGCGATGACCACAGCGATGGGGCCGGAGATGTGCAACAAGGTCGCAATGCCATAGGTCAGCATCACCAGCGACAGGGTGATCATGATCTCAAGGTTGTATTCGTCGACGGATTTCATGGCGTAGAAAGCGATCAGCCCGGTGACGAGGCCGAGCAGTGCGCCGCCCAACGCCTCGACGACGAAAAGTTCGGCGATCCCAATCGCCCCAATCGGTTCGCCGCCGTGGCCGCCCCCGCCGAGGGCAATGGCCAGCAAAATCGTGAACACCACGACGCCGACGCCGTCGTTGAACAGGCTCTCGCCGGCGATCTTTGCCCGCAAGCTGTCGGGGACACCCGGTACGGTTTTGAGGATGCCCAGAACCGCCACGGGATCGGTCGGTGAGATGAGGGCGCCGAAGACGAGCGCCCAGGCAAAGGGCACATCGATCCCGAGCGCCCGGGCAAGGTAATAGATGCCGATCGCGTTGAGCGCGGTCGAAATCAAGACCCCGGCGGTCGCCAGCGATCCGATGGCCCATTTGCGGGCAAGTAAGTCGTTGAGATTGACGTGCAGGGCACCGGCGAACAGGAGGAAACTCAGCAGCCCCTGCATGAGGGTGTCGTGGAAGTCGATCTGTAGAAATGCCGCGCGGGCGGTATCGCGGAGGTTCAGTGCCGGGAAGACATTGTCGAAAGCGATGACGCATAGCGAGGAAATCATCGCGATGACGACGAGACCGATGGTCGTCGGCAGCTTGAGCCATCGATGGTTGATGTAGCCGAAGATCGCCGCAAGCGTGACGACGGCGGTGGCGATGTTGATGAGGCCGAGGTTTGTCATGGATGTATCCCGCCCGTTCAAGGGGAGTTGAACATGCCCCCGATGGCGTGGCCTTGCAAAGGGCGCGCGCGA
>CAYGKG010000029.1:0-29193 GCA_964350495.1 uncultured Alphaproteobacteria bacterium
CACCAATTGGGCCGCGAGTTCGACCAGCGCTGGGAACGCTACCTCGCCCAGATGGCCGAGAAAGACCTGTCGCGCGAGTTGGGCTAAAGCGCGTGTCCCTCAAGAAGCCGGGGCTTGGCGCCCACCGTGCCGCGGGCATGGGACATCAGAAACTTTTTAACCCCTGGAATCCGGTGCACCGCTGCAAGGCCCAAACCGCGCGCCAGTTTGATCGGTGCAACATCGTTCGAGAATAGCCGGTTCAGCCCGTCGGTCACCGCCAAGAGGGTGAGATTGTCGAACCGGCGCCACGCCTCGTAACGGCGCAACACATCCTGTTCGCCGATGTCGAGGCCCAGCCGCGCGGCATCGATCAGCACCTCGGCGAGGGCCGCGATGTCGCGATAGCCGAGGTTCAGGTTCTGGCCGGCCAGCGGGTGCAGTCCATGCGCCGCATCGCCGACCAACGCGAGACGGGGCGCCACGTACCGGTGCGCGAGGGAAACCCGTAGCGGATAGGCCCAACGCCGTCCGACCGCCCCGACCTGGCCCATGAAATCGCCGTAGCGCCGCCGCAGTTCGCTATCGAAGGCGCCGACCGCGAGCCGCATGATGCGCGCGGCATCGTCGGTCTTCTCGGTCCATACCAGCGACGAGCGGTTGCCCTGCAAGGGCAGGATGGCAAAGGGCCCGGCCGGCAAAAAGTGTTCGTGAGCAATGCCGCGGTGGGGGCGTTCGTGTTCGACCGTGGCGATGATCGCCGTCTGGCCGTAGTCCCACCGCGTCGTGCGGATGCCCGCAGCCTCGCGCAACGCCGAACGCACGCCGTCGGCTGCGACGACCAGAACAGCGGAAAGCTCCGTGCCGTCGGACAATTTGACGCGGGCCCGCGCGCCGCTGCCGTCGACGCTTTCGACGGCAGTCTTGGGCCTGATTTCGAGGCCCCGCGTCCGGGTTGCAGCGGCGAACAGCGCCTGGCGGGTATGCCGGTTTTCCAGCATGTAGCCCAACGGGGCATCGCCGAGATCGGCATGGTCGAAGTGCAGAAAGAGGGGCGAGCCGCCTTCGGAAACGCGGATTTCCCGGATTGGTTCGGCATGCGGCGCCATCCCCGCCCACAGGCCGGTCGCCGCCAGCAGGCGCTGGGAGGCAAAGGCGATCGCCGAGGCGCGGCCGTCGAACGGCGCGCTCGTCAGGATGGCGGGATCCTCGCGGTCGACCATCACGACATCGAGACCGGCCGCGGCCAAAATCGGCGCCACCGCCGAGCCGACCATGCCGCCGCCGACGACCAAAACGTCGCAGCGGCGGGGCGTCTTTGGGGAAGTGCGCATCGTGCGATCCTAGCCTGCACCGCGAGGCAGGGGAATGGCCCATCGGGACCGTTGAGCGCCTGCGTTTGGCAGGCAATTTATCTTTTTATTTGTATAAGTTACGAACGATTCTTAAGATAGAGATACGATGTTGAACCCGCGCCTCGATGCCCTCGGCGACAGCCCCTTCGAGCGCCTCAACCGGCTTATCGACGGGATCGAACCAGGCCTGCCGCCGATCATGATGTCGCTCGGCGAGCCGCAGCATCCCTACCCCGATTGGGTCGGCGAGGTCCTCTACGACCATCGCGGTGCGTACGGCGCCTATCCGCCGCTGCGCGGCAGCGAGACATTCTTGCGCGCGGTCGCCGATTGGCTGACGGCGCGCTACACCCTGCCGACCGACTTCATCACCTGGGGGCGCCACATCGTGCCGTTGTCGGGAACGCGCGAAGGGCTGTATTTCGTGCCCCAGGTTTTCGTGCCGCGACGCAAAGCGGGCCGGCAACCCGCGGTCCTGATCCCCAACCCATTCTACCATGCCTACGCCGGCGCGGCGGTGGCGGTCGGCGCCGACCCGGTTTATTTGGCGGCGACGCGGGAGACCGGGTTCATGCCGGACCTCGACAGTCTGAGTCCCGATCTGCTCGCGCGCACAGCGGCCTTCTACATCTGCTCGCCGGCCAACCCCCAGGGTACCGTTGCGGATCGCGCCTACCTTGCGCGCCTCATCGACCTGGCGCGACGCTATGACTTCGTCGTGCTGTCGGACGAGTGCTATTCGGAAATCTATGCCGCCGATCCGCCGCCGGGCATGCTGGAGGCCGCTGCGGCGAGCGGCAGCCTGGCCAATGTCTTGATCTTCAATTCGTTGTCGAAGCGCTCGAGCGTACCGGGTTTGCGGTCGGGCTTCATCGCCGGCGACCCCGACCTGATCGGCCGGATTCGCACCCTGCGCAGCTACGGCGGGGCACTGCCGTCCGAACCCGTAATGGCGGCGGCGGCGGCGTTGTGGCGCGACGAAGCGCACGTCGTCGAGAACCGTGCCCGCTATACCCGCAAATTCGATATCGCCGAGCGCATCATCGGGAATCGCTTCGGATTCTACCGCCCCGCCGGCGGGTTTTTCCTGTGGCTCGATGTGGGCGACAGCGAAGCCGCCGCCGCGACGCTGTGGCGCGAGGCCGGGCTCAAGGTTTTGCCGGGCGGCTATGTCGCCCGCGACGTTGCCGGTGAAACCAACCCCGGCGCGCCCTATATCCGACTGGCCCTCGTCCACGACGACGCGACGACCGAAGAAGCCCTGACCCGATTGAGCAGTGTGTTGCCATCATGACCATGAGCCAAAGCACCACCTTTCTTCCCGCCGGCGCCACCGCTTTTTTCCGGCGGCGCCTGATCGAACTCGGCGGGTTGACGCTATTCGGCGCGGCCGGTCTTTACGCCGCGGCACTCCTGAGTTTCTCGCCGGACGATCCGAGCTTCAACAATGTCTCGTCGGCGGCCACCCGCAATGTCCTCGGCCCGATCGGCGCGCACCTCGCCGATCTCAGCCTGCAGTTCATCGGCGCCGCGTCGGTCCTGGTCGTGCTCGCGTTGGCCGCCTGGGCCTGGCGGCTGACCAGCCACCGGGGCCTGCCCTTTGGCTGGATTCACATTGCCGTACTCCCGGTTGCCGCAGTTCTCGCCGCGGGCGCGGTTAGCGGGCTAACGCCGGTCGTGCAATGGAGTGTCGCCGCCGGCGTCGGCGGAATCGTCGGGCTGCTCGTCCAGGGTTGGCTGACCGAGGTCGCTGCGCTGGTCGGGATCGCCGCCGGCGAATGGCTTGCGGCGGTGGTCTTAACGCTGGTCGCGTTGCCTGCGGCACTGGTTGCCCTCGGCCTGTCGCCGCGCGAGTGGCGCGCCATGGCGGGCCGCATGACGTGGGTTGGCGTTGCATTGGCCCGCGCCGGGTTCTGGGGGCTCAACCGCGTCAGGGCGCTCACCGCGGCGCGGCCGTTCCAGGCGCGCGGCGATCGCAGGGAACCGGTCCTGCACGGCGGGCGGGTCGAACCCGCGCTACTGCGCCAAGACGCCCTTGACCAAGGCACTTTCGGCGATGACGCGGGCGCCGACATCGACGATGCGCCACCGCAGCCGTTGCTGCGCGCCGCGGCCCGGCCCGATGTCGAGCCCGAACCGACCGCCACCCGCGTCGCCAAATCGGTGCCCCGGCTGCGCAAGAGCCGCCGCGCCGCCGCCGAGGCGCAGGCCTCGCTCGACCTCGGTGCGGGCAACGAGGTGACATTGCCGCCGCTGAGTCTGCTGGCCGAGTCCAAGGTAGCGCGGACGGCGATCAGCGAAGATGCGCTCGAACAGAACGCGCGGATGCTGGAAGGCGTGCTGGAGGATTTCGGGGTCCGGGGTGAAATCACCAAGGTCCACCCGGGTCCGGTTGTCACCCTCTACGAGCTTGAGCCCGCGCGCGGCACCAAGGCGTCGCGCGTGATCGGACTTGCCGACGACATTGCCCGCTCGATGAGCGCCATTTCCGCCCGAGTCGCAACCATACCCGGCCATAACGCCATCGGTATCGAATTGCCGAACGCCCGGCGCGAGACGGTCTATTTGCGCGAACTGTTGTCGAGCGACGCCTACGACAACAAGAACTCGGCGTTGACCCTGGCGCTCGGCAAGGACATCGGCGGCGAGCCGGTTTTCGCCGACCTCGCGCGGATGCCCCATCTCCTGGTCGCCGGCACCACCGGGTCGGGCAAATCGGTCGCCATCAACTCGATGATCCTGTCGTTGCTTTACCGGCTGAAGCCCGAACAGTGCCGCATGATCATGATCGACCCCAAAATGCTGGAACTGTCGGTCTACGACGACATCCCGCACCTGTTGGCACCGGTCGTCACCGAGCCCGGCAAGGCCGTGGTCGCGTTGAAATGGGCAGTGCGCGAAATGGAGCAGCGCTACCGCGCGATGTCCCACCTCGGGGTGCGCAACATCGCCGGCTACAACCAACGCTTGGCCGACGCCAAGAAAAAGGGCGAGAACCTCAACCGCACCGTCCAGACTGGATTCGACCAAGACACCGGCGAACCACTGTTCGAGGAGCAGCCGCTCGACCTCGAACCGATGCCGTTCATCGTCGTCATCGTCGATGAGATGGCCGACCTCATGCTGATCGCAGGCAAGGAGATCGAAGCCTCAGTCCAACGCCTGGCGCAAATGGCCCGCGCCGCCGGAATCCACTTGATCATGGCGACCCAGCGCCCGTCGGTCGACGTCATCACCGGCACGATCAAGGCGAACTTCCCGACCCGGATCAGCTTTCAGGTCACCTCGAAAATCGATAGCCGCACCATCCTGGGTGAGCCCGGCGCGGAGACGCTGCTGGGGTCGGGCGACATGCTGTACATGCTGGCCGGCGGCAAGATCAGCCGCGTCCACGGCCCCTTCGTCGACGACAAGGAAGTGGAAAAGGTGGTCAATCACCTGCGCGGCCAGGCCGCGCCGGCGTATATCGAATCGATTACCGAGGAGCCCGATGCGCCGATGTCGACGGGCGCCACCGGCAACGACAAGGAAGACGAAATGTACGACCGTGCGGTCGACCTGATCTGCCGCGAGGGCAAAGCCTCGACCAGCTTCGTCCAGCGCCATCTGCAGATCGGCTACAACCGCGCCGCGCGGATCATCGAGCGGATGGAGGCCGAAGGGGTGGTCAGCCAAGCCAATCACGTCGGCAAGCGCGAAGTCCTTGCCCGAGTCATCCCGCGCGAAGAACAATAGGCCATGACCGTTCGTCCCCTCCGCTGGCTCGCACCGGCGTTTCTGTTCGTTTGCCTTTCGGCCGGCATCGCGACGGCTGCGATCGTGCCGACCGACGATCAGCGCGACGCGCTGGAGCGGATTGAGCGCTATTTGAACGACATTCGATCGATGCACGCCCGCTTCGTCCAATTCAGCGAGAACGGCGGCGTTGTCGCAGGCGATTTCTATTTGCAGCGGCCCGGACAATTGCGATTCGAATACACGCCGCCCTCGCCGATCCTGATCGTCGCCACGGGAAGGACGCTGATCTTCTTCGACGCCGAACTGGACCAGGTCACCTATCTGCCGCTTTCGGCGACGCCGCTGGCATTTTTGGTGGCGGACCGGTTCTCGTTCACCAATCAGGACATCGAGGTCACCCGCGTCCAGCGCGATCCCGGCGTCATCAGCGTCGCCATTATCGATCCGGAAAACCCCGGCGAAGGCGAAGTGACCTTGATTTTCAGCGATGCGCCCTTGGCCCTGCGGCAATGGCGCGTGGTCGACGCCCAGGGCAAGCAAACGACCGTCGCCCTGTCGGACATGCGCACCAACCTGGCGCTGGACGAGGCGCTATTCCGCTTCGACGACCCCAACCCGTTCCGCAATTCGGACCCAAACCGCTAGCCAAGCCGCCGGACGCGCTTGAAAGCGGGCCCGGAATGCCTTTGTATCAGGGGTAATCCCGGCCCGCCCATTCGCGAATACCCAAACCGGCTTTTCAAGCAGGACCTTTTCGATGACCGCACGTAGACCCGTCGTGGGAATTCCAGCCAGCGTCATGAATGTGCGCCATTTTCCAACGCATGCGGTTGGTCATTCGAACGCGGTTGCCGTGGCGCGGGTTGCCCAGTGCCATCCGATGGTGATTCCCTCGCTCGGCGACGACATCGATGTCGCCGATATCGTCGGCCACCTGGACGGGCTGTTGTTGACCGGCGGCGCCTCCAATATCGAGCCCCACCATTACGAGGGCGCTCCCGCGCGCGACGGCGACCTGCACGACCCCCACCGCGATTCGACGACGCTGCCACTGATCCGCGCCGCGATCGATGCGGGGGTGCCGGTCTTTGCGATTTGCCGCGGCTTCCAGGAGTTCAATGTCGCGCTTGGCGGCACGTTGCATCAGTTTCTCCACGAAGTGCCCGGTCGCATCGACCACCGGCGCGACCGCACCAAACCGATGGAAGCGCAGATGGGTCACTGCCATGACATCCGTTTGCGGCCCGAGGGCCTGCTTCAAGCTTTGGCGGGCAACGACACCGCCGGCGTCAATTCCCTTCACGGTCAAGGGATCGACCGCGTGGCGCCCGGCACCACCGTCGAAGCGACCGCGCCCGACACCACGATCGAGGCCCTGACGGTCAACGCCGCACGGGCCTTTGCCGTCGGCGTCCAGTGGCACCCGGAGTTCGGCGCCGAGCAGGACCCCTTCTACCGCGCGCTGTTCGAAGCCTTCGGTGACGCCGCGCGGGAGCGGGCCGAACGACGCCGCACGGGGGCACCATGAACACCGACGACCGCGACGACGACGACGATGAAGACGTTTACGACGTCGTACTCGATCAACAGATCCAGCGACTGACGATCATGGCGCGGTTTGTCCGTGCCGTTGTCGACATCCCGTGGTTCAGCCGGGTCGGCGAGCCGTTGAGCGCCGACGACCGAGCGGCCGCCACGGCCTATCTCGCCGCCGCCGGTTTCCCGGACGCTGCGGTCGCCCAGGTGCCAACCTGGGAAGAAGCCGTGGATGTCGCAGAGAACCCGAACTGGAACAGCGATTGGTGGGAAGCCGAAGAACAGCTCAAAGCCGGTTTGATTGCCCAAGCGCTCGAACGCGTCGATGAGGCTGAACTGGTCAACGCCCTCAACCATGTGTCCGGGCAATGCGCCGGGGCCACGGTCGAGGCGATCAGCAACGTCGCGATCAACGCCGGGTTCCATCCCGATTCGGACGAGGACTCGTTTCTCAACGCCGCGGCCGGTTGGGGTGTCGCGGGCGCCTACCAGGCAGCCCTCGTCTTGGCCGCAGGCGCCGACGACGATCACGCCTTTGCCCTGAAGTTTCGTCTATTCGAAGCCGGCCGCCTCCCCTTCGGGGTTGTCGGTACCACCTTCTCGATCTTCTGAGCCGCGCCGATGGCGCTGCGCATTGCGACCTGGAACATCAATTCGATCCGCCATCGGTTGACCTTGGCGCGACGCTTCGCGCGATCCTGGAAACCCGACGTGATGTGTTTCCAGGAAACCAAAGTCGTGAACGAAGATTTTCCGCGCGCCGGCTTCGAAGACCTCGGCTATCCCCATTTCGCAATTCACGGCCAAAAGGGCTACCACGGTGTCGCCATCGTTTCGCGGTTGCCGCTGACGGATATCGGGACGCGGCAATGGTGCGGAAGCGCCGATGCCCGTCACGTGTTTGCGACGCTCCCGGGCGGGGTGGAGCTCCATAACTTCTACATACCGGCGGGCGGCGACGTCCCGGACCCCGCGACCAATCCCAAGTTCGACGAAAAACTTCGGTTCTACCGCGAACTGGAAACCTGGGGCGCGGCTCTCGACAACCGTCCGCGTGTCTTGGTGGGCGACCTCAACGTGGCGCCGCTAGAAACCGACGTATGGTCACACAAACAGTTGCTGCGGATCGTGTCGCACACCCCTGTCGAGGTCGATCACTACGACCGCGCCTTCGCCGCCCATGATTGGATCGACGCGATGCGTCAGGTCGTCCCGGCCGACCAGCAACTCTATACGTGGTGGAGCTACCGCGCCGCCGACTGGCGCCGCGCCAACAAAGGGCGGCGTCTTGATCACATTTGGATCAATAGCGCGTTGAAACCGGCCCTAGAATCGATGGAAGTCGCGCACCGCGTGCGCGGCTGGAAGACTCCGTCCGACCACGTTCCGGTACTGGTCGATCTGGACGTCTAGACGGCGATCAGTTCGAAGCACGGCCCAGCGCGCGGGCCAACTGCGAATTGGTGCGTTCGACCCGGGCGGCCAGTTCGCGCATGATTTGTACCGCCATCTCGGGAAACTCCCGGACCAGCCGGAAGAAAAGCTCCTTGGAGATGCGCAGGACCGTTACATCGGTCAACGCGCGGACGGTTGCGGTCCGGGGCACGTCGCACAGGATCGCGATTTCCCCGACGAAGTCGTGTTTCTTGGCCTTCGCCACCGACGTAAGCGTATCGCCCGCGGTAGTGATCAGGACGTCGCACTCGCCGTCGATGATAATGAACGCCGCATCGCCCATGTCGCCTTCGCTGCACAGGTCCTGGTCCTTGCGGAACGTCAGGCGTTCGCTGGTGAACGCCAGCAGTTTCAGCTTGGACGGTTCCAAATTCGCGAACAGCGGCACGTTGCGCAGCAGTTCGACTTCTTCATTCAGACTCACTCGTTTCTCCCCTAAGAAACTTTGTCGTCGATAAGTTTCGCAAAACCGTCGCCCGAGGCTTCCGCGGGTGTCACCGACTTGACCACCTTACCGCTTCTCATCACCACGATACGATCGAACAGCGCCGCCATTTCGCCCGATTGAACCAGCCACACCAACCCGCGCCCGTCGAATTCCTTCGTGACCCGACCGGCGATCCGGCCCAACGTCGCGGTGTCGACCGACGAGAGACCGTCGGCGACAACCAAGAGATCCGGGCGCTTGATTACGGAGCGCGCCAGAATCAGTTTTTGCCGCTGTGCCGGCGTCAGCCGCGTGCCGCCGATTCCGACGTGGAAGTTCAAGCCGACCCGCACAACGGTCTCACGCAGATCGGTTTCGGCGATCACGTCCGAAAGCAATTGGCCGACCCGCGACGCCGCCTCGGCTTCGCCGTAGGAAACCTTACCAAACAGGATATTGTCCTGCAGGTTGCTCGCGGCGATGTAGTTGTCGGCTTCGTAAAACTCGATCGTGCCGCGCAAATCGTCGGGCATGTTCTCGGAGAACATTTTGCGCGCAGCAAGAATCTGCGCTTGAAAATCGTCGCTTACAATACCTAAGCGATGACGCGCCGGGATCAAGAGGAACGGCAGGGAGAGTAACCGGGACCGTTCGTCAGGCTTCAGCTGGTCGAGGTGGTCTTTGCCGACGCGGCCCAAAATAGCTTGGTAGATCGGCAAGTCCTCGGACGAAATGAAGCTGAACTGCTGGAAGAATTCATGGTCGGGCGGTAGGTCGGCGAAGAGTTCGACCATCGTCGCGGCAACCTGGTGACCGGTCTGGAGCATCCTTTCGGTCAATCCCGCCTTGTCGAGGACCTCGAGCACGTAAGCGTTCTCGCCCAATCGGTCCATGTTGAATGCATCGCCAACCGGGTTCCCGAACAGAAGGTTTTCGCCCACCGTCGCGTTACCGTTGTACAGCGCGCGATCGAAGCGCTCGACGAGATGGCCGGCGGTTTCGTCGGCGTCCAGCCTTTCGCGAAGCCGCATGCGCGCGCGCAGAACGGCCGCGACGATGTCGGGTTCGGACTTAGGGTCGATCAAGCCGCGCAGACCGAACTGATAGACGTCGCTCGTCAACTCGACCATGTCGAGGACGTCGAGCGCGCGCTCAGCCAAGGCATTCGGACCGTCGGCGCCGGCTGCGGCGTAATCGGTCCATTCCGCGCCCATATCGTCGACGGCGTTGCCGGAGGCCCGGGCCTCGGTCACTGCCAATTCGTGCGCATGCGCCGACTCTTCGTCGGCGTTCTCCCCCAACTGGCGGTGGCGCAACCCGTAATAAAGGTTGTCGCCGATCGTCGCGGCGAAGACGAAGCCGCCCGGCCCGACGTAGGACATGCGCCGGCCGATGATTGCCTCGGGCGCCGTGACCAGATCGGTTCCGCCCACGGTGATCGACCCGGACGAGGGCGGGACCAGGCGCGCGAGCAGCATGGCAAGATCTTCGCGGCCGCTGCCTGGCGGCCCGACGAGCGCCAGGCGCTCGCTTAAACCGAATTTCAGGTTGGCGCTGTCGACCACGGCGGTTTCCTGATCGTCGTACAGCGTCACGTTGACCAGTGCGGCGTCGCCTTTCAGCGGCTCAATCGTATCGGGCTCGCGGTCCTGCATATCGGCGTCGAGCAGGCCGGCCGGCTCGAACTGCGAGATAACGACTTCGTACTTGATTCGGGCGTCCGCCTGGAGCTGGTAATAGTTCAGCAGTTCTTTCCACGGCGCCGCGAGATCCTTATGCGCCGTGATCGCCGCCACCAACGTCCCAACTTCGAGTTGACCGTTGATCGCGAGATAGCCGCCGATCGAATAGAAGAAGAACGGCCCAAGCTGCTGGATGAAATTGTTGAGGAACTTGATGACGAATTTTTGCCGGTAGATCTTGTAGCGAACGGTGAAGATCGCGCCCAACCGGCGCGAGAACTCGGCGCGCTCGCGCCGCGAGGTATCGTGAACATGGATGTCCTCAACGCCGTTGACGGTCTCGCCGATTCGATCGGAAAGCTGGCGCACCAAGCGGACGCGCTCCTTGCCGAGCAGGTTCACCCGACGCTGTAGCTTGGGAATGATGTAGAGTTGCAGCGGGTATAGCGCGACCGCCGCGGCCGCCATGCGCCAATCCTGGGCGAACAAAAACCCGAGAATGACAAGAAGCTGACCGCCCTGGAACGCCGGTTGGGAGTAGGCGTCGCCGATGAAGCCGCCCAACGGCTCGACCTCGGCGGTGATCATCGGAATGATCTCGCCCTGGGACATGTTGCGGAAGGTGCCCTTTGGGAAGCGCAGCACCCGACCGTACAGGTCGTAGCGCAACCGCCGCAGCATCCGCTCGCCGGTTAGTCCCTTGTAGACGTTGATGATGTATTTGAAGCCCTGGTTGATCAAAACCAGGACCAAAAACAGGGCGCACAGCGAGAATAGCCACGGCAGCTGGCCGACGTCGGGGATGCCGATAACGCTCAGATCGAGCCCGAAAAGCTCGAACGGTCGCGGAAAATCCTCGGGGTTTGCCTGAATCGCCTTGTTGATAATGAGCTTTGGCAGCTCGTAAAAGGCGTAAACAAAGGGGAATGAAAGGGCAGCCAGCAGGGTCAAGTTGAGCTGTTGCCGCGCGCTGTAGCGCAGGATGTACTTGAAAATACTATGTTCCATGAACGCGCCCGCCCAACCCGGCGCCGCCCCCCATTGCGGGCGCCGTCCTCACACTTTGTCTAACCTACGGCAGCATAGACAAAATTTGCGTTTGGGCCAGCCTTAGCGCCTATGCCATAGTCCCGGCCATGCGACGAGAGGAAACCAAGCGGCGCGATGGAGACGGGGCCAGCGCCCGCGTCCTGATCTACAGCCATGACACGATGGGCTTAGGCCATCTGCGGCGATGCCGCGCGATCGCCCACTCGTTGGTGCGCGAATATGAGCACCTCTCGGTCCTGATCCTGTCGGGTTCGCCGATAATCGGGAGCTTCGATTTTCGCGCCCGGGTCGACTTCGTCCGCGTGCCCGGCGTAATCAAACTGCGAAACGGCGAATACACGACGCTGAACCTCGATATCGACCTGGAGAAGACCCTGTCGATGCGCTCGTCGATCATCCGCCACACGGCAGACATCTTCGATCCCGACGTCTTCATCGTCGACAAAGAGCCCTTGGGCCTGCGCGGCGAAGTAACCGAGACCCTGGAAATGCTGAAGGAGCGCGGCACCCGGCTGGTGCTCGGCCTACGCGACGTTATGGACTCGCCGACGCTGCTCGCGCCGGAATGGCAGCGTAAGAACGCGATGCCGGCGCTGCGCCGCCTCTACGACGAAATCTGGATCTACGGCCTGCCGCAAATCTGCGAGCCGCTCGCCGATCTTCCGATGCCCCGCAGCGTCGCAGACAAAATGACCTACACCGGCTATTTGCGCCGCAACGTACCGCAAACCGCGTTGCCCCGGGCCGCGCCCGAGGTCACCAAGGAACCCTACCTTCTCGTCACGACCGGCGGCGGCGGCGACGGCGAGGAACTGATCGAATGGGTGCTACGCGCCTACGAAAGCGACCCGCTGTTGCCCTACCCGGCGCTACTCGTTCTGGGCCCGTTCATGCAGCCCGAGCGCCAAGACGACTTCAAACGACGGGCCGGCAAACTGAAACGGGTCGAAGCGATCACCTTCGATCCGCAGATGGAATCGCTGGAGGCGAACGCCGCCGGGATCATCGCGATGGGCGGTTACAATACGTTTTGCGAAATTCTCTCGTTGGACAAACGCGCGATCGTGGTGCCGCGGACCGAGCCGCGCATGGAACAGTACATCCGCGCCTCGCGGGCGCAGGAGCTTGGCTTGATCCGAATGCTCGAGGCCACAGGGACGCTGGACCCCAAGATCATGGCCGCCGCCATTCGCGCCCTGCCGCGGCAAAAATGCCCGTCCGACGTCGTGGTGCCAGGCCTCCTAGAAGGCCTGGAGAACGTCAACCGCCTGATCCAGCCCTGGGTCAGCGACGTGGCTGCGGCCGCAAACGACGATCAGATTCCCCGCCAGGCGTGATCCCGTGTCTGCGGTGACCGGGCCGGTCGCGTTCGTCCTCAAGGGATATCCCAGACTCTCCGAGACCTTTATCGCGCAGGAGATTCGCGCGCTCGAAGAACGCGGGCTCGATATCCGCATTGTCTCGCTGCGCCGGCCGACCGACTCTGCGACCCACCCGATCCACCGCGAAATTCGCGCGCCAGTTCTGTATTTGCCCGAATATCTCTACCAAGAGCCGCTGCGCCTGCTGCGCGGCTGGCAGGCGGCGCGGCGGTTGCCGGGCTACCGTGCGGCGCGGCGGTTGTGGTGGCGCGACCTGCGCCGCGACCGCACCCCCAACCGGATTCGCCGTTTCGGCCAAGCCCTGGTGCTGGCCGCCGAAGCCCCCGCAACTGTCGTGCGGCTCCACGCCCACTTCATGCACACACCCGGTTCGGTCGCGCGCTATGCCGCGGCGATGCGCGGCCTGCCGTTTTCCTTCTCCGCCCATGCCAAGGACATCTGGACCATCCCCACCTGGGAAAAACGCGAAAAGCTGGCCGCCGCCGACTGGGCCGTGACGTGCACGGCCGGGCACCGCGACCATCTCGCCGGGCTTGCGACGCCCGGCAAGGTGACCCTGTCCTACCACGGTCTCGATCTAGAACGCTTTCCGCCGCGTGCCGGGGAACGCCCGGTCAAGGACGGCAGCGACCCCTACCTTCCGGTCGTAATTCTTTCGGTCGGCCGCGCTGTCGAGAAAAAGGGCTACGACATCTTGTTGCAAGCCCTGGCGCGAATCCCGACGACCGTGCACTGGCGGTTTATCCATGTCGGCGGCGGTGCGCTGTCGGCCGCCCTGCGCGGTCTCGCCCGCGACCTGCACGTCGCTGACCATATCGACTTCCGCGGTGCCCTGGCCCAGGAGGACGTCCTGCAGCTGTACCGCGACGCCGATCTTTTCGTGCTGGCCAGCCGCGTCGCGCGCAGCGGCGACCGCGACGGCCTGCCCAACGTGCTGATGGAAGCCCAAAGCCAGGGCCTGGCCTGTATTGCCAGCAACACAGCGGCGATACCCGAGCTCATCGACGACCGCCAAACCGGCCGCTTGGTGCCGCCCGAACGCCCCCAGGCGCTAACCGACGCGTTGGTCGAGCTGATCGGCGATCCGGCGTTACGGGCGCAAATCGGCGCGGCGGGCGAACGGCGCGTGCGCACCCAGTTCGGTACCGGTCCGGGTCTCGCCGTCCTTGCCGAGCGTTTTGGACTGCGCCGCCGCCTTGCCGCCGAGTAACATGCGCGCCGCTTTCTACGCGCCGATGAAGCCCCCCGACCATGCGGTTCCGTCGGGCGACCGCAGCATCGCGCGACTGTTTTTGGCGGCCCTGACCCAGGCCGGCTACACCACGACGGTCGCATCCACCTTGCGCACATGGCGCCGCGACCCCGTCGACGCGCCGGCGTGCCGGCAAGCCGCGGGCCGGGAGGCCGATCGGCTGATCGACGCCTGGCACGACGATCCCCCCGACCTGTGGTTCACCTACCATGTCTACTACAAGGCGCCCGATTGGATCGGCCCGGCCGTCTGTAAAGCCCTGGCGATTCCCTATGTCATCGCGGAAGCCTCCCATGCGCCCAAGCGCGCGAACGGCCCGTGGGCGCTCGGGCACGACGCAACCGGCGCAGCCATTGCCGCCGCGGACTTGATTCTCAGTCCGACGCGGCTCGACATGAACTGCATCGCGCCGCTGATCGCGGCACCCCAACGCACCGTGTTCTTTCCACCCTTTATCGATCACACGCCGTTTGCCGCCGCGGCGGCGGCACGGCGTTCCGAGCGCGACCGCCTTGCGGTTCGTTACGACCTCGACCCCGACATTCCTTGGCTGTTGACCGTCGCGATGATGCGCGAGGATGCGAAACGTGACTCCTACCGGGTGATTGCCCAGATCCTTGCCGAGATCAGGCAACGCGATTTCGGCTATCTCGTGGTCGGTGACGGCCCGGCGGCGGTAGAAATCAAAGCCGCGCTCGCCCCGTGGCAGGACCGGGTCCGCTTTACCGGCGCCCAGGCGCCCGAGGATCTACCGCCCTTCTATGCCGCCGCCGACATCTACCTCTGGCCCGCGGTCGACGAAGCCTTCGGCATGGCATTCCTCGAAGCCCAGGCTGCGGGGTGCCCGGTTGTCGGCGGTAACGAGCGCGGCGTGCCCGACGTGGTCGAAGACGGCGTCACCGGTCTGCTTGGCCCACCGCGCAATGCCAGGGGCCTCGCGATCATGACCAAACAGCTCCTCGCCGATAGCGCCCTGCGCGCGACAATGGCGCGCGAGGCGGCGGCGTTTGTTGCCGACGCTCGGTCGCTGGCGCCCGCTGCCGCGCGGCTTCGCGATCTGCTGACGCCGCTGCACCGGGCTTTACCATGACCTTGCTGGCGTTGATCCGTCACGGGCCGACTGCCTGGAACGCGGAGAAGCGGTCGCAAGGACGAACCGACATTCCCCTTGACGCTGCGGGTCGCGCCGCCGTCGCGCAGTGGCGATTGCCGCCCGACCTTGCCGGGCTACCTGTTTATGCAAGCCCGCTCGGTCGCGCGCAGGAAACCGCCGCCCTGCTCTGCGGCGGAAGCACCGTCGAACCCCGCCTGATCGAAATGTCCTGGGGCAATTGGGAAGGCCGGACAATCGCCGAACTGAGAGAGACCCACGGTGCGGCAATGACCGCGAACGAAGATCGCGGTTTGGACTTCCGCCCCGACGGCGGCGAATCGCCCCGCGAGGTGTTCGCCCGGGTGCGGCCCTGGATCGAAGAACAGGCGGCGCGCGGTGAAGACGCGATTGCGATCACCCACCTGGGCGTGATCAGGGTGGTGATGGCAATCGCCTTTGACTGGTCGATGATCGGCAAACCACCGGTCAAGCTAAAGCGCGCAGCGGCCCATCTGTTCGATATTGCGCCCGGAACCATTAGGGTGCGGCAAATGAACGTTCTTCTATCGGCGGATTCGCCGTGAGCGCACGCCGCGTCTTCTTTTATGTCCAGCACCTGCTGGGAATCGGCCACCTCAAACGGGCCGCGACCATTACCCGTGCGTTGGAAGCGCGCGGGTTGGCGGTCACGGTCGTCTCCGGCGGCAACGATATTCCCGGCCTCAACATCGGCGCGGCCCATTTGGTCCAGTTGCCATCGACCCGCGCGACCGACCTGTTCTTCAAGCAACTGGTAGACGAGGACGACCGGCCGATCGATTCCGATTGGAAGCAACGCCGCGCCGACGCGCTGTTTGAGGCCTACCGCGCCGCCGACGCCCACGTTCTGATGTTCGAACTGTTCCCGTTCGGCCGCCGGCAAATGCGCTTCGAAATCGAACCCGTCCTCCAGCACGCGATCGCCAGCACTAGGCGCCCGGTCGTGGTCTCCTCGGTGCGCGATATTCTCGTTGCGCAGGAGAAACCCGAACGCAACGACGAGATGTTGGACCGGGTCGAACGCTATTTCGATCACGTTCTCATCCACGGCGACGCGCGTCTGATCCCCTTCGACCGGACGTTTCCCTTGGCCGAACGCATTCGCGACAAGCTGCACTACACCGGCTACGTCGTCGATCGCACCGGCCGCGGGTCGATCAATACCGGCCAAGGACAAGATGAGGTCATTGTCTCGGCGGGCGGCGGCGCGGTGGGCGCCGATCTGCTGCGCACCGCGATCGCCGCGCGTCCGTTGACGGCGCTTCGGGATCGCACTTGGCGGATCTTGGTAGGGTTCGGCGTCGATCAGGACGCGTTCGATTCACTGGCCGTCCTCGCCGGGACAGGTATCGTTGTCGAACGCGGCCGGCCGGACTTTACCGCGCTGGTGACCAACGCGGCGTTGTCGATCAGCCAGGGCGGCTACAACACGGTGATGGAGGTCCTGGAGGCCGGCACGCGGGCGGTGATCGTTCCCTATGCCGGCGGTGCGGAAACGGAACAAACCTTGCGGGCCCGCGAACTCGCCCACCGGACGCCGATCCAGGTCGTCGCCGAGCGGGCCTTGACGCCCGCATCGCTCGCCCACGCCGTCGACGAGGCCTGGCGCCAGGCGCCACCCGCCAACACGACGATCGACACCGACGGGGCAACCGCCACCGCCGCGATTGTCGCGGGGTGGGCCGATGCGGTGCCGTGGTCGTGACCGACGCCGACCCCTGGCAGGCCCTGCGTGACGAGCTGGGGCGCTGGACCGCGCCCCCGTGGCTGTGGCTGCGCGATGACGACGCCGTTGGACCGACCCCAGCCCTGTCGGCGTTGTTTGAACTGGGGGCAGTTCATCGGATTCCGATGTGTGCGGCCGTTATTCCGGCAGCGCTGAAACCGGGCTTCGCGGCATGGATGACGGCATTGTCCGTCGATGTGTCCGTGGTGCCACACGGATTTGCCCACGCCAACCATGCCCCGGCGGATGCAAAGAAAGCGGAGTTCGGCGATCATCGGGACGCCGCGACGATGGCGGCCGAACTGCGCCTGGGACTGGAGCAGGTCATGGCCGCGTTCGGCAGCGCCGGGCGGGCGGTTTTCGTGCCGCCCTGGAACCGCATCGGACCCGGGGCGGCGGCGGCGCTCGGTGCCGCCGGCTACCGCGCGCTGTCCACCAAAGCGCCCCCTGGGCACACGCCGGTGACGGGCATCACAGTCATGGATGTCGATATCGACATAATCGATTGGCGCGGCACCCGCGGCTATGCCGGCGACGCTCAGGTCGTCGGATCGCTACGGGAGCGGCTGGCGGCATTGCGGCAACAGGGGAGGATGGCTCAACCGACCGGTATATTGACCCACCACGCGGTCCACGACCGTGCGGCCTGGACCTTTTTGGCTAGGTTGTTCCAGGAGACTGCAACCGGGGCGCGTTGGCTCACGGTCGACGACGTGCTGGCAGCGAACGGGTGAAACAGCATCGATACCCGTTCCGCGCGCTGATCGTGGACGACGTCAAAGCCGCTGTTGGCCTGATAATCTGCGCCGGCCCACTATTCTTGGATGATCTTTCGCGTTTCTGGCTCTATGTTTTTTCGGTACTGACGGCGTTATTTGTAGTTTTTGCGATCAGGACGGCAATCCGCCACACGCGGGTCATAGAACTGTCCGATAAGGGAGTGCGAACACGGGGGTTTATGCCCACCGGGTTCGATTGGGAGGACGTGGAGCGGATACAGCTTAGATACTACTCAACGCGTCGCGACCAAGAACGCGGGTGGATGAGCTTGAAGCTCGGCGCCCCCGGTTCGACGGTTGTGATCGATTCGTCGATAACAGGCTTCGAGGACATCGCGCGCCAGGTGGCGGCCGTGGCGCGGTACCGGCAGATCGACCTCAGCCCAGCCAGTCGCGAGAATTTCGATGCCATGGGAATTACGACACTCGAATGAAACAGCGGTAAGTACATGGGTAACGTTCTCCTCGTTCGCAATCTAAACGTCGACTTCATGGCCCCCGAAGGGCGCATCGAAGCGGTTCGGGGCGTTTCGTTTCGCGTGCCGCAGGGCAAGACCGTGGCGTTGGTTGGCGAGTCGGGTTCGGGAAAGTCCGTGGTCTCGCAATCGATCATGGGAATCCTGCCGAAAGCGGGGCGGATTACCGACGGCGAGATCGTCTTTTTCGACCCCGACAAACCGCAAAGTTTCGTCGACATCGTCAAGCTCAAGGAACCCGAGATTCGAAAACTGCGCGGCGGGCGCATATCGATCATCTTCCAGGAGCCGATGACGTCGCTGTCGCCGTTACACACGGTGGGCGATCAGATCAGCGAAGCCTTCCTGCTCCACAACACCGCAACCCGCGCCGAAGGGATCGACGCGACCCGCGAGATGCTCAACATGGTTGGCTTTCCCAATCCGAGCCAGGCGGTGAAAACCTACCCGTTCGAACTCTCCGGCGGCCTGCGCCAACGCGCCATGATCGCGATGGCATTGATTTGCCGGCCGGCCATGTTGATTGCCGACGAACCGACCACAGCCCTCGACGTCACAATCCAAGGTCAGATTCTCCAGTTGATGAAGGACCTCCAGGAACAGCTTCGCATGGCGATCCTGATGATCACCCACGATCTCGGGGTGGTCGCCAACATGGCCGATGAAATCGTCGTCATGTACCACGGCAAGGTGATGGAGCAGGGCACCCTGGATCACATCTTCCGTCAGGCGCAGCACCCCTATCTCAAGGCCCTTCTCAAGGCGGTGCCGCGGTTCGGAATGGCCGACGACGAACGCTTGGTACCGATTCGCGAAATCAAGACCGAAGCGGGCAGCCTGTTGAAAACGCGCGACCCGTGGCCCGAAGGCAGCGCCACCGACGCCCCGTTGCTATGTGTCCGCAATCTCAAAAAGACCTTCCAGATCCGCAAGAAGTCCCTGTTCGGCGGCGGCGATGCAGGCTCGGTGGTTGCCGTCGATAACGTCAGTTTCGACGTGCCACTTGGCACCTGCGTCGGCTTGGTCGGCGAATCCGGGTGCGGCAAGACCACAACCAGCAAAATGATCATGCGCGCGCTGATGGCCGATAGCGGCGAGATCCTATTCAACAACCGCGGCAACACCGTCGATGTTCTCAGCTTACGCGGCGCCGATCTCCTTAATTACCGCCGCCGCGTGCAGTACATTTTCCAAGACCCCTATAGTTCGCTCAATCCGCGCATGACGGTGTTCGACATCATCAGCGAACCGTTGGTGATCCATAACATCGGCGATGCCGACGAACGCATGGAGCGGGTGCGCGAGTTGATGACTCTGGTTGGGCTTCCGGTCCCCTACCTGCGGCGCTATCCGCACTCCTTCTCCGGCGGCCAGCGCCAGCGCATCGGCATTGCCCGGGCCTTGGCGTTGCAGCCCGATTTGCTGATTTGCGACGAACCGGTCTCGGCGCTGGATGTGTCGATCCAGGCCCAGGTGCTCAACCTGCTCAAGGATCTCCAGCAGGAACTCGGTCTGACCTATCTGTTCATTTCGCATAATCTTGCAGTGATCGACTACATCGCGGATCACGTCGTGGTTATGTGCGCGGGCCACATCGTCGAGAGCGCCCCGCGCGAGAACTTCTTCGCCAACCCGGTGCACCCTTACACCCAGGCATTGCTGTCGGCGGTGCCCGACCCGAACCCGGATCGGCGCCTCGACTTTCGCGCCCTCCGGGAAGGCCAAGCGTCGGACCCCCGCGCGTGGCCCAAGCCCTATACCTTGAACGGGTCAGACCCGTCTCATATGGTCGATTTAGGCGGCGGTCATTTTGTCCGGTCCGCCGACCAAACCCTCGCAACGGAGGACTTGCGCGCATGAGCCGACATCATGGCTTTTTCCGCTCCATCCTTGGCGCTTCGGCGGCCCTGGTACTGACCGCCGGGCTTGCACCGAGCCCGACCGCGGCGGCCAATCTCGTCGAAACGCCGATGTTCCACGACGCCGTCCGTGAGGGCGCCATGCCACCGGTCGAGAGACGTGTCCCGACCGAACCGTCGGTCGTCGAATTCACCGGCGAGAAGCAGATCGGCCGCCACGGCGGCGAGATCAAGACGTTGGTCGGACGGGCGCGCGACGTGCGTCTCTTGGTCGTCTACGGCTACGCCCGCCTTGTCGGCTACAACGAGCACCTCGAGCTCGAGCCGGACTTGCTCCGCGCCGTCGAAGTCGAGGACGAGCGAGTGTTCACGATGCACCTGCGCAAGGGCCACAAATGGTCCAGCGGCGATCCGTTCACCGCCGAAGACTTCCGCTATTGGTGGGAGGATGTGGCCAACAACGAGGAACTATCGCCGTCCGGCCCGCCGGTCGACATGCTGGTCGATGGTGCGCCACCGACGTTCGACGTGATCGACGAAACGACCGTGCGCTATAGCTGGCCCAGCGCCAATCCGTCGTTTCTGGCCCGGCTTGCCGGCGCCTCACCCCTGTTCATCTACCGGCCGTCCGCCTTTCTCAAGAAATTCCACATCAAATACGCAACCCCGGACGAACTTGAAACCAATGCCGGCGGCGAACGGAGTTGGGCGTCGCAGCACAACCGAGTCGATAATCTCTATCAGTTCGACAATCCCGATCTGCCGACGCTGCAGCCCTGGATGAATATTACCCGCCCGCCCGCCAACCGGTTCGAGGCCGTGCGCAATCCGTACTATCACCGGATCGATGCCGAGGGCCGGCAGTTGCCCTATATCGATCGCATTTACATGAGCCAGGCGTCGGCGCAATTGATCCCGGCAAAGGCCGGCTCGGGCGAGGTCGACCTCCAGGCACGGGCGATTTTCTTCAACAACTTCCCGTTCCTAAAGCAGGGCGAGGAACGCAACGACTACGAAACCTATCTGTGGCGCGAGGCCAAAGGGTCGCACGTTGCGTTGTTCCCCAACCTCAACATCGACGATGCCGGGTGGCGCGCGCTGTTTCGCGACGTTCGCTTTCGTCGCGCGCTCTCGCTCGCCATCGACCGCAGCCTGATCAACGAAGCGCTGTATTTCGGTCTGGCTTTCGAAGGCAACAACACAGTGCTGCCCGATAGCCCGCTCTACAAAGAAGAGTACCAACTGAAGTGGGCGACGTTCGATCCGGACCAGGCCGACGAGTTGCTCGATGCGATGGGGTTGACCGAGCGCAACGGCGACGGCACCCGCCTCATGCCCGACGGTCGGCCAATTGAGATCGTTATCGAAACCGCCGGCGAAAGCACCGAAGAAACCGACGTCTTACAATTGATTACCGAGTCTTGGGCCGACATCGGGGTGAAGCTCTTCAGCAAACCTTCGCAGCGTGAAGTGTTCCGCAATCGCATTTTCGCCGGCCAGACCCAGATGGCCGTCTGGACGGGGTTGGAGAACGGCGTCCCCACGCCAAGCTTTGAGCCGCGCGAACTCGCGGTCACCTCGCAACACCAATACCAATGGCCTCAGTGGGGCCAATACTACGAGACCAAAGGGAGGAGCGGCGAGCCGGTCGACGTCCCCGAAGTGCAGCAGCTCGATGCGCTGCACCAAGAATGGCGCGACACCGAGTCGCGCGAAAAGCGCGAAGAGGTCTGGCACAAGATGCTCGCGATCCACGCCGATCAGGTCTTTACCCTCGGGATCGTCTCGGGCGTCAAGCAACCGATTGTCGTGCGCAAGGGTTTGCGCAATGTCCCGAAGGAAGGAATCTTCAACTGGGACCCTGGCGCTCACTTCGGAATCTATCGTCCCGATACGTTCTGGTTCGACAGGTAGTCAGGCAAGGCGCCCGCGATGTTCACTTATTTGGTTCAGCGCCTGTTGATCATGATCCCAACCCTGTTGGTGATCAGCTTTCTCGTCTTCGTCATCATTCAGCTTCCGCCGGGCGACTTCCTGTCGAACCGGTTGGCTGAACTGCAGTCGCAAGGAGACAGCGCAGCGACCGAGCGCATTCAGTTTCTGCGCGCCCAATACGGTCTGGACCGCTCGTTCATGGAACAGTACCTGGTCTGGTTGGGCGTCTGGCCCGGTCCGGACGGATTTTCCGGGATGCTCCAAGGCGACATGGGCCATTCGTTCGAGTTCGACCTGCCGGTGACCGATGTCGTCGGCGACCGCATCTGGTTGTCGGTTATCGTGTCCTTCGCGACGATCATCTTCACATGGGTGGTGTCCTTTCCGATCGGCGTCTACTCGGCGACACACCAGTACAGTTGGGGCGACCACAGTCTGACCTTCATCGGTTTTCTTGGGCTGGCCACGCCCAATTTTCTGCTGGCGCTTGTGTTGCTCTACCTCGCCAACGTGTGGTTCGGCACCGAGATCGGCGGCTTGATGGACGACCAATATCTCGACCAGCCGTGGAGTTTCGCCAAGTTTCTGTCCATCCTCGAACATCTGTGGGTACCGGTCGTGGTCATCGGCACCTCGGGCACGGCCGGCATGATTCGGCGACTACGCGCCAACCTGCTGGACGAATTGCAAAAACAATATGTAACGACCGGGCGCGCCAAGGGCCTCGGACGATTCCGCCTCTTGATGAAGTATCCGCTGCGGATGTCCCTCAACCCGTTCATCGCCGACATCGGCAATTTGTTGCCGCAGGTCGTCTCCGGCGCGGCCATCGTGTCGGTCGTACTGTCGTTGCCAACGACCGGTCCGATGTTGCTCCAGGCGCTTGAGTCCCAGGATCAGTTTCTGGCCGGGTCCTTCCTAATGGGCCTAGCGCTGCTCACCGTCATCGGAATGTTCCTATCCGATGTCGCCTTGGCCTTTCTCGATCCCCGCATCCGACTTGGCGCGAGTGGCACGCGATGAGCGATCGTTCCGCCGACAAGCCGCTCGAGCACTTCGTTAGCCAAGCGCCGTTCGACCCCGATTCCGTCGAGACCATGACGCCCGAACAGGAGCGTTTCTTCATGGCCTCGCAGTGGAAAATGATGTGGTGGAAACTCCTTCGCCACAAACTTGCCGTGGTGTCGGGCGTGATCCTGCTCGTCATGTACGCGTCCATTTTGATCAGCGAGTTTCTCGCGCCCTACGACCTCAACTTCCGCGATCGTCGCCATATTTTTGCGCCGCCCCAGGGCATTCACCTGTTCCACGAAGGCTCGTTCGTCGGCCCCTTCGTCTATGGTTACGACCAGAAACTCAACCTCGAAACGCTCCGGCGCGAATACACGCCGAATCCCGACAAGGTGTACAAGCTGCGCTTTTTCTGTAGCGGCGATACCTACAAGTTCTGGGGCCAGATCGAGGGCAGCTTCCATCTAGTGTGCCCGGCCAAGGGCGGCACGTTTTTTCTCCTGGGCACGGACCGGCTCGGGCGCGACATGCTCTCGCGCATTATCTACGGCACGCGCATATCGCTAACGGTCGGTTTGATCGGGATCACCATCAGCTTTCTGTTGGGGATCATCTTGGGGGGACTTGCCGGCTATTACGGTGGCTGGGTCGACAGTCTGGTCCAGCGCACCATCGAGATTATTCGATCGTTCCCGGAACTGCCGTTGTGGATGGCGCTGTCGGCCGCGCTACCTGTTACCTGGAGTCCGATTCTCATCTACTTTGGCATTACCATCATTCTCGGTTTGATCGACTGGACGGGGTTGGCGCGCGCGGTGCGGTCCAAACTGCTAGCGCTGCGTGAGGAAGACTTCGCGACGGCGGCCGTCCTCCTCGGCGCCAGTCCCAAACGGGTTATCGGCCGCCACTTGTTGCCGAGTTTCATGAGCCACCTGATCGCTTCGGCGACATTGTCGATCCCGTCCATGATCTTGGGCGAAACCGCGCTGTCGTTCCTGGGCTTGGGCTTGCGACCGCCAATCACCAGTTGGGGCGTTCTCCTGAACGAAGCGCAGAACATCAACGTCGTCGCGCTGCATCCCTGGCTGATGATTCCGGTGATCCCTGTCATCATTACCGTTCTCGCGCTCAATTTCTTCGGCGACGGTCTGCGCGACGCCGCCGATCCCTACAAGTAACCGTTGACTGTTGCCCGCCGGGACGACCCGGCGGCCTGCCCAATCAACGGCGCGGACGACCGCGCCATCGGGTGGAGGCAACATGGCGTGGGTTTTTCTTTTCGTGGCCGGCGTTCTCGAGATCGTCTGGGCCGCCAGCCTGAAGCAGCTCGGCGACGGTGTGACCGTCATCGCCGTCGCAGCGGTCGCGAGTTTCTTTTTCCTCGCCCTTGCGCTGCGATCCCTGCCGGTCGGACCGGCCTATGCCGCATGGACGGGAATCGGGATTGCAGGCACGACGATTCTCGGTTGGCTGGTCTATGGCGAGCGCCTGCACTTCCTTCAAGGCGCGTCGGTATTGCTGATCGCTGCCGGAATCATGGGCCTCGTGCTGGCAAACGCGACCGCCGGTTGACTACAGCTTTTGCAACCAGAGACTGGTCTCGATCGCACCGTCCTTAAGCGGCAAGCGGCCGAGCACGCTCGCCATGAAATCCTTTGTCATGCGCGTCGCCGCGAAGTGGCTCGACCAGATTGGCGCGAAAGCGCCGCCTTGCAACAGGGTCGCGACGGCGAGTTGCTCGTTGTACCCGCGCCACGCCCAGCTTTCCGGATAATCGTCGGGCAGCAAGATGTCGTGGATGTGGACGAATACGCCCGCCGGTAGCCGCGGCAAAACGCGGTTAAACAGCAGATCGACGTCGGTCCCGGGCATCAGGATGTGACTGGAATCGATGAACAGCACGTCGCCGGATTTCAGCGCCGCGAAGGGCGCGACACCCGCCTGCTGGAGCGGCTTTCGCTCCAGCGTGAGCGGCAGCGCGTCGATTGCGGCGCGGGGTGCCGGATCGATCGCCGTAAAGGCACAGGAGAAATCTTCGTCCACCACGGCCCGCATCAAGAAGCGAGTCGAGTGGCCGGAGCCGACTTCGACGATTCGCGCCGGCCGGAGATGGCGCACCAGCGTGTAGGCAGCCGCGCCGTCGGCGCGCGGAAACCAATCCTGGTCCCAACGCGGTTGCGGCGCGGGGCCGTTCATCGCGAGCAACGGCTCGGCCAGTTTGTCGATCGATTCCAACATGTCGCGGAACGCCGGCACCTGGGCGGCCATGATCGCCGCCATTGAATCGTAGGCCGGTTGACGGCGGGGGATTGCCGCGGCGTAACGATGGGGAATGAAAAAGCCGCGCCGCGCCAACCCGCTCACCGTCGCGAGGCCGAGCCAGAAACGCCGGAGTGTCATGGGGTGTGACCCGCTGCCGGGCGCCTACTCAGGCGAACGACGGTTCCGGATTGCCGGGTCGCAAAATCATGGTCTCGCGGGCGACGATGGATCCCGGTCGCAGGGCATCGACCTGCTTGGCGATCCCGTCCATGTAGTCGTCGCTGTGATCGGGATCGTGGTGAAATACGCAATACTGTTTGACGTTCGCCATATCGCACAGCCGGGCACCCTCCTGCCAGCTCGAATGGCCCCAGCCGACGCGGTTCTTATACTCGTCGTCCGAATACATCCCGTCATAGACCACCAAATCGGCGCCTTCGATCAAGTTCAGAATATTCTGGTCGGGTTGCCCAGGGGTGTGTTCCGTGTCGGTCAAATAGCAAATCGACTTGCCCTGGTAATTCACCCGGTAACCGGTCGCGCCATTGGGATGATTGAGAACGCAGGTTTGCACTTCGACATCCGGATAGGGATGGAGCGACGTTCCGGCTTCGAAATCGTGAAACGACAGCTTGCATTGAAAAATTTCGAGCGGCACCGGGAACAACGGCGCCATCATCAATTCGGTCAACGCATAACGGATGGTGTGTTTGGGGAGAAGATGACCGGCCCAGATCTCGAATTCGTTGGTCGGCAGGAACGCCGGGCGAAAAAACGGCAGGCCGCAGACATGATCGAAATGGGTGTGGGTCAAATAGAGGCTGGCCTTGAGGTTTTTCTTGCCTACGAGGCTGTTACCGAGGTAACGCAAGCCGGTTCCGGCATCGAACATCAGAAGGTTATCGCCGCACCAAATTTCGAGGGTGGACGTGTTGCCGCCGTATTTCATGATGTCCGGCGCGGAGCACGCGACGCTACCGCGCACGCCCCAGAACCGAACGTAAAAATCGTTACCAGACAAAATCGGGACTCCCGAGAAACGTCCGGCATTCTCGCTTACGGACCTGTGAATGAAAAGGCCCAATTGCCCGCGGGCCGCGGCACACGGGGCCCTATAACAGACTGATATATAAGCCTGTTTAGGCGTTCAACCGATAGCCGCCCGGTTCGGTGACCAGCAGCGTCGCGCTCGAGGGGTCGGCCTCGATCTTTTGCCGCAGGCGATAGATGTGGGTTTCCAGCGTATGGGTGGTCACGCCGGCGTTGTAGCCCCAAACCTCGGACAGCAAGACTTCGCGCTGCACCACCTTATTTCCGATCCGGCAGAGATACTTGAGGATCGCGGTTTCCTTTTCGGTGAGGCGGACCTTGGCCTTCTTGTCGCCGTCCAGCAGCAGCATTTTTGCCGCCGGCCGGAAGCTGTAGGGACCGATCGCGAAGGTCGCATCCTCGCTTTGCTCGTGTTGACGCAGTTGAGCCCGGATTCGAGCCAGCAAAATGCCCAGCCGGAAGGGCTTGGTCACATAGTCGTTGGCGCCGGAATCGAGGCCCAATATCTGGTCGGAATCGCTGTCGGCGCCGGTCAGCATGATAATCGGGACATTGACGTTTTCGCGCCGCATCAAACGGCAGACCTCGCGCCCGTCGATGTCCGGCAATCCGACATCCAGAAGGATCATATCGAGGGTTTCGGTTTTCGCCTTTTCGATCGCATCGTGGCCGGTACCGCTGGGGATGACTTCGAATTCCTCGTGGAGGGTCAATTGCTCGGCGAGGGCATCGCGCAACGGCTCGTCGTCGTCTACGAGAAGGATGCGCTTGCTCATCGTCATATGCTTAATCCCTGAAGAAGAACCTGTTTCCTGAAACTCTAGCATTCCCAATCCCTTCAAAAAATGGGCGGCCTCTGGGACTTAGGGGCTCGCGCGCACCTGTTCCAGGAATCCCGCGTCGCCACACGACTTGTTTACCGGTGGCGGTTGTCCGATCTATGGGCGGATTTTTCACGAGTTCGGCAGCCCGCTGCGGCGCGTTGTAGGATGCCCCTCCACCGGAGGCGACTAGGCTTGGATACAGATCGACCCTCAGCACGCGCCCACCGCGCGGTCATCCGCGCGATTGCCGACCTGCGCCGGGGCTACCCCGTGGTGGTCCGGCAGAACGGCGAAGGCTTGGCGATTGTCGCCACGGAATTCGCCCAAGACGGGCTCGCCGCCCTGCGCGATCTCGGGCTGTCCCCCGACCGTTTGGCAATTACCGGTCAGCGGGCGGCGGTTTTGAACATCCCCCCCACGGGGCAAACGGCCGTCGTGTTGGCGTTTTCGCCCCATCTCGACACCGCAACCCTGCGCAGCATCGCCGATCCGACCAGCGACCTCGATCACCCGATGCGCGGCCCCTTCAGGGTTAGCCCAGAGCCGACGGGTCCTGCCGATGCCGCGTTGACCCTCTGCAAGCGCGCCCGTTTGCTGCCCGCCGTCGTGTTGGCGCGATTACCGCAGGACGTCGATCCTGGGGGTTGGGCGGCCGATCACGACCTTCTGGTCGCCGATGCCGACGCCATTGCCGCCTTCGAGATCGAATCGGCACGCACGTTGACCCCGATTTCACGCGCCCATGTTCCGCTCGCCGAATCCGAAGCCACGCGCATCGTTGCCTTTCGGCCCGCCGACGCGGGAATCGAACATGTCGCGATTATTGTCGGCACGCCCCATGCGGACGAACCGGTTCTCGTGCGCTTGCATTCCGAGTGTTTCACCGGCGATTTGTTGGCCAGCCTGCGCTGCGACTGCGGCGATCAGTTGCGCGGCGCGATTCGCCTAATGCACGAGGCCGGGGCCGGGGTGTTGCTCTACCTCGCCCAGGAGGGCCGCGGGATCGGATTGATCAACAAACTGCGCGCCTATGCGTTGCAAGACCAAGGCTACGACACGATGGAAGCCAATCGGCGGCTTGGGTTCGAAGACGACGAGCGGATTTTTCAACCTGCGGCGGAAATGCTGCGCCACTTGGGGTTCACCCGGATCCGCTTGCTCACCAACAACCCGGACAAAGTCGACGGCCTGGCACGGCTCGGCATCGACGTCGTCGATCGCGTCGCGCACGCGTTCCCGCCCAACAACCACAACCGGCGTTACCTTGAGACCAAGGCGCGGCACGGCCATCGGTTGTAGCCCGCCGAACGATGGGCGCCCGCCGATTAAGGCCTTGTAAACCCTAACTTTTCGGCCCGGCAATTCTGCCGGTCTCGCAGTGGCAGTTTATGCCTCGACCGGCGCTCGATAGGTCCAAGGCGGTGCGAAAATCGCCGGAAACCGGCGCGTTGGGCTGGCGCGGAGATTGCTTGGGTGAGATCAGTCATGAGCCTCACGCCTTCCATCTCCGATCCCACCATTGACCCCAGTACGCGTTTTCCCGATCAGGGTACGCTGAGGGCCGATGCCGGTTCCGGCCACTCTCGGTTCTGGGGAGAGGATGGGCCGCGCTTCGGAGATTTTCTCGATACCATCAATCCCTTGCAGCACATCCCAGGCGTCTCGACCGTTTACCGCGCGCTGACCGGCGACGCCATCAGTCCGGGCGCGCGGATCGCCGGCGGCGGCATCTTTGGTGGACCGCTGGGTTTCCTGTCGGGCTTGGTCAACACCATGATTGAAAATGCGACCGGGCGCGATGTCGGCGACCACATGCTGGCGATGTTGCCCGGACGCGACCCGCAACCCGCCGGTCGGCAGATTGCGGCAGCAGGCGCAACACTGGGCAACCAGCAAGCCAACGGCATGGCCGCAGCGCGCGCGACCGGAACGCTAAACGATCGGGCAGATGCCATTGGCGGCGAGGCCGGGGGCAACCTGGGGGCGCTGGCCGCGCTAGCGCGCGACCTGCGCGCCGCGCCACCGGACCGTTCGCAACCGGTTTCGGCCAACACGGATGCGCTCGCGGCGTTGCGCAGCGATTTGGCCGCAGCGCGCGGGAACGCAACCAATGCCGCGGTGGCGGTTCCCCAGACGGTTCCGGTTCGCGGTCCACAGCCCAACCTGTTCGCGGTCGCGTTGCCGCCGCCCGCGTCGCCGGAGGCCGGGCCGACCCGGCCGGACGGCAGGAAGCCCGGCGAGTACTCCGCGGCGGAGCTGGCCAGCATCTTGCGATCCTATCAA
>CAYGKG010000030.1:0-1384 GCA_964350495.1 uncultured Alphaproteobacteria bacterium
TGCCTACCGCGCAATGCTGCCGAAAGTCCGAGCCTTCGATCTGTCTAGTCTAAAGGTCTGCGTGTCGGCGGGCGAACATCTGCCGAAGGCAACCTGGGACGCCTGGCACCAAGCCACCGGCATCGCGCTCGTCGATGGACTCGGCGCGACAGAGCTTTTGCACATTTTCGTCTCGGCGGCGGGTGCGGACATTCGTCCCGGCGCCACCGGCAAGGCGATCCCGGGCTATGAAGCGCGCTTGATCGACGCCGACGGCAAACCGCTGCCGCCGGGCGGCGAAGGCCGGTTGGCGGTGCGCGGGCCGACCGGGTGCCGCTACCTTGGCAACGAGGAACGGCAAAAGGGGTATGTGCTGGACGGTTGGAATTTGACCGGCGATGTCTACCGCCAGGACACCGACGGCTATTTGCACTACGTCGCCCGGGCGGACGACATGATTATTTCTGCGGGCTACAACATCGCCGGACCGGAGGTGGAGAATGCCTTGCTGACTCACGCCGCCGTGCTGGAATGCGCCGTCGTCGGTGTCCCCGACGACGCCCGGGGGCAACTGGTGAAGGCATTCGTAGTCCCGGCCGCCGGCGTCGCCGGCGATGCGGCGCTCGCCAAGACTTTGCAAGACCACGTCAAAGCGACGATCGCGCCGTATAAGTATCCCCGCGAGATCGCCTTCGTCACGACACTGCCGAAAACCCAAACCGGCAAGGTACAGCGCTTTAAATTACGCGACAGCTAGACCGGATTATCAATAGCGAAATAGGGAGAAGAGCGTGGAGCAACGTACGTTGGGACCCTCCAATCTGGAAGTATCGCTGGTCGGATTGGGGTGCAACAACTTCGGCGGCCGCATCGGCGTCGAAGAAACACGCGCCGTCGTCGACGCCGCGATCGACGCCGGCATCACCCTATTCGATACCGCCGATGTCTATGGCAAACGCGGCGGCTCGGAGACCTGCCTTGGACAGGTTCTCGGCAAGCGGCGCAAGGACATCGTCCTGGCCACCAAGTTCGCGATGCCGATGAGCGACGACGACACCATGCGCGGTGCCTCGCGCGATTACATCATGCGAGCCTGCGAGGCGAGCCTGAAACGGTTGAAGACCGACTGGATCGACCTTTATCAAATCCATACACCCGACGCCGAGACGCCGATCGACGAAACCTTGCAGGCGCTGGACGATCTGGTGCAACAGGGCAAGGTGCGCCACATCGGCTGTTCCAACTACTCGGCCGATCAACTCGACGAAGCCCAGGACGCCGCGAGCGGCAACGGCTGGCACGGGTTTATCAGCTGCCAGGACCATTACAGCCTGCTGGCGCGCGAAATCGACGATGTGCTGCTGCCCGCCATCGTCCGGCGCGGACTTGGCTTGCTGCCCTACTT
>CAYGKG010000030.1:1394-29082 GCA_964350495.1 uncultured Alphaproteobacteria bacterium
GCCCTACTTTCCGTTGGCGAGCGGGTTTCTGACCGGGAAATACAGCCGCAACAATCCGCCCCCCGCCGGCACGCGGATGGCCGAAATGCCCATGATGGCCGATCGTTACATGACCGACCGCAATTGGAACATCGTCGAAGGCTTGGCGGCCTTTGCCGAACGCAACAACCGCTCGTTGCTCGAACTGGCCTTTGCCTGGCTGGCCGGACGGCCCACCGTTGCCAGCGTGATCGCCGGCGCGACGCACCCGGATCAAGTGCGTCTCAACGCCGCCGCCGTCGACTGGAAACTAAGTGCCGCGGACATGGCGGCGATCGACCGGATCACCGGCGCGGCTTGAGGTGAAGCTCTTCTATTCGCCGACGCCGAGCCTGCACAAAGTTCCCATCGTTGCGCGCGAAAAGGGCCTATGGGCCCGCATCGAGGTTGTGCCGGTCTACCCCTACAAACCCGCCTACGATATCGGTGCGCTCAATCCGCTGGCCAAGGTGCCAACGCTTGCGCTGGACGACGGGACGGCGCTGTACGGCAGTCAGGCGATCTGCGAGTACCTCGATTCGCTGACGCCAAGACCGGTGCTGTTTCCACCGGCGAGTCCGGCGCGGTGGGACGCGCTGCGGCGCATGGCGCTGGGCGACAGCGTGTTTGACGCGATGGTGTCGATCAACCTCGAGAACGCACGGCCGCGCGAAGAACGACGGCGCGATCACTTCGAGCGCCAATGGCCGAAGATCATTCGCGGGCTGGATCAGATGGAGCGCGATGCTGGAGCGCTCGGCGACGTTTGGGACATCGGCCGCCTCGCGACGCTACATCCGCTCAGCTATATCGATCCGGCGCGGGGTGCCGAGGACCCGTTGCATCCGCACTATGACTGGCGGCCCGGACGCGCGGCCCTTGCGGCCTGGTACGACCGGCAAGCGATGCGGCCCTCGGTGGTGGCCCAGCGGGCGACCCAAGCGGGCGACGATTCGACCGAGAACCTAGCGCGCCATATCGCGGCGGTTGTCGGCGCGCGCGCCCACAAAAAACCTGAGCCGCCGAACGCGGCCTAGCCCTTGCGGGCGCCGAACAGGCTGCTGCGGTTGAGTGCGCTGTCGGTGTCGTTGGCAGTGACGATCGCGGGCGACCCCGAGGCATCGACGGTGGCCCAGGCTTCGCGCACCGAGGCCGCCGGGAAGCCGGCCGTGACGAAAAGATCGGTAGCGCCGATATCGTGGAGCGGGCCCCAGAAGGGTTCGTTGTTGTAGTAAGTGTCCCAATCGTGGACGAACGCATCGTGCGGATCGAGACCGCGGCCCAACTGTGGATCGGAGTGCATGGTAACGCCACCAGGCCGCAACACACGATGAATCTCACCCATGATGTTGCGGATCGCCTTGCCCGAGGTCTCGTGGCACAGGCCGTGCGACACGACGAGATCGAAATACTCGTCCGGGAAATCGGTGTGTTCGGCATCCTGCTGCGAGAAGTGAATGCGACGCCCGAAAGCTTCCGCCCGCGCGTGCCCGTAGCGCAACTGCGGTGCGGCAACGTCGATCGCGTGGACTTCGGCATCGGGATAGGTCTCGACGTAGGGAAAGGTCCCGCGGCCGATCCCGCAGCCCATGTCGAGGATGCGCATGGGTTTCAGGTCGGGGAACTCCTGCCGGATAAAGCGGATGATGTTGTTGCCCGCGGCACCGCCGTACAAGCGCTCACGCGAATCCTTGAAGGTTTCGGCGCGGCGGCCCATGAAGGGGACGACGTAGTAGTAGCCGCCGCGGTCCACCAGGGCGCCCGCGTAGACGTCCTCCTCGGCGATCTCACTGCCGTAACCGCCCGGCATGCAGTGGATGTCGATCGCCGCGTTGTAGCGCGGCACTTTGATCGCCGAATTTAGGCGGAGCGAGCCTTTTGGGTGTTTGACCTTGGCGCGGGCGATGAGATCGGGGAGCTGGCGTTCGATCGTCTCGCCGACACTGTCCCACATCATCTCCTGGAGCGTGCGCGCCACCGAACTCCAGGTCTGGCAGAAGTCGTCCTGGAGCAAGGCCCGGCGCGCTTCGTGGCGATTGGCCGGCGGCTGCCCCGTCGCCTTCGCCACCGCCGGCGCGACGCGGGCGCGGTAGACGTCTTTACTTTTGGGGTAGACCTCTTCCTCGGCGTGAATCTTGAAGGCCGCGACATAGTTCTGGCGGGCCAGTTCGTCGTGGCTCGCACGCGGCATCATGCGGTGGGGATAGGGTTCAAACATCGTCACCTCCGGCCGGAATGCTCGCGACAGTCTAGCAGCCGGCTCGATCGGTAGGACAGCACGGTCTGTCACGGGACTGTCATCGACCGGCCATAGAATGTGTAGCGGCGTAACGCTGTTTGATGGCGGGCTTATCTCGTGGGGCGAGCGTGACGGACAAGATCTTCAATGTACTTTTCCTGTGCACCGGAAACTCGGCGCGCAGCATCCTGGCCGAGGCCATTTTGCAACGCGAAGGGATAGGAAAATTTCGATCCTTTTCCGCGGGCAGTCACCCCGGCGGCACGGTCAACCCCTACGCCACCGCGCTGTTGAAGAAACTCAACTATCCCGTGGACCAGTTCCGCTCCAAGTCATGGGACGAGTTCGCGGCGCCGGACGCGCCGAAGATGGATTTCGTTTTTACGGTGTGCGACAACGCCGCCAGCGAGGTTTGTCCGGTCTGGCCCGGGCAACCCATGTCGGCGCATTGGGGCGTGCCCGACCCCGCCGCGGTTGAGGGCACGCCGGCGGAGATTCACCTCGCGTTCTCGGACACCTACCGGATGCTCTCGAACCGGATAAGTCTGTTCGTCAACCTGCCGCTCAATGCGCTCGAGAAACTGAGTCTTCAGAAACGGCTCGATGCGATCGGCACCGACACGGCAATCCAGGACGCCTAACGTCCGACGGCCCTAGTGGGGCCGCCACGCACCGTGGAGCCCAGTGACGATGCGGTGGGGTAGCACCACGGTCGCGATCGGCGCTTCGTCAATCGCTTGAGCGTTAAGGACGACCAGGTCGGAACGGTGCTCGGCACCGCGATAGACCAACGCCAGGAGATAGCCCTCCCCTTCACCCGCCGTCGGGCCGGTCGGGACGAAGACCGGTTCTTGAACGAGACAGCCTTCGCCCGGCACATAGCTGCGCCGGCCGCCGGTTTCCCAATTGTAGTGGTGGATCGCGTCCAGGCCGCGGACAGCGCCGCTCCACCCTGCGCTATAGCCGTGACGATAGGGCCGGCCGCGAAAACGCATGTCCATCACCGGCATTTCGCCGTTGGCCGCATCGAAGCGCCGCTGCGCCACGGTGCGCGCTGCGGGATCGACGGTCCAGCGGTGCAGCGCGGGAAATTCAAGGCCGGTTGGCCACGATCCGTCGGGATCGGGGAAGAGCATGGCGCGGGGATAGCGGATCACGTCGCACAGCAGGACGCCGTCCCGTTCGTAGGCGTTCATCGTGTGCGAGCCCCAACAGCCTGCGAACTCGATCCAGTTGATGTCGCTACCGGCGCCGCCCTTGGGCAGGACGCCGAGGAACGACGCGCGATCCTTTTCCCACGCGACATTGGGCCCGCCCGCCGCCTCCCGCGCGTGGTCGTAGACGGCAGGGAAGACCGTCAGCACGACAAAATTTTCGGTCATGAACATGTCGTGGGTCATGCTCTCGTAGGGAACCGCGATTTCCGTGGTGTGGATCACGGTGCCGGCGGGATCGACGACGTGGTAGGTGACGTTGCCCGGCTCGGGGTGCGGCGCGGTGCGCCCGAACACATGCATCTCGCCGGTGACCGGATCGATCTTGGGGTGCACCATCATGTCGTGGGGCATTGCCCCGCCGAAATTGTAGAGACCGCGGGTTTCCAGTGTCTCCGCGTCGATTTCGTGCGGCAATCCGGTCTCCCAGGTCGCGAGCACCTTGCCGCCGTGACAAACGATGGTGGCATTGGCCGTGTTGCGGCTCGCCGCCTTGACCGACGGCGCGACGGAACGGGGTTCGAACAGCGTGCCGAACAGGGCCTCGCCCGCGTCGCGTTCGCGCACGAAACGTTCGGTACGCACCCACTTGTTGGTGTAGTGCACGCGGTCTTCCTCGAAACGAAACGCATGCACCATCCCGTCGCCGTCGTACCAGTTGGCGTAGAAGCCGCGCGGCGGAAATTGGGGATTGGGTCCGTTGCGGTAAAAGGTGCCCGATAGACCAGGTGGCAACGTGCCGATCACCGGCAGGTCGCGGGCCTCGCCTTCAAGACGCCACGGGGCGGCGTTGCCCTGAAAGGAATCGGGGAAGGGTTTGCTCATGGGCGGCCCGTCTCCCCGTCCCTACTCCGCGGCGTCGCTCTTCTTGGGCGCGGTTTCTTCCGCCGCCTGGCGGTCGATGATGAGTTGCTGGGCGCGGGCGGCGGAGGCCTTGAAATCCTCCTGACTGTCGCGGACCCAGTCGTAGGACTGGCGGCGTTGGATGTTGTGGCCCTGGAAGTGCGGCATGACGTGGCGCGCGATGAGTTCGTAGGACTTGAGCTTATCCTCGAAGCGCGCCCATCCGTGATCGACGGCGAGGTAGCAACCGAAGCCGCCGGTCTCCTTTTGCAGTTTTTCGATCTGGCGGATGGCATCGCTGGGATCGCCGATCACGGCGCGACCGATCTTGACGAGATGCTCGGCCGGATCGCCTTTGCCTTCGGGCGGTACCATCGGGTGGGTGGCGACATCCTCGAAGTACTGGATCCACTCGTCGATCCCGTAGCGCACGTTGGCAAAGGCTTGCTCGCGGGTTTCGGCGATATGGACGAGGCCGACGAGACGCCAATTGGTCCGATCCATCGTGTGGCCGTGTTTGGTGGCCATCTCCGAGGCAATGTTCCAGTTGCGCGTCGCTGCGGCGATGCCCTCGGGCGACGTGCCGCCCATCGCCATCAAGCCAGTTCCGAATCGGCCGGCGGACCGGGCGCCCGACGGCGAGATAACACTGGCGGTGGCGACCTCGATGGGCTGGTTGGCATAGGGGCGCAGTTGAAGACGGGCGTCTTTCAGTTCGAACCAGTCAGTCTTCATCGTGACGGTTTCGCCGGCGAACAGGCGCAAGATCACGTCGAGCGACTCGTCCATCATGTCGCGCTGGCGTTCGGCAACGATGCCCATCGCCTTCGCATCGGAGACCAGCGCACCCGGCCCTGCGCCCATCATCGCGCGCCCACGGGTCATGTGATGCAGCTGCATCATGCGATCGGCAAGAATGAGCGGGTGGTGGTAAGGCAGCGACGAAACCCCGGTCCCAAGGCGAATGCGTTTGGTGCGATCGCCCAACACGGCGAGCACGAGTTCGGGCGAGGCGATAACCTCGGTGCCGGCCGAATGATGTTCGCCGATCCAGGCTTCGTCGTAGCCCAGCGCATCGAGATGCTCGACAACTTGCATGTCGCGCTCGATGCACAGGGTCGGGTTCTCGTTCACCGGATGGATCGGCGGGATGAAAGTGCCAAAACGCAAGTGGTTCATCGTGTTCTCCCTCGGATCGCCCATTGTGGCACCACCGCCACCGGAGTCTAGGAGCCGCGCTCGGCGCGCACGAAGGGCGGTCGGCGGTCTAGACGGGCTCGGGCGGAAACTGCATGATGAGCACCGCCGCGCCCGCAGGCCCTGCCGTAAAGGTTTCGACGTCGTCGGCCCCGATATGGACGCAACTGCCGGAATCGAGATCGGTGCCGCGGCCGCGCAGAGTGCCTTGCATCACCAGCCCGTAACGTCCCGCGCCCGGCAACGCCAAGGCAAGGTCGGTTTCGGCGCCCGCGCCCAGGCCGAAGGTCGCGACCCCAAGCCCGTCGACTTCGCAGGGCATCGCATCGTGCCGTTCCACCGTGCCCGCGGGGAGTGCGGCAGCCTCGGGCAAAACGAACTCCTCAACCATCGCGAAGCGGCGGCGCACCGGGCGCAGAGTCGGCCTGCTTTGCGGCATGGTCTTGCCACCCGAATCCCAGCAGTTGCGCAGGGTTAGGTAGTGGGTGGCGTGCTCGGTGGTGACGATTGGGCCGTAGGGCGTATGCCCGCCGGCGAAATGGACGGTGAGGGCGCCGACCGTCTTTTTGCCAAACAGCGCGTCGCCGCGCAGGAAGGCCTGAAACTGGTTGGTGTCGTGGTAATGGGGCGGCACCGTTGCGCGCGGCGGCTGTTCGACGTAATAGGCCTGCGGTCGGCCCATCGCCTCGGCAGACGGGTTGGGATCGACATTTGCCGGTAACGCGCCGAAAAACGGCGTGACGTAGTAGTTTTCGTCGCTACCGGTTTCGGTATAGCCCGGCACCATCAAAACCTGACGGCGCGCAAAGGCTTTCTGCGTCGCAACGACCTCAACCACGGCGTGTCTCCCCACTTATCCGCAGACGATTGTGCCGGTGCAGCGCGGCGCCTGTACAGACTATTCTCAAGGTACCGGCACCAAAACGGGAATACCGCGGGGCAGAACCGAGATTTCGGCCGGCAACGTGGCGACCAAGTCGCCGTCACCCTGCATCGGCTCGCCGGCCGGCGCCACGATGTGCACGTCGGTTGCGGTAATGAACCGAACGTCGTCCAGCTTTGGGAGCCTGTCCAAGAAAACGGCCAATCCGTAACGCAGGGCGTTGAACCGACCGGACCGCGTCATCAGACACACTTCAAAACTGCGGCGGTCGAGCCCCGCCCGCGGGGCGATGACATTCTTGCCGCCGTAGTAGCGCCCGTTCGAGACGATGACGGTGGTCGCCGACAGTCTCTCCCCGTCGATCTCGAGTTCAAAGGTTGGAAACCGGTAGGTGAACAGCCCGATCGCGCCGCTGAGTACATAGGCTCCCTTGCCTGCATATTTTTTGATTTGCTTGCTGACGTTGGCAACGATGTGGGCGTCCGCGCCGATCCCCACCATTTGCACGAACCGTCTGCCGTTAACGAGTCCGATCGCGATGTCCCGCCGCTCGCCGTTGACGATGGTTTCGGCGATCCGCCGCGCGGTTCGGCCGATACCGAGTTCGAGTGCCAGCACATTAGCAGTGCCGAGTGGAATGATCCCAAGCGGCGGCGCCAACGGACCCAGACCGTTGACGACTTCGTTGATCGTACCGTCGCCGCCGGCCACGACCACCGCGTCGGCACCGGTGTCGATCTCGCGGGCAAGGCTCTCCGCATGCCCCGGCGCGTTGGTCATCCGAAGGTCCACGGCGCAACCCAGCCGGTCGATGTGGGCCAGGACCCGGTTCAGCCGCCCGCGCCGCCGCCACCCCGCCGTCGGATTGAAGATCACGACAACCCGGCGCCGCACCGGGGCGCTGCCCCGCGCGGAATTATTACTATAATATTTCACTATTGTTACTTAATTATTACTTAGCTCTAACAACCCTTTAGTTATTCGTTTTGTAACTAAAGATTAACGAGACAATAGAACTAGCATGAATACTATAGATACTCAAGATGTGCGTCTGTTAACAACCCGCAATACCGCATATAGAGGCCGATGAACGTTATCCACATGCCGCGTCACTATCGCACCCTGTGGTTATCCGACCTTCATCTAGGGACGAAAAGCTGCCGCGCCGACGACCTCCTGCGATTTATCCAGTCGGTCGAATTCGACAACCTGTATCTGGTCGGCGACATCGTCGACTGCTGGCGTCTCAAACGATCGTGGTACTGGCCGCCCAGCCACTCGGCCTTCGTTCAGGAGGTTCTGAACCGCGCCGCCACCGGGGCCAAGGTGATCTTCGTCCCCGGCAATCACGACGAAACCGCGCGGGACTATGCCGGGCTGACGGTGGGCGAGGTTAAAGTAATGACCGACGCCATTCACGAAACCGCCGACGGGCGACGGTTACTGGTCATGCACGGCGACGAATTCGACGGCATCGTGCGCTATGCCCGCTGGCTCTACTACTTCGGCGACTGGTCCTATCGCACGGCGATCGTGCTGAACCATTGGTTCAACCTCGCGCGTAAACGCCTGGGCATGCCCTACTGGTCGCTGTCGGCGTTCTTGAAACACCGGGTCAAGAACGCCGTCCAGTTTATTGCGAACTTTGAAGACGCGGTCGTTGCGGAAGCACGTCGCCGCGGCGTCGACGGTGTGGTCTGCGGCCACGTTCACCACGCAGAAATGCGGACGATCGACGGTATTCTCTACTGCAACGACGGTGATTGGGTCGAAAGCTGTACGGCGCTTGTCGAGCATCACGACGGAACGTTGGAGATCGTCAGACCGTTGGAGACCGTAGAAATCGAGGTGCGCGCCTTGGCTTGGGCGTCCTGAACGGTGCGGATACTGATCGCGACGGACGCCTGGCACCCGCAAATCAACGGGGTTGTGCGCACCCTGAGTACGGTCGGCGACGAACTCGTCGCAATGGGGCATGAAACGCACTTCGTCACCCCCAACGAATTCCGTTCGTTCCCGATGCCGACCTATCCGGAAATTCGGTTGGCCATCGATACCTGGAACGTCGCCGCAAAGATCGACGCGGCGGCAGCGGACGCCATTCATATTGCCACGGAGGGACCGATCGGTATGGCCGCACGCCGCTACTGTTTGCGCCGAGGACTGCCGTTTACCACGTCGTTTCATACGCGGTTTCCGGAATATATCCAGGCACGCACGCGGTTGCCGCTATCGATCGGCTACGCCGCCGTACGACGGTTCCACCGACCGTCACGCTCGGTCATGGTGGCGACCAAGAGCGTTCAGGCGGATCTCGCCAACCGCGGATTCGAGAATCTGGCCACATGGACGCGCGGCGTCGATACCGCACTCTTCAAACCGCAGGCCAAGGGATTTATCCAGGACGAACGGCCCATCTTGCTGTACGTCGGCCGCGTCGCGGTCGAAAAGAACATTGCGGCCTTCCTTGAGAGCGATGTCAGCGGCAGCAAATATGTCGTCGGCGACGGACCACAGCTCGACGAGTTGCGCAAGCGTCATCCCGATGTTCGCTTTGTCGGCGCCAAATTCGGGGCAGAACTCGCGCGATACTATGCGGCAGCGGACGTTTTCGTTTTTCCCAGCCGGACCGATACGTTCGGCAACGTCATCCTAGAAGCGCTCGCCGCAGGAGTACCGGTCGCGGCCTATCCTGTGCCGGGCCCGCTCGACATCATCGACGGTCATCCGATCGGCGTGCTGGACGAGGACCTTGCCGCGGCGACCCGAGCGGCCCTACAGATATCGCCCGCCGCCTGCCGCGCTTTTGCCCAAACCATGTCCTGGCGCGCCAGCGCCGAACAATTCTTCGCCAATCTTGCGCCAATCAAGGGCGCCCAGCGGGCGTGGACCCCGAGGGTTGTGGCCCAGAACTAGGTTCCCACCGAGGGCGCCGGCGGCGCGCCGTCGATTTCGAATCCGCCGATTTGTTGAATCATGGCGTCGATCGGGTCGTGGACCGACAGCGTCCGGGCGTTGCGCCAAAAGCGGTCGAGCCGGTACTTGTTGCTGGTCGCGCGGCCGCCCGCCAAGCCATGCAGCTGGCCGGTGACCTCCAGCGCCGCCGCCACCGTGGTCGCTTTGGAGCGCATCATGTGGATCGAGCACAGGCCGCGGTCGACATGGCCGGCCTCGGCGTCGACAACCATTTGGCTGGCCTCGCGCTGGAGCGCCTGCGCCGCGGCAAGCGCCGCGGAGGCGCGGCCCAGGTGCAACCGATTGACCGGATCGTCCGCCGCGCTATCGAGAGTCGGCAGGTTCGGCCGCGCGTAGTCGCGCACGAACGCTGCGGCAGCCGCCAACGCGCCGAACCCCATCCCGAGGATTGTTGCGGCAATGAGCAGTTGGAAGAACGGACCGATGACACTGGCCGCGCCGGTCAGTCCCTCGGCACCGGCAACCATCGGGAAGCAAAACCGGTCGGGCACAAAGACATTCTCGAAGGTGATGGTGCCGCTGCCCGTCGCCCGCTGCCCCATATTGTCCCAGTCGTGATGCGGCTTGACGCCGTCGGCGTCCATGCGGACGAGCAAATACACCACGCCTGCGTCTTCCTTGCCGCGAATCCGCACCGGGGTAATCGTGTAGGTCGCGCCGACCGTGCCGGTGTTGAAGACCTTCACGCCGCTGAACCGGTAGCCGCCATCGATCGGATCGGCCACCGTGTGGTATTCGCCGCGACGCGGGCCGCGTTCGGCCGCGGAGTTGGCCAACCGCATCCCGCCGTTCAGGAGACCGTCGGCAATTTCGCTGCGGACGTCCTCGCCCACATCCAGGGCGCCGCCGAAGATCAAGCGCGCCGCAACAAGGTGAATGCTCCAAATCTGCGCCGTGGCGCTTTCGCCCGCGGCGATCTCGGTCAAGACGTCAGTGACGAGCGGCAAATCGGCCGACAACGTTTGGGATGACGCGATCCCGCCATAGGCCTGGGGCAGCAGGAGACGGGTGAGACCCGCTTCGTGAATCCGTTTCATATTTTCGGCGGGGTCGCGCCCGGTACGGTCGATTTCGGCGGCCGTTTCGGAAAACTCCCGGCACAGGGCCTTGGCATTGCCGCGCGCGTGCGACCGAGCGTCCGCCGTGTCCTTACCTGTTGCCACCGTCGCGTCTCCTGTCATCCTTATACCCATCATCGAGAAATCATGCCGGCCACATCAACGGCCTCTGGAGGATGACCATGGACGCGCAACGAATCAATCTCGAGAACGATCCGTTCAAACAGTTCTATATCTCGCAAGGGTTTCGCATCGGCGACCTTATCCTGTTGTCGGGTCAGGTTGGGATCGACGATGCAGGCAACACAGTCGGCACGGGCGACTTCGACGCCCAAGCCGACCAAGCGATGCGCAATATCCAACGGGCGCTTCGGGCCGCAGGGAGCGATGTCGACAAGATCGTCAAAGTGACGATCTACGTGACCGACATGGCGTACCGGGAGAACGTATTTGCACTGCGGCAGCGCTGGTTCAAGGAACCCTACCCGGCCGATACCTTCGTGGCGGTCGCGGCCCTCGGGCGGCCCGAGCGTCTGATCGAGATCGACGCGACCGCCCTCGTGTCGGGGCAGGTTCTCGCCTGACGAGACGACAAAGCCGCCCCCGCCCCTGGGGCCACCCCCCGGGCGGGGACCGCACTTTGGGCGCCGCCTGGGGAAGCCTTGGCCAAATCGGCGCCAAAGTGACAGTATCGGCCAAATCGTGACCCTCAAGCGAACCCGAAGAATAAACCCCTAATGCCCACCGACGACTCTTCTGGCGACCGCCGGGCGGCGGGCGATTTCGCCGTTCTGTGGCGAATCGTCAGGCTATCCCTGCGTTACCGCGCCCGCGTCGCGATCGCTGTGGTGGCCACCTTGGTCGCGGTCGTGCTCCAGCTCATGGTGCCGCGCCTGTTGGGTAACGCGGTGGACGGGGCGTTGCTGTCACTGGGCGATGGCGCCATCGACCTGGGGGTGGCCCGCGATACGCTGTGGGCTACGGCGGGATTGCTATTCGTCGTCTCGGTGCTGCGCGGGGCGTTCACACTGGTCCATAACTATGGCGGCGAATCGATCGGCCATCTTGTGGGCTACCAGCTGCGGTTGGACTTCTACGCCAAACTTCAAAAGCTGAATTTCTCGTTCCACGATAGCGTCCATACCGGTGACCTCGTGACGCGCGCCCTGCTCGATATCGAGGGTGTGCGGATGTTTTTCAACATGGCGGTCCTGCGTTCGTTGCTGCTGGTGGTGTTGGTCGCGGTCGGCGCCGCCCTTGTACTGTCCACCGACCTTGTGTTGGGGTTGTTGAGCTTGAGCTTCGTCCCCTTCGTCGCTTGGCGGTCGGCGACGATCCGGCTGCGCCTACGTGGGCTTTGGTTGCAGCTCCAGGAAAGCCTGGGCGTGTTGGGCCGGATCATGGATGAAAATCTGACCGGTATTCGCGTGGTCCGCGCGTTCGGCGCGGAAAACTACGAGATGACCAAGTACGACGCGACCGCCCTCCCCGCGCTGGACATTTCGCGCGAACGGATCAGCGCACGCTCGTCGGCCACGAGCGCGATGACGTTCGCATTTTTCGCCGCGATGGGCTTGGTGTTGTTCGTCGGCGGCGGGCGCGTTCTCAACGGCACCATGACGATCGGCACGTTGACGGAATTCCTCACCTTCATGACGATCCTCCAGCAGCCAGTTCGCCAGATCGGCATGGTGGTGAACGCCTTCGCCCGCGCCTCGACCTGCGGCAATCGCTTGTTCGCCGTGCTCGACGCCGATGTGACGATTGCAGATTCGCCGGACGCGCAGCCGTTGACGCGCGGCGACGGCACCGTCGTCTTCGAGCACGTGACTTTTTCCTACGACCCCGGCGGTAGCCCGCCGGTTCTCCGCGACGTTTCGTTTTCGGTGGCCCGCGGCAGGTCGCTTGGGATCGTGGGGCCGCCGGGAAGCGGGAAGTCGACCATTTCCCACCTTCTGCCCCGGCACTACGATCCGACCGAGGGACGCATCACCATCAATGGCCAGGACATCCGCGCAGTGAAGGGGTCGTCGCTGCGCGAGGCGGTTTGCGTTGTGGCGCAAGACCCCTACCTCTTCACGTCGTCGATCGAAAACAATATCGCCTACGGCAATCCGTGGGCGGAGGAAGACGACATCCGCGACGCGGCTAATGCGGCGCAGATCGGCGGTTTCATCGACACCCTACCGGCGGGCTACGAGAGTCTTGTCGGGGAACGCGGCGTGTCTCTGTCGGGCGGACAAAAGCAACGGGTCGCGATTGCGCGGGCCGCCCTGCTGCAACCGGATGTGTTGATCTTGGACGATTCAACCGCAGCGATCGATGCCGGAACCGAACGGCTGATCCAGCAGGCCCTGAATACAGGAGCTACCGATCGCACCACAATCATCGTGTCGCACCGGTTGAGCGCGCTGAAGCACGCCGACGAGATCATTTTCCTGGAGCACGGCCAGATCGTCGAGCGCGGCACCCACGAGTCGCTTCTAGCGCAGGGCGGTAAGTACGCGGCGCTATACCGGTTGCAAACGACGGGTGACGATGAAGCCGTCGACGCGCTTGAGGTGGGGGAATGACGTCCCTCGACCCAGCGCAGAAAGCGGGCAAAAGACTGCGCGCCGTTGTCGGTTCGCAGATCAGCCGCGACGAGGAAATGTTCGGGGCCGCGTTCGACCGACAGGTCGTGCGTCGCTTCATGGGCTATGTCCGGCCCTACCGCGGCGCCATCGCGCTCGCGATCCTCGCGGTCTTGACCTTTACCGCAACTCAACTGGCAATTCCGTTGGTGATCCGGTGGGCCATCGACGACGCCCTTCTTGCCGAAACCGGCGGGGCGACCCTGTTGGCCCTGATCGTCGGGATTTTTGGCGCTGTGGTCCTCATCAACTATGCCGCCAACTGGCTCCAGGACTGGCTGGTCGGTTGGACCGGCGAGCGGGTGATTTTCGAACTCCGGCGCGCCATGTTCGAACACCTGCAGCATGTCGCCCTCACCTTCATGGACCGTACCGAGGTCGGGCGCATGATGTCGCGCCTGCAGGGCGACGTGAACTCGCTACAGGAATTCCTCGACAACTCGATCACCGCCATCGGCGATCTCGTGCTGTTGCTGGGGATCGTCGTGATCATGCTGATGATGAACTTCCAACTCGGCATTCTCACGTTAGCGATCGTGCCGACGTTGTTTCTGGTGCGAATCGTGTGGCTGCCGCGGGCGCGGCGCGCGTTCCGCCATGCCCGCGAAACCAATTCGATCACGAGCGGCGCGATGGCCGAAGGCATCCGCGCGGTGCGCACGGTCCAGGCGATGCGCCGGGAAGCGGTCAATTACGACCTGTTCGACATCAAAGCGCACGACAACCTGAGGGCGCACCTGCGCGCCGCCAAGTTCGGCCAAACCATGGTGCCGATCGTCGATACGTTGACCGGCGTCGCGCTCGCCATCGTCATCGTCCTGGGCGGCACGATGGTCCTGCGCAGCGAACTGGACATCGGCGTCATCGTCGCCTTCGTGTTTTACGTCCAGCGTTTCTTCGATCCGATCCGCTCGCTCACCATGCAGTACAGCGTGATGCAGCGCGCGATGGCGTCGGGTACGCGGATCTTCGAGGTTTTGGACGTACCGCTGGCGATCTACGACAAGCCGGAGGCTGTGTCGCCCGAAGCGGTCGACGGTGCGGTCGAGTTCCGCAACGTGACCTTTGGCTACGATCGCAACCGACCGGTGCTGCACGATCTCAGCTTTAGCGTGAAACCCGGCGAAACCGTCGCACTTGTCGGCCCGACGGGATCGGGCAAGACCAGCATTACCGCCCTGCTCCACCGGTTTTACGAGGTATGGGAAGGGTCCATTCTGATCGATGGGGTCGACGTTCGGGACTACGCCAAGGACGCGCTGTCACGGCACGTCAGCATGGTGCTGCAAGACCCTTTCCTGTTTACCGGAACGATTTTCGAGAACATCCGCTACAACAAGACCGATGCAACCTTGGCCGATGTCGAAAAGGCCGCGCGGATCGTCGGTGCGCACGATTTCATCGCGCGGCTTCCCGACGGCTACGACACGATGCTGGTCGAACTGGGGCGCAACCTGTCGCTGGGGCAGCGTCAGTTGCTGAGTTTCGCCCGAGCGTTGGTGGCCGATACCCGCATTCTCATTCTCGACGAGGCGACCGCCAGTATCGACAGCTATACCGAACGCCAGATTCAAAAGGCGCTCGCGCGCCTGCTGGAGGGACGCACCGGGATCGTCATTGCCCACCGGCTGGCGACAATCCGGGGCGCCGACCGCATTATCGTGTTGCAGGACGGGCGAATCGTAGAAACCGGACCGCACGACGCGTTGATCGCGCGCCAGGGGCTCTACGCCAACCTCTATGCGCTGAACTATGCGTCGTTCGACGATATGCCCCAGGCTGCGGCCGACAACGCGGCCGACCGGCCTACTTCGACCTAGCCGGCATTCCGGTGGCGTTTAGGCGCCGCGCCGGTCACGTCGGCGGGTCAGCTTCGCCGCCAGGTTAGGCGCAACGCCAGGGCGGCTCCACGGGCATACTGCGATGCAAATGCCGCACCCCGTCGTGTCGTTGAAGTAGGGAACACATTTGTCGAAATCGACGTACCACTTGGTCGCGCCGCGGACCTTGTGTTTGGCCGGCGTGAGGGCGTTGGGCGGGCATGCCTTTTCGCACACCCGACAGTTCGTACAGAAATCGTCAGCGCCAAAGTCCTCCGCCGGATCGGCCGTCAACGGTACGTCGGTAAGGACATAGGCGAGGCGAAAGCTGGAGCCCAGGTCCTTGTTGATGATCGAGCCATGCTTGCCGAGTTCGCCAAACCCGCAGGCGAGTGCCGGCGGGATCATCAAAACCGGTCCAGCTTCGGGGCCGCCGTGGGGAAGGCCGTCCCAGCCCTGGGTGCGCAGCCAACTGGCCAACCGTTTGGCAACCTGGGTGCCGCGACCGTACTGGCGGACAACCTCGGCAATCGCGCGCGGATGGGGCGCGGTACTAAGTTCGTCATAGTCCATCGCGACGCCCAGCATCACGGCCCAGCGCTGTTCGATCTCGAACCCCTCGAAGACCCACTCGGGCTGCATTGGGGCGATCCCGACCAGTTCCGCGCCGAGCTCGCGGGCTTTAACCTTGATTGCCGCACTCCAGTCTGCCGGCGTTCGTTGCGCTTGCTCGGGCGCCAGCGGCGCGAGCGGTTCAGCCATGATCGGGATGCGATCGTGGCGCGCCTTGCCGATCACCGGATGGGAGGGGAGACCGCGAAACCACGTTTGCAAAGCAGCGAATCGCGTCCGTTCGGGGTCGTGGTGGTAGATCGGCTCGGGGCGGCGGACTGCCGTCTCGCCAAGTCCGTTGACGGTGTTACCCGACACGTCGGGCCACAGGTCGCGCTGCACCTCGGGCATGACGTAGGGTTCCAGCGGCGGCTGCCAAATGTCTTCGGGCTCGGGGGCTTCGGGTTTTCCGCGGGGCACGACTGGGTCGTGTGTCGCAGCCACAGGCCCTATCGCCAGCCGAGGTTGCCGGGATTGAGGCGGCGATCGGGGTCGAGAAGGTCTTTGATTGAGGTCAGAACCGCGTAGGTTTCGGGTTCCAGTGCGTCTGGCAGATTGTAGAACTTGCCGACTTGCGCGGTAACGGCGCCAAGGCCAAAAAACAGATCGCGCAATTCTTCGCGAACCCGCATGACTACGGCCCGGGTTTCCGGGTTGGCGGCGATCCCCTCGAACTTGGCGTAGCGTTTACGATCGAGGTAGCGCATGTGGAAGTCGCCCACGGCGTCCTTCCAATAGAACATCGGTTCCAGCAACCAGAATTGTCCATTGATGGACGAGAGGTAGGAGTACTGGATGTCGTAATCTTCGAGAAGTCGATTGCGTTCGGCGAAGAACGCATCCACGGCTTTGACGACGTCGAGCGCCTTCGACATCGGGAAGACGCCATGCACCGGCACCCAACGCTCGCCCTGCAGGCCGAGAAAGCCACGGATGGAGAAAGGTTTGGCGCGCATCGCGATGGGGATGCTCGGTTCGATATCGCGGCCGCCGTGGGCGGCACAGGCTTGGCGCGCCGCCGCCATCGCGACGTCCGCCGCGCGCTGGTCGAATCCTTCGACGGTGAGGTGCAGCGACCATTTGACGTCGTCATAGGCATCGCGACCGGCCGCAACGATCCGGGCGGCGTCCTTCAGGCCGCGAACGAGCGAACCTGCGCCGCGAGTGACCTCGCGCAACGTGTCGACGCCCTCGCGCATGCTGACCTTGGTCGCCGTTCTATTCTTGAGCGGGTCCATGCCGAAGCTTTTCGCCGCCACGCCGAGCCGGGAGACGTCGGTCATCGCGGCGGCCATCTCGGTCAAGGTTTCGAACGCAAACGAGCCGAAGGCAACGCCAGCCGGGATCGGTTCGATCCGTAACGTCAGCCGCGTCTTGACCCCAAAGGTGCCGGTATCGCCGAGGAAGAGCCCGGTCAGATCGGGGCCGTAGTACCGGTAGAAGGGCGACGCCGCTCGGGTTATGGCAGAGGAGCCGGTATGGACGATGCGGCCGTCGGCCAGCACCACCTCCAGCCCAAGGATGGTGTCCATGCTGCCCGGTATGTTCTGCGAGGCCGCGCCGCCGACGGTGGAATAGATGCCCGAAATCGGTCCGGTGAGAACGGTACGGAGGCCGCGCGGGCGCAGTTCGTCCATGACCTGTTGCCACGTGACCGCCGGACCGAGGGTGATGTAGCGATCTTCCTCATTGACCTCATGAATCGTATTGAGGCGCGTCAGGTCGAGGATCATGGTGCCGGATTTTTCCGGCACGTACCCTTTGGTGTAGGAGAGGCCGCCACCACGCGGCGCGACAGCGAGACCAAGCTCGGCCGCCGCGGTCAGTAACGCCGAGACGTCTGCCGCCGATCCGGGACGGGCGACAATGTCGGCGACCGGCGCGTCCCACTGAATGATGTCTTGCGAGTAAAAGGCGCGCTCTTGCGGGTCGGTAACGACATTGGCGTCACCGACGATCGGCGCGATGCGCGCCGCGAGGGAAGCTGCGTCGACTGCGGTGGCGGTCCCGACGGTCATTCCCCTACCCCAGCGACTGAATAAAGGCGCCCATCGCCGCGGCGGATGCGCCTGGCGTCGGCGTGGCCCCGAGATCGTCGATGGCGTGGCCGAGAAGACGTTCGGTCGCCGCGCGGCAGGGCGCGAAGTTGTCCGCTTCGGCCACGCCAATCCACATCGGGAGGCGCACCTCCGCCAAGCGTTCCCGGGTGGGATAATCGAACGCCGCATCCCATGCCGGTTTGAACGACGCAGGGTGTTTGATCATCTCGACGACCTGGCGATGGACGTCGTCGGGCGCGATCCCTGGCTCGATGAAGCGGCTCGCGGCGAGGGTCTTTTCGTACCACGGGTAGTAGATCTGCTTGTCCCGGGTCTGGTGCCAAATCGACGTGAGATGGTGGCCGTCCCACACCGGGTCGGCGGGCAACGCCCAGTTCGCCCCGAACCGCATTCGGTCGGCGTGCGAGAACACCATGGGCCCCTCCAGCATGAGGCTGGCCACGGCGGCGGGGTGATCGAGGGCAAGCGCGACAGCGACCGACGCACCCGCGTTATGACCGTAGACGTGCGCCGGCGGGCATTTGAGCTGCGCCAAAGTCTGGGCGACCGACGCAGCATAGGCGGCGACGCTGTGATCGGCAGTCGGATCCGAATCGCCGTGGCCCGGCAGGTCGATGGCGATGGCCCGGCGGGTCTTGCCGATCTCAAGGAGCAACGGTTCGAGTAGTTTTCCCGAGCCGGGGAAGCGGTGGAGCAAGACCACCGGGGTGCCGGATTGGGTGCCGGCAGTACGGACGGCGATCTGCCGGTCTTCGACCGGGACATAGCGAATGGTCGCGCGGCCCGGCAGTTCGGTGACGTCCGGCGCCGGGGGCGGTGCGCCCTTGGCGGGGTGCTGCCGGAAGATCTCAAGCTCTTGCATCGCGGCGTCGCGCTTGTCGCGCTCGAACTCCTTGACCCAGGACTTCTCCGGCATCCGCTTGAGCGCGGAAAATACCGAATCGCCCGGACGGCCGCCGAAACACACCGGTACCGGCCCTTTGAGAATGGCCTCCACAGCCGCGACGCCATCGTGCAGAAATGCCGCCGCATAGGGGTTCTTATAGGTATTGCCGGCGACCAGGATTTCGCGTGTGCCGCGTTGCAGGAAGTCCAGATCGGGAACGTCCTGGTCGGCCCGGTTGGCGCCTTCGTGCTTGTTCCACGGCCAAAAGACGTGCTGCTCGCGGTAGCGGAACCACCACCACAGCAAATGCGAACCCGCCCAATCGGGGACGATGTCGGCCAGATAATTCTTTAGATAATCGTCGCGCACCGCCGCGGTGAACAGCGGAAAGCCATCGGTGACGACCGCCGCGGCCCGATCGGGGAAGCGGCGGGCATATTCGACGGCGATCGACGCCCCGGTATGACGGCCATAAAGGGCACAGTGCTTGACCCCAAGCACCTCGAGCGTTTCGGCGAGGGCGTCGGCGATATCCTCGATCAGTTCCTGGCGCCCGAGATCGAGGCGATCGGAAAAACCCTGGCCCGGCGTGTCGATCGCAATGACGGTGAATTCTTTGGCGAAAATCGGAAAATGCACCGCCTCGAAGACTTCGCTTGAAACCGGGGAGGCATGGAGCAACACGAGTGCGGGCCCCTTGCCGGCACGCCGGTAGTGAACCCGGCGATTGCCCACCGTGACATAATGACGGGTGATCATCATGTGTCGAACTCTCCCTTGTTCAACGAATCACGCAGCTCGCGGTGCAGTATCTTGCCGGTCGCGTTCTTCGGCAAGGCATCGACGAAATGGAATTCCTTGGGCAGCTTGTAGCGCGCCAACACGTGGGCGCACCGCTCTTTAAGCTCGTCCGCGGTTGCCGCCTGGCCCGGCCGGAGAACCACGAAGGCGGTGACCGATTCGCCCCAGTAGTCGTCTTTTTTGCCGACCACCGCCGCTTCGCCAACCGCGGGATGATGGTGGAGCACCTCTTCGATTTCGCGCGGGAAGATGTTCTGGCCGCCGGAAATGATGACGTTCTTCTTGCGATCGACGAGATAGAGGAAGCCCTCGTCATCGGTCTTGCCGAGATCGCCCACGCTGCACCAACCGTCGACAAGCGCTTCGGCGGTCGCTTCGGGTTTGTTCCAGTAGCCGTTGAACAGCCAGGCGTTCTTGATCCAGACCTCGCCGACCTCGTCCGGCCCAAGAACATCGCCCTGTTCGCTGCGGATTTCGAGCCAGACGCTGGGACCGGGTTGGCCCACGCAGCTGATCTTGCGCAGTTGGTCTTCGGGCCGCAGGAAGGTACAGCCGCCGCATTCGGTTGAACCGTAGGTCTCGAACAGAATGCCTTCGCCGAAAAAGTCGACGATCTTTTCTTTGGTGGCTTGCGGCAGTGGCGCGGCGTTGGAGTGAATAACGTCGAGCGAGCTCTTGTCGTAGCGGTCGAGCGAGTCACGACCGAGATTGAACATGGCGTGGAAGTGAGTCGGCACCATGAACATGCTGGTGATCCTGCGTTCTTCGAGCGCGCGGAGCATCAGTTCGGGCTCGAACTTGGGCAGGATATGCGTGGTGCCGCCGAAAAACGGCCCGGCCAGCGCATTGATGAAACCGGCGCCGTTGTGGAACGGGGATGTCGCCAACGGGCGCGCTTCGGGCGTGTAGCACCCGTAGTTCGCGGCCATCGTGAATAGCATGTGGTTCACCCGCGAGCGGTGCGAGAGCAAGACGCCTTTGGGGTTCCCGGTCGTGCCCGACGTGTAGGGAATCGAGAATACATCCCACTCTTCCAGTGCCACTGAAGACTGGGCGCTGGACGCAGCGGCGAGGAGCTTTTCGTAGTCGCTATCGTCGTTGCCCGGATCGATCACGACAATCCGCTCGACCGTCTGAAGGTCGGCAGCGAACGCGGCGTCCTGGTAGTCGACATGGACGAACAGGATTTTGGCCCCGGCATCATTGCAGATGTAGGATGCCTCGTGGGCGGTGGATTTGGCGTTGATCATGGCCGGCGCGACGCCGATTTCCGACATGCCGCAGGTGACCTCGACGAATTCGATGCAGTTGGCGCACATCAGCGCGACGCGGTCGCCCGGCTTAAGGCCAAGGCCAAGCCCGGCATTCGAGACGCGGTTGATCCGGCCGATCAACTGCGCGTGGGTCAGCGCCCGGCCCTCTTCGGTCAGTGCCAGCTTGTTCGGCGACCGCCGTGCGCTGGTGCGCAAGCCCTCGGTGATGGTGACGGCGCGATAGGATGAAGGTCTTTCTGCAATCGACATGGCAGACCTAGTAGCGCGACGGTGGCGGCAGCGGCTTAGATCCGGCCTCCGCCAGTTCAGGCGGCAGGACGGGACTATGGTCGGGGTCGTAGGTGTGCGGCACCGGTGGGTCGAGTTCGGTGGTCAGCGGGCCGCCGACGCTGCGCAACAGGATCAAGGCGCCGGTTTGGCTGCCGTAGGGACCGTGGGTCACCATCGGAGGCCGCCAGCAGTAGGCGCCGGCCTGCATGACACCGCCTTTGCCAGCGAGGGAGCCGCCCAGAATATAGAACTCCTGCCCCACCGGATGGCGTTCGGGCGCGGCCTCGCGCTTGAACGGGACGACCCCGGTCAAATAACTGATTTCGCCGGTGTCGGGATCGGTGAAAAGCGAGAGCAGGCGCGAACTGGTCGAAATATCGCGCAAACCCATCGCGTCGAGGTCCGCATTGCCCCAGTCGCCCTTCGCCGCCGAAACGAACTCGACCAACCGATCGGTGCGGAACATCGATCCTGGCGCCGAGGCCGCCACGGCATCGACCGGTCCGTCGAAGAAGGTCAAGAGGACGGCACCGCCCTTCGAGGACGCCGTCTTGCGCAAATGACCCGCCGGAAGGTGGGCATAGGTATCGCGTGCGTAATCGACGCCATTGATCGTAAGTGCCCCCTCGAGAACGTAGAACTCCTCGTCGGTCGTAAGGTACTCGCCCGTCGGACGCGTCCAGCCCGCCGGATAACGCACGATGCATGTGGCGGCGCCGGTGGTATCGTCGATGCTGAGGGTTTTGCACTCGACATCTGCCCGTCCAGTACCGGCGGGCAAACCCTTGGCCCATTTCAATGCTTGGGCCTGAATGAATTCGATATGCGGACGTCCCATTATTTCGCTTCCTTTTTGGCGGGTGGCGCCTCAAGCGCGCTGCCCCAATGCGCCGGGGTCTTCTTGAGGCCGCCCTTCGGTAACTTGAAAAGACGAAGCGCGTTGTCGCGCATGATTAACGCCTTTGAAGCGGGTCGGAAGTTGAGCTCCTCGACCTCGCGCACGGCGCGTTCCGGATCGATCACCATCCAGTCGGTGCCGAACAGGAATTTGTGCGATCCGTAGCTGTTGGCGTAATGCACCATTTGCGGGGGCCAGTAACGCGGCGCGTAGGCGTCGCCGCCAATGTAGATATTCTCGTGCTTCCACGCCATCGAGATCATCTCGTCGGTCCACGGCACCCCTAGGTGAATCCCGAGCAGCTTGAGTTCGGGATACAGAATGGCGATGCGGTCTAGCGTAATGGGCTGCGCCATGCTGGGCAGGCGCCGGTTGCGTTGATAGATCAGGTTGTGACCGACCTGCATCATGATCGGAATGTCGAGCTCGATACACTTCGCATAGATCGGATAGACATAGGGGTGGTCGGGCGCCATATCGAACCAATGGGGGTAGAAATGGGCGCCCACGAACCCGTATTTCTCCACCGCCTCTTCGAGATCATAGAGCTGTTGCATGCCGAGCATCGGGTTGACCCCGGCAAGACCGGAAAAGCGGTCGGGATATTTGCGGCAAATGTCGTAGACGTATTTGTAGGCAATCTCCTTCGAGCCCTGCATACGCATGTCGCCGGCACGTACGGCAATCAGGAGCGAGCGCTCGATCCCGGCGCGGTCCATCTTCTTCAAATAGTCGGCAATGCTGACGCCCCGGCGCGCACCCTTGGGCTGGCGCACCTGATCCTTGAAGGTGTCGTCGCTGGGCGACGAGCCTTTCTTAATCAAATCCGGTGTCGCCACGTTGACGACGATATCGATAGCCCCTTTGACGCTCATGGCGTTCTCCTTGCGAACTGGTCTTGGAACTTCTTATGGGTGTCGGCATCGGTCGGCACCGAAACAGATCGAATATCGTTGGAACCGTCGGCGACACGCACGCAGGCGGCGTGATGGTCGGTGCCCACGGTGACAGGCGACGGCCGTCCGCGGGCGCAATCGTCCCGGGCCAAGGGGCAGCGGGGCTCGAACGGGCACCCCGGCGGCAAGTTGACCGGACCCGGTACTTCGCCTTGGAGGATCTGGCGGTCGAGCACGACATCGGGGTCGGGCGGCAAATCCGCCGACAGCAGCGCCTGGGCGTAGGGATGGGCCGGTTTGGCGAAAACCGCATCCGCCGGTCCGTCCTCGGCGACAAACCCGAGGTACAACACCAGAATGCGGTGACTGACGAGTTGCACCGTTTCAAGGTCGTGCGAAATGAACAGCATCGCCACGCCGGTCTCGCGTTGCAGTTCGCCCAACAGCTCTAAAATGCCTGCCCGTACCGACAGATCGAGCGAACTTGTCGGCTCGTCGAGGACGATTACCTTGGGATCGGTCGCCAGAGCGCGGGCGATACATACGCGCTGGAGCTGGCCGCCCGACAATTCGTTGGGAAACCGCGTTAGGAGGTCCGCGTTGAGGTGAACGCGGGCGGCGAGCGCGGCCACTTTCGCGCGCCGGGCCGCCGTGTCCAGACCGCTGTGCAGCTTGACCATTTCGCCGATCAGGTTGCCGACCCGCATCCGAGGGTTCAGCGCGCTGTAGGGGTCTTGGAAGACGATCTGGATTTCCTTGCGCAACGGCCGCATCTCGCGTTCGCTGATCGTCGAAATATCGCGTGTGCCAAATTGGATTGTTCCCGACGTCGGCCGCAGCAGTCGAGCCACGTTCCGCCCAATCGTGGACTTGCCCGATCCGCTCTCGCCGACGAGCCCAACGGTCTGGCCCGGCAACAGGTCGAACGACACGCCGTTCACGGCGTGAATGGTTTCGCCGGGTCGGTTACCGGGAAAATGCTTTACCAGATTCCGGACCTTGAGAATCGGTTCAACCATGACGGACGGTCGCCGATTCTGCGCCGGGTTCATCAGCGAAATGGCACATGGCCTCGTGCCGGTCGCCGACCCGCCGCAAGGTCGGCGGTGCGGCGCAGACGTCGGCCGCCCGCGAACACCGGTCGCGGTAATGGCAGCCGGTCGGTAGATCGTAGAGGTTCGGCGGCGGGCCGCCGATCTGGGCGTATCCTTTTTCCGCGATCCGCTTCGGCGTCGACGAAATGAGCGCTTGGGTATAGGGGTGACGCGGATTGTTGAAGACCGCGCGTACCGGCCCGCTCTCAATGATCGAGCCCGCGAACATCACGCACATCCGGGTGCAATAGTGGGCGACGACGCCGAGGTCGTGGGTAATGACCATGGCCGCCATGTCGCGATCGACCACGAGACCGCGCAGGAGGTCGAGGATCTGCGCCTGCACCGTCACGTCGAGACCGGTGGTCGGTTCGTCGGCGATCAGCATGCGCGGACCGTTGATCAGCGCGAGCGCAATCAGAATGCGTTGCGCCATCCCGCCGGAAAGTTCGTGGGGCCACGCGCGCATACGGCGTTCGGCGTCGGGAATCCCGACGGTCGCCAACATGTCGGCCCCGGCGCGCCAAGCGTCTTCCTTAGAAATCGCGCGGTGTTCCTGCTGCGCGCGCACGAGCTGCTTGCCGACCCGCGACAACGGGTCCAGCGAGGTCAACGGCGATTGCACGATCATCGTCAGTTGGGTGCCGCGTATCCGATTGAGGTCTTCGACGGGAAGACCGATCAGCTCTTTGCCGTCGAACCGTACCGAGCCCTCGACGACGCGGGCCGGCGGCTGCAACAGACCCATGATCGACATCGCGGTGAGCGACTTGCCGGCGCCGGTTTCGCCGACGATCCCAACGACCTCGCCCTTGTCGACATCGAAGGAGACGCCGTTCAGTCCCTTGGCGACCCGGCGCCGATTGTTGAGGTCGTGCGAAATGAAATGGGTGTGCAGGTTGCGCACTTCGAGGAGGCTCATTTCCCCGTCGCCTTCCGCCGCGGATCGAGGAGATCCTGGAGTCCATCTCCGAGCAGGTTGAAGCCCAGCACGACGCCGACCAAGGCGACACCGGGGAACAGCGCAACCCACCACTCGCCGCTGATAATGAATTCGGACCCCTGCCGAATCATGGCACCCCACTCCGGCGTCGGCGCCTGAATGCCGACGCCAATGAAGGCCAGAGTCGCGCTGATCCGAACCGCCCACGCCATACGAACGGCGATCATCGCGGTCGACCCGCGAATGGCGTTCGGCATGAGGTGGACGAAGAGGATGCGCCACGTCGGATTGCCGGCGGCCACGGCCGATTCGACGAAGCCGCTGGAGCGCAGCGCGAGAACCTCGGAACGGACCAACCGGGCGAAGATCGGAGCGTCGAGAAAGCCGATCACGAGGACGACGTTGACCAAGGACTGTCCGGTCGCCGCGACCACCGCCAGTGCCAGAACGATCGACGGGAACGAGCGCAGCACGTCCATGATGCGCAGAACGATTTCGTCGATAACCCCGCCTTTGTAGCCCGCAATGAGGCCAAGCGGCACGCCGATCAGAAGCATGATAGCCGCCGACGGTATCGCGATTCCAAAGGCATACCGAGCGCCGTGCAGCACGCGGCTGAAGACATCCATGCCGTTGCCGTCCGAGCCGAACAGATACGTCGTCCCGGGGGCCACGAGAACATCCCGCGAAAACAGTTCAATCGGCCCAAATGGAGCGATGACGTCGGCGAATATTGCGACCACCGCAAACAGGAGGACGATGGCAAAGCCGATCGCGAAGGTCGGGCTACGCCGGGCGATGCCGAAAATCCGGCCATGCCACGTGAAGCCTGGCAACGCGGTGCGTTCTGCAGTTACGTCCGTCATGATCGCAAAGTGGCGCGGGGTTCGAGCACCAACACCAGCAAGTCGATGACGATAAAGACCGAGACCGAGAACACCGCGAGGACCAGCACGTAGCCTTGAACGGCCGCGAAGTCGCCAAGCAGGATCGCATTGAGGCCCCACTGCCCCAATCCGCCCCAGGCAAAAATCAATTCCAGCAGAGAAACAGCGGCAAGCAGACCGGTGATTTCGGTGCCGATGAACGTCAAAATCGGCGTGATCGCATTGCGCAGCGCGATGCGCCGCACCGTTTTCGGTCGCAGCCCTTGGGAGCGGGCATAGCGGACATAGTCGCTGGACAGCACCTCAAGGGAAATCGCCCGCGTGTGTTTGATGATCGGCGCGGCAACGATGATCGAGAACAGGGCGACAGGCAGCGTGAGTTGGCTGAGCGCCGACCACGCTGTATCCCAATTGCCGGTGAGTACGCTATCGACGAAGTAGCTACCGGTCACGTTGGGCGGCGGAAACGATGCAATGTCGAGCCGGCCCATCGGCGGCGGCGAGACGCCGAGGAGGAAGAAAAACACGAAAATCGCCATCAAGGCGATCCAATAGGTCGGCACCGAAAAGCCAAAGAGCGAGACAAATCGACTGACCTGATCGAAAAGTTTGTTGGGTCGTTGCGCCGACCGAAGGCCGACCGGTACGCCGACCAACGCGCCAAGGAGAACGGAAAAGATCAGGAGTTCGAGGCTGGCGGGCAAACGGTTCTTGATTTCGTCGGCAACGCGCTCGGTCGACTGCCAAGAATCGCCGAGGTCGCCCTGGACGAGCTTCCCCAAATAGAGGCCGTATTGAACGAAGAACGGTTTATCGAGGCCGAGCTCTTGTTCGATCGCCGCAAAGGTCGCTTCGTCGGCCATCGGACCGCCGAGCATGGCGACGGGGCTTTGTTCCCCGATCCGCACCAGCATGAAGGTCAGGAAGGTGATGCCCAACAAGATGGGCACCACCAGCACAAACCGCCGCAACAAGAATTGGCGGATCGCCATCCTGAACCGTTAGTCCTTCAATGCTCGGTAGGACTATTCCTCGCAGCGCAGATGCTTCCACACCACACGGTCATGCTGGTACCACAGCCACCCGGTGATGCACGGAGCGGTTACCGCGTAGGTCTTGGGAAAATCCGAGATGATGAAGGTTGCATCATCGGCATGGATCTTCTGCGCCTCGTGGGCCATCGCAATCGCCTTCGTCTGATCCTGTTCGCCGATCATTGCATCGACCAAGGCATCGAACTTGGGATTGTTGTAGTCGTTGACGTCCGAGGACCCTTGGCTGTGCGCGGAAAGGAAGAACGCGTAGCCCGGATCGAGAACGAACGCGTTCGCCAGATGCGGGAAGAACGGGATGTCGCGCTTGCCGATCGCACGGCGAGAGTTCATCTCGGTCTTCGGAATCCGCTTCAGGTTCACGGTGATCCCGGCTTTCGCCAACGAGTCCTTTGCCTGGATCGCGAGCGACTCTTCCCACCACCAGTTGTCGGTGTACTCCAACTGGATTTCGAGCCCGTTGCCGTGACCGGCCTCCGACAGAAGCGCGCGCGCCTTGTCGAGATCGGTCTTGTAGGTCTGTGCCGGCGTGTAAAAGGCGCCGAACGCGGGTGCCAGGATCGAATCGGACCGTTCGCCAAGGCCGCGGAACACGGCTTCACTGGCGGCGTCATAGTCGAACGCATAGTTGATGGCGCGACGCACCCGAACGTCGTCGAACGGCTTGAAGTTCGGGTTCATCCGCAGGGTCGCTGCACCGGTGCCCGGTACGCTGTCGACCTTGACTTTTGGATCTTTGGCAAGATCGACCAGCTGCTGGATCGGCATTTGGTCGGCCCAGTGAATCTGACCGCTCTTGACGAGTGCCGCGCGGCTGGCCGGCGACGGGATCTCGCGGTAGATCACCCGAGTGAAGAAGGGTTTCTCGTCAAAATAGTTTTCGTTGAGGGTGAACACAGCGCCTTCACCCGGCCGCACTGACTCTACTTTGTACGGGCCAAAGCCTGCTGTGTTCTTTTCCTGCCACTTGACGGCCCACTGATCGTCGGCGGTCGCGTTGTCTTTCAGGACTTTGGAGTCCGCCAGAGCCGGGAACACCGTACTCAGAATACGTGGAAAGATGTTGTTCGCGGACCCGAGCGTAAACTTGACCTCGGTGTCCGAGATCGCTTCGACCGCGTCAATACGGCCGAC
>CAYGKG010000031.1:0-28655 GCA_964350495.1 uncultured Alphaproteobacteria bacterium
GGGCGGCGCGGCGTACGCTTCGGCGCGGCGGGTTCGGGCGCCGCGGCCGTCGCCGGTTCGCGGCGCGGGCTGCCGGCCTCGCGGGGCCGGCGCGGCGCGGGCGCGGGCCGCGAGGCACCGGGCTTTTCGGCCTGCGGTTTGCGCACCAAGTCGGCCAAGACCTCCTTGGGCGGGCCCGCCTTGACGATCTTGCCCTTTTGCAGGACCAGGATTTGACCGGCCGATTGCAACAGATTTTGGCTGTGGGTGATGACGATGACGGTGTGGTCGCGCGCCAGGGTTTGCAGCAGGCGGACCAGTTCGGCTTCGCCCTCGCGGTCGAGGTTGCTGGAGGGTTCGTCCATGATCAGGATCGGCGGGTCGGCCAGGAACGCGCGGGCGATCGCCAGCCGTTGCCGCAGACCGCCCGGCAGCAGCCGGCCGGCCTCGCCGATGTCGGTCGAGTAACCGTCCGGCAGGTCGATCAGGAAGGGGTGGACCCCGGCCATCTTGGCGGCGCGGATGACGTCGTCGTCGCTGGCGTTGGGGTTGGCCTTGGCGATGTTTTCGCGGATCGAGCCGTTGAAGAGGAAGATTTCCTGCGGCACGTAGCCGAACCACTTCGCCAGTTCCTTGCGGGTGAACTGCGACATGTCGGCGCCGTCGAGCAGGACGCGGCCCTTTTGCGGCTTGTACAGCCCGAGGATCAGCTTGATCAGCGTGGTCTTGCCCGACCCGTTCGGGCCCATCACGGCGACGAACGAGTTGGGCCTGATCTGCAGCTTGACGTCGTTGATGGTGGGCTGGGCTTCGTCGCTATAGCCGAACGAGACGTTTTCCAGGGTGATCTGACCCTCGGGGCGGCCCAGTTCGATCTCGACCTCCTGGCGGTCGTCGCGGACCACGAACACTTCGCTGAGGCGGTTCACGGCCTGGCGGTAGGAGGCGTAGTTGCGCCACGAACCGACCAACTGGTTGAACGGCCCGAGGATGCGGCCCATCAGCATGTTGGCGGCGATGAGCGAGCCCATCGTCATGTCCTGGTTGATGATGGCGATGGCGCCGGCGGAGGTCATGGCGACGGTGGTGATGGTGGTCAACGACGCGCCGTAATTGCCGAAGGTGTCGGATTTGCGGCCGCGGTGCATCGCGTCTTCGATGGTGGCGGCGTGTTTGTCCTCCCACAACGGGCGGATCGATTCTTCGAGCGCCAGCGCCTTGACCGTGGTGCGCCCGGCGATCATTTCGGCGACCATCGCGTCGCGGTCGTAACCGGTTTTGCGTTCGGCCGCGTTGGCGGCCGTCAGGGTCGCCGCCGAGCGCCAGCCCAACACCAGGAACGTCGGCAGGATGATCAGCGGCACCCACATGATCGGCGTGGCCACGATCGAGACCAGGACCAGGAAGAAGATCGCGAAGGGCAAATCGGTGAGGAGCACCGCCGACGGGCCCGAGCGGGTGTTGCGCACAACCTCGACATCGCGGAACAGCGCCGTCCAGAACGACGTCACCCGGTTCTCCAGAATCGGCAGCGGGACCGAGAGGATTTTGTTGAAGAGTTTGTTGCCCAGCGCCACGTCGATGCGCAGGGCGGTGCGCTGCATCAGGCGGCTGCGGGTTTGTTTGAGGATCAGGTCGAAGGCGATGACGCAAATCATGCCGATGACAAAACCTTGCAGGGTAACCAGCCCTTCCGAGTTGATCACCCGGTCGTAGGTTTGCATCGTGAAGATCGGCACCGCGAGCGCGAGCAAGTTGACGAACAGCGACATCAAGAAGACTTCGCGGTAGTTGCTGCGCAGCGGCTTCAAGAGATCCTTGAGCCACGCGTGCTTGTCGATTTCTTCGCCGTCTTCAGACATCGTGTTACTTTATTGGCCTAAACCGCTCATTATGCAGGCAATTCTAGGCAATTTCAGGGCAAAACAACAGGCGGCCCCGGCGACTGGGCCGATTCCGCCCGTCCCCTATATACTGCCGGTCCCCCTGGCGGTGCAAAATGCCGTCCCATCACAGAGTGGAGAGCCCATGAACCCCGACGTCCTGCGGACCCCCGAGGTCCGATTCGCCAGCCTGCCGGGCTATCCCTTTGCGCCGCATTACCTTGACGATCTGGCCGGGATCGAGGGTCTCCGCCTGCACTATATCGACGAGGGGCCGGCGGACGCCGACCGGGTTTTCTTGTGTCTGCACGGCAATCCGTCGTGGTCGTACCTGTATCGCAAGATGATTCCGGTCTTTACCGCCGCCGGGCACCGCGCGGTGGCGCCCGACCTGCCGGGCTTCGGCAAGTCCGACAAGCCGCGCGACGACGCGGTGCATACCTTCAGCTATCACCGCGACGTGCTGCTGGCCTTCATCGAGCGGCTGGACCTGAAGAACATCGTCCTGGTGTGTCAGGACTGGGGCGGCCTGCTGGGGCTGACCCTGCCGATGGCGATGCCCGACCGCTTTGGCGGCCTGTTGGTGATGAACACCGCGCTGACCACCGGCGACGAGCCGCTGAGCAAGGGATTCGTGGCGTGGCGCGATTGGTCCAACACGCAGGACGATCTCAACGTGCCCAAGCTGTTCACGCGCATGGCGCCGCACCTGAGCGCAGCGGAATACGATGCCTACGGCGCCCCGTTTCCCGACAAAACCTACAAGGGCGTGCTGCGCCGGTTTCCCAATATCGTGCCCGAGGGGCCCGACGACGACGGCGCCGCGCTGTCGCGTCAGGCGCGGGCCTTCTGGAAAAACGATTGGACCGGCCAGACCTTCATGGCGGTGGGGATGCAAGACCCGGTGATGGGGCCCGCGACCATGACCAAGCTGCAAGCGACGATCCGCCGCTGCCCGCCCGCCTACGAGGTGGCCGACGGCGGTCATATGATCCCGGAATGGGGCGCGGACATCGCGCAAAAGGCGCTGGCCGCGTTTGCCGCGTGAGCGCCGCCCGTCCGGCATCCGGCGCGCCATGAGCGAGCGCGATCCGCCCGCGGGTTTTGCTGCGCGCCCGGACGGCGACAGCTTTAACGCGACGATGGGGCCGGTGTTCGCCAGCACCGACGGGCCGCCGTGGCGGCTCGGCGTGTGGGCCGCGCCCAAGCACCAGAACCCGCACGGGATGCTGGACGGCGGGTTGATCATGGCGCTGACCGATCACGCGATCGGCTTCAATATTTTCCAAAGCGTCGAGCGCGGCACCTCGTTCGCGACGATCAGTCTCAATGTCGATTTTGTCGCGGGCGGCCGCCTCGGCGAATGGATCGAAGCGGTGCCCGCCGTGGTGCGCAAGACCAACACACTGGTCTTCGCCAAGGCCCAGGTGCTGGGCGAAGGCGGCCGGCTGATCGCGACCGCGAGCGGGATCTGGAAGTTCGTCGAGACGCGGACGGTGAAGGGTTAGCCCAGCAGCTTCTGCAGCTTCATGGCGATGCCCATGCTGCCGTCGATCTTGAGCTTGCCCATCATGAAGGCGGTGGTCGGGTTGAGATCGCCCTCGACCAGTTTCTGGAAGTTGTCGAACGACAGGCGCAGCGTGCAGTCGGCCTCGCGGTCTTCGTTGGTGACGGTGTTGGGGGCGGCCTCGCCGTCGAAAAAGATGATGCCGTCGTCGCCGAAGTCGAACTTGATGGTGGCGTCGATCCCGGCGTCATCGCCGACCTTGGCGCGGAGGGCTTCGGTCATCTGCTGCAAATCCATAGTATTCTCCTTCGCGAGTAATCGTGCCGCCCGGACTTGCCCGAGAGTAGCAAAGCCGGCGTGGCCAAACTATGGCGAGGCGATGACATGACGGCCGATCTTCCCGAATGCGCTTGGTTGACGTTGCGGCAGGACGGGTTTCACCTGACGGTGACGCTCAACCGGCCCGACGCGCGCAACGCGATGGGTGCGGCGATGGCCCAGGAGTTGGCGGCGGTGTTCGCCGCCGTGCGTGCCCGGCGCGATATCGCGGCGATCGTCCTGCGCGGCGCGGGCAAGCACTTTTGCGCGGGCGGCGATCTCAAGGACATGACCGACGCGATCGACCCGCCGGCGCCGGGCGCGCCCGACCCGCTGTACGCGGTCAACCGGCGCTTTGGCGATCTGCTGACCGCGGTCGATGCCGCGCCGCAGGCCGTCGTTGCGGTGGTGCAGGGCGCGGCGCGCGGCGGCGGCTTCGGGTTGATCTGCGCGGCCGATGTGGTGATCGCGCAGGCCGACTCGACTTACGCCATGCCCGAGACCGGGTTCGGGTTACCCGGCGCGCAAATCATTCCGTTCGTCACCATGCGGCTGGGCGCGCATTACGCCCGGCGGCTAATCGTCACCGGCGATGCGGTCGACGGCGCCGAGATGCACCGCGCCGGGTTGGTGTCGCATCTGTGCGCCGACGCGGACGCCGCCGAGGCGGCGTTGCGCACGGTGTTGGATCAGATCAAGGGGCGTTCGCCCACGGCGGTGGCGCAGTCCAAGGCGCTGGTGGCGCAGGTCGGCGCGCGCCCGCTGTCGCTGATTCTCGACGAGGGCGCGCGGATGGTGGCCGAGGGCACCCGCACCGGCGACGGCCGCGAGGGGCTGGACGCGTTTTTTGCCAAGCGCAAGCCAGCGTGGGCGACGCGCGCGGGGTAGGCCGCTTCTTGGGCGGATTGCGCGCGGTGTGACCGACCCCCTCCCCGGCCGGTGGCCGGACCTCCCCCTGCTTGCAGGGGGAGGGATGAAATAGCGGTCTCGGTCTTTCATAGGGAATGACGACGCTTCTTGAGAGCGACAACCGAATTCAATCGCGGAAACCGAATGCCTCCCCCTGCGTGCAGGGGGAGGGTAGGGAGGGGGTTGGCGGTGCAGTCCTCGGCCTTTGCCCGTCAGTTGCGGTGTCGTCCGACCGATGCCGAAGGGTTGCTGTGGTGGCGGTTGCGGCGGCGCCAGATGGCCGGTCATTACTTTCGGCGGCAGTGTCCGATCGGGCCCTATGTCGTGGATTTTGTTTGTAAGAGGTCGATGTTGGTCGTCGAGGTCGATGGCAGCCAGCATGGCATGCGGTGCGCGTATGACGCGCAGCGCACCGCCTTCCTGGTGGCGCGGGGCTACGATGTCGTGCGGTTTTGGAACCGCGATATTTTCACCAACCTCGACGGCGTGATCGAGGATGTGTTTGCTGCCTTGCAGGCGCCGGCTCGGCGGTAGGCCGGGGCGTGGGGTGGCTTTGGCGTTCGGTTGGAATTAGTGGGGCGGATGCTGCTTTGTTGGTGGCGCCGATGGCCCCCCTCCCCGGCCTTAGGCCGGACCTCCCCCTCGAAGAGGGGGAGGGATTAATTGGCGGTCTCGATCTGGAGTCAGCTCGCTTCTCTGGCGCGCAATCACCACGCCTTCCCCTGCGTGCAGGGGGAGGGATAAGGTGTGCCGCCGCCTAGAACGCGTCGTCGGCGAGGGCCATGACGGGGGCGGCGCCGGCGGTGATTTTGGACAGGAGCGACGAGGTGTCGGGCAGGACCTTGGTCATGTAGTAGTTGGCGAGTTTGAGTTTGCCGTCGTGGAAGGCTTTGTCGCCGGTGCCCTCGGCCAACTTGCCGGCGCTGACCTTGGCCATGCGGCACCACATGAAGCCGAGCGCGACGAGGCCGAACATTTTGAGGTAGTCGGCGCTGGCGGCGCCGGCTTGCATCGGATCCTTGAGGCCGTTCTCGGCGATCCACGCGGTCGCCTGTTGCAGGCGGGCGAAGGACTTGGCCAGGTTCATGGTGAGGTCGCCGATGGCCTTGTCCTCGGCATTGTCCTGGATGAATTGATCGACCGGGTGGAAGAACTGGCGCAGCAGGCGCCCGGTGCCCTGCGGCAGTTTGCGGCCCACCAGATCGAGCGCTTGGATGCCGCTGGTGCCCTCGTAAAGCTGGGTGATGCGGGCGTCGCGGACGAACTGCTCCATGCCGTGTTCGCGGATATAACCGTGGCCGCCGTAGCATTGCAGGGCGAGGTTGATGGTCTCGAACCCGGTGTCGGTGAGGAACGCCTTGAGCACCGGCATGACCAGGCCGACGAGGTCGTCGGCGTCCTTGCGCACCGATTCGTCGGGGTGTTTTTCCGACAGGTCGATGTGCAGCGCGGTCCACAGGGCGAAGGCGCGGGCGCCCTCGTTGAAGGCGCGGGCGTTGAGCAACATGCGGCGCACGTCGGGGTGGACGATGATCGGGTCGGCGGCCTTGTCGGGGTGTTGCACGCCCGCGAGCGAGCGGCCCTGGATGCGCTCCTTGGCGTAGGCCGCGGCGTTTTGGTAGGCGACCTCGGACAGACCGAGGCCCTGGACGCCGACGCCGAGGCGCGCTTCGTTCATCATCACGAACATCGCGCGCATGCCCTTGTTGGGCTCGCCGATCAGGTAGCCGGTAGCGTTGTCGTAGTTCATCACGCAGGTGGCCGAGCCCTTGAGACCCATCTTGTGTTCGATCGAGCCGCAGGTGACGCCGTTACGATCGCCCAGCGCGCCGTCGGGGTTAACGATCACCTTGGGCACGATAAATAGACTGATGCCGCGGATGCCCTCGGGCGCGTCGGGCAGGCGGGCGAGGACGAGGTGGATGATGTTGTCGGTGAGGTCGTGTTCGCCGGCCGAGATGAAGATCTTGGTGCCGGTGATCTTGTAGCTGCCGTCGGCCTGGGGTTCTGCCTTGGTGCGCAACAGGCCAAGGTCGGTGCCGCAATGCGGTTCGGTGAGGTTCATCGTGCCGCCCCATTCGCCGCTGGCGAGCTTGGGCAGGAACAACGCCTTTTGCTCGTCCGAACCCGACCGCTTGATCGCCTCGTAAGCGCCGCGGGCGAGGCCGGGGTAGGTGCCGAAGGCCATGTTGGCCGAGATAATCATTTCCGAAAAAGCGATGCCCAGCACCATCGGCAGGCCTTGGCCGCCGTGCTCGGGTTCGCAGGTCAGCGACGTCCAGCCGCCTTCGACGAAGGTTTTGTAGGCTTCCTTGTAGCCCTTGGGCGTGGTCACGCCCTCGGGCGTCCAATGGCAGCCCTCTTCGTCGGCCGATTGGTTGAGCGGCTGCAGCACCTCCTGGGTGAGCTTCGCGCCCTCCTCGAGGATGGCGTCGACGATGTCTTCGCTGGCCTCGGAGAAACCCGGCAGATTGTCGTAGCGGCCGATCTCGAGAACGTCGTTCAGGAGATAACGCATGTCGGCGAGCGGCGCTTGATAGGTGGGCATGAGGGCGGTCCTCGTTTTCGTTTGAGTTAGTTGCGCAGTGGTTTGCCGGTCGCGAGCATGTGCTCGATCCGGTCGAGGGTCGGCGACATGCGGAACAGCCGCGCCATCGCCGCGCGCTCCAGCGCGAGCAGGTCTTTCTCGCTGACCGTTTCGGTGACGTCGGTGTCGCCGCCGGACAGCACCGTCGCCAATTCGTGCGACACGGTGACGTCGTGCGGGGTCGCCTTGCCGGCTTTGGCGAGGTCGCCCACCGCCATGTCGAGCGCGACCCGCGCGGTCGGGCCGGGCAGGGCGATCTCGATATCCTTTTCGGGCGGGGCGTAGTCCGTGGCGAGGTCGAGCGCCCGTTGCTTGGCGTCGGCCAGGACCCGGCGGCGGTTCATGGTGATGCCGTCGCCGTCGCGCAGGAACATCAGGTCACGCGCCTCGGCGGCGGACTTGGAGACCTTGGCCAGGCCGATGGTCTGGAACGCTTCGCCGACCGGCGGCATCGGGCCGCCCGGACGTTTTTTGTTGGTGAAGTGGCGCAGCACCATTTCCTTGCTGCCGCCCCAGCCCGGGATCAACCCGACGCCGACCTCGACCAAGCCCATGTAGAGCTCGGCATGGGCCTGCACGGCGTCCGCGTGGAGGCAAATTTCGCAGCCGCCGCCCAGCGCCATGCCGGCGGGGGCCGCGACCACCGGGAAGGGCGCGTATTTGAGCGCCATGTAGGCGTCCTGGCCTTCCTTGATGCTCATTTCCAAGACCGGCCACATCGCGGTGTTGGCGGCGAACAGACCGAGGCCGACGTTGGCGCCGACCGAGAAGTTGTCGGCGTCGTTGTAGACGACGAGCGCCTTGAAGCCCTTCTTGTCGATCTTGGCGGCCTTTTTGACCATCTCAATCGTGCCCGAATCGATCGCATTCATCTTGGAGTGGAATTCGAGGGCGGCGACGCCGTCGCCGAGATCCCACAGGCTTGCCGCGCCGTTGCCGTCGAGGCGTTCCTTGCCGCGTTTGATATCGGCCAGCATCCACGCGCCCTCGGGGATGGCGATGTCGTGGTAGGCGCCGTCGAGCCCCATGAATTGCCGCTTGGTGCCTTCCTCGCGGTAGAGCGGGCGCCCCTTGGCGGCGGTGAGCAGGGCGGGAACGGCGAGGCCGTCTTTTTCGAGGCGGTCGGCGAAGTAGCCGGTGCCGAGCTGGTCGATCTGTTCGAACGGGCCGTACTTCCAGGCATAGCCCGCCTTCATCGCGTTATCGACCGCAACGATGTCGTCGGCGATTTCCGGGATCAGGTCGGCGGCGTATTTGAGCACGTTCGAGAGCACCGCCCAGGCATAGGCGCCGCCGCGGTCGGCGAATTCGCCCAGCGCTTGCAAGCCCTTGCGCCCGGCCTCGACGCTGCCGAGGCGCGGGGTGACGACGGGGCGGTAGTCGCCGGTCTTGAAGTTGATGGCTTCTTTGGTTTTTTCGGCGCCGTTGCGCAGCATGCGGTAGAAGCCGCCCTTGCCTTTGCGCCCGGTATAGCCGTCGGCGACCATCTTGTCGGTGATCGCGTTGAGCGGATGGGCCTGGTCGAACTGGCCGTGGAACGCATCGCTTTTGGGCAGCAGCGAGGCCATCGAGCCCAGCACGTGGTCCTTGAGGTCGATCCCGGTGAGGTCCATCAGGCCGAAAATGCCGGTCTTGGGAATCCCCATCGGGCGGCCGACGATGGCGTCGGCCTCTTCGACGCTGAGGCCGAGGTCGTAGGCCTTTTGGGTCGCGACCATGCTCCAGAAGATGCCGAGGCGGTTGGCGATGAAGCCCGGCGTGTCGTTGCAGTCGATGACTTCCTTGCCCAGCCGCACGTCGCCGAAGGCGCGCAGGGTGTCGATCACGGCGGGCTTGGTCTTGGGGCCGGCGACGATTTCCAACAGCCGCATGTAGCGCGGCGGGTTGAAGAAGTGGGTCACCGCAAAGTCGGCGGCGAAACTGTCGGGCAGGGTTTCAAGGAGATTGGCGAGCGGGATGGTCGAGGTGTTGGAGGTGACGATCGCGCCCTTCTTGCGGTTGGCATCGACCTTTTTGTAGACGTCGTGTTTGACCTCGACGTTTTCCAGCACGGCCTCGCAAATCCAGTCGCAATCGGCGAGCAGGCCAAGATCGTCTTCGAGGTTGCCGGGCGTGATGAGTTTGGCATTGCGCCGGTGCATCAGCGGGGCGGGGTTGGTCTTGTGCATCCGCTCGATCGCGCCCTTGGCGATCGCGCTGCGGTCGCTCGCGCCCTTGGGCACGATGTCGAGGAGGACGACGGGCACGCCCGCGTTGGCGACCTGGGCGGCGATGCCGGCCCCCATGACGCCTGCACCGAGTACCGCAACTTTTTTGATGTCACTCATACTTTCCCTCATGACCTATCCGGCGCGCGGCGCCGGTCTTCGTTCGTGTGCCGCCGGTCCCTCACCCAGCGCCCCGCGCGTCGCGCGGTGCGCATCCCACTCCCGCACGCGGGAGAGGGTGGACCGCGCCGCTCGGCGCGGGACGGGTGAGGGCGTTACGCCGCTTCAAGAACCGTGGCGATGCCCTGGCCGCCGCCGATGCATTGCGTGGCCAAGGCGAGGTTCTTGCCCTCGCGCTTCATCACGCTGGCGGCCTTGCCGGTGATCCGGGCGCCGGTCGCGCCAAGCGGATGCCCCAGCGCGATCGCGCCGCCGTCGATGTTGACCTTTTCGATATCCATCTTGGCTTCGTCCATGACCGCCAGGGCTTGCGCCGAGAACGCCTCGTTGAGCTCAATGACGTCGATGTCCTTGATCGTAACGCCGGCGCGGTCGAGCGCCTTCTTGGTGGCGCCGACCGGGCCCATGCCCATGGTTTCCGGCGCGCAACCGTAGACCGCGATGCTGCGGATGCGGGCGACGATGTCGAGGCCGTTGGCCTTGGCGTAGTCCTCGCTGCATACCAGCACCGCCGAGGCGCCGTCGGTCAGCGGCGAGGAGGTGCCAGCGGTGACGGTGCCGTTTTCCTGGAAGGCGGGGTTGAGCCCGGCGAGGATCTCGGCGGTCGTGTCGGGGCGGATGGCGCCGTCTTGCTCGACGCGCAGATTGCCCTGTTCGATGACCACGATTTCGTCGGTCAGTTTGCCGGCGTCGCGTGCGGCGGCAGCCTTCTTGTGGCTGAGCACGGCGAACTCTTCCTGGCGGGCGCGGTCGATCTTGTACTTACGCGCGACGTTCTCGGCGGTTTCGCCCATCGACATGTAAACCTCGGGGTGCTCTTGGTAGAGCTTGGGGCTGGGCGAGGGGTTGAAGCCCGCCATCGGCACGCGGGTCATCGATTCGATGCCGGCGCAGACAAAGGCCTCGCCCGCGTTCATTTGAATGGCGCCCGCCGCCATGTGGATCGATTGCATCGACGAGCCGCAGAAGCGGTTGACCGTGGTGCCCGCCACCGTGATCGGCAAGTCGGCGAGGAAGTCGACGATGCGGGCGACGTTGAAGCCCTGTTCGCCCTCGGGGAAGGCGCAGCCCATAATGAGGTCTTCGATGTCGGCCGGGTTGACGCCGGTGCGCTCGATCAACGCCTTGACCACCTGGCCGGCCATTTCGTCGGGACGCACCTTGGCGAGATCGCCCTTGCGCGCGAGGTGGAAGGGCGAGCGCACGTAGCCGGCAATCACAACGTTTTTCATAAACCTTCTCCTATGGATCCTGCGGCGGTCATCCGACCGCACGCAGGAGGTGGCTATCCGCGTCGATCGGCTCGAAGCCGATCAGCGCGTCGAAATGACGATTGGCCCAATCCCCGCCTGGACCGATGCCGCGGGCGATAGTCTCAGGAAAACGGGCGTCCATATAGAGCCGCAAGATCAGGGCCTTGCGGGCATCGCCCGCCGCTAGATCGTGGGTTGCTTCGTCGAGCAGCAACGCGGCGCCGAGCGTATCGCCGAGCAGGGTCATCAGGCGGCGGGCGTGGCGCTGGGCTTCCGCCGCATCGCCGCGGACGTAGGCGACGGCGTCGCGGCAGTCTTTCATCGCGCGTCCGAGCCGCTGGGTCATCGTGCCGAGCGCGTCCGGCGCGGCCTCCCGGATCGTCTCGACCCGTTCGCTCAACGCCTCGAAACCGGGCGCCCGGTTGCCGATCATGCGCAGCACTTCGAGCGCCTGGATGTTGGCCGGGCCTTCCCATACGGTCAGGACCTGGGCGTCGCGCAGCAGCCGCGGGGTGACATAGTCGTAGGTATAGGCGTTGCCGCCGATCAGTTCGATCGCGGCGCGGGCCAGCACGTTGGCGTCGTCGGCGGTCTGGTATTTGGCGAGCGCGGTGGTCAAGCGGAGCCACGCGCGCGCCGCGCTATCGTCGTCGAGGTCGGTGACGTGGGCGTCGTCGAAGGCGTTGGCGGCGGCGAAGGCCATCGCGGTGCCCGATTCGAGACGCACCAGCATGGCAAGGATTTCGTCCTGCATCATCGGATAGGTCAGGACGTTGTGGCCGAAGGCCTCGCGCCGGCTGAGATAGGTGACCGCTTCGAGGAACGCGCGGCGCGCCAGGCCGGCGGCGCCGACCGCGTTATGGATGCGGCTGAAGCCGAGCGCTTCCATCATCAGTTTGAAGCCGACCGGGGGCGGCGCGATTTCGAGCGCCCAGGCGTCCATCAGGTCGACCTCGCCGGTGGGGACGCCGGTGGTGCCGAGTTTGTCTTTGAGCCGGCGGATCCGGAACGCATTGGGGTCGCCGTCGATATGGGTGGGCACGAGGTAGAGGCCGAGACCCTTGGAACCGTCGGGCGCACCCGGCGGTCGCGCCGTGGCGACGGCGAGGCCGCCGTTGGTATTGCTGACGAACCATTTGAGGCCGGTGAGGCGGACGTGATCGCCTTCGCTGCGAGCGACCGTGGTTGTCGCGCCGACATCGCTGCCGCCGTGCAATTCGGTGGCCCAGGTGCCGCCGGTCAGCGCCTTGCCGTCGGTGCGCACCAGTTCCGGCAGGTAGCGGTCGCGGATCTCGGGCGGGGCGAAGCGGTCGAGTACGTAGGCGACCGCGCCGGTCATGGTGACCGGGCAGTGCAGCGAGACGTCGGCCTGGGACAGCAAATAGCCGATGGCAAAGGTGATCGTGTAGGGCGCGGGATTGGCGCCGTAGTTGAGGCCGATGGCGCCGCGCTCGTAGACCTCGCGCGACACCTGGTCCCACAGCGGGTTGTGGCGGATGTGGTTGGTCAGGCGGCCGTGGCGGTCGTAGGGCTCGAGCACCGGCGGCGCGGCGCGGTGGGTGTGTTCGGCCTGGATGTCGACGGCATCGCCGACCCAGGCGCCGAAGGCGTCGAGCGTGGGCGACCATTGCTTGAGCCCCTCGCCGTAGGTCCGGGTCAGCAGGCGTTGGAGATTGCGATCGCGGGTGTAGAGGTTTTGCCCGCGTACGGTACCGCCGTCGCTCACTCAGCGGCCTCCCGGGCATCGACGCCTTTGTCCACCAGCATGTCTTCGATTTGGCGACAGCCGTTCTGCAATTCAACGATGGCAGCGTCGATATCCTCACGCTGGGCCTCGAGCTCCTTGAGCCGCCGGCGCGCTTTTTCGAGCGTCACCTGGAGTTGCGCGACCTGGCCGTCGTCCAGATTGTAGAGATCGAGCATTTCCTTGATCTCGGCCAAGCTGAAGCCGAGGCGCTTGCCGCGGAGAATGAGTTTGAGCCGCCCGCGGTCGCGGTGATCGAACACCCGGTTCATGCCGCGGCGGGTGGGGTGGAGCAAATCCTTGGCCTCGTAGAAACGCAGGGTGCGCGAGGTCACCCCGAACTCCCTGGCCAGGCGTTGGATGGTGTAGGATTCCTCTTCCATCGTGAAAATCTAGGTATCGTTTACGTAAACGTCAATTAGAGTCGCCGGGATGACCGAAAAACCCCAGACCTACGCCGATTTCTGGCCGTTCTACCTGCGTCAGCACACCCATCCGATTTGCCGCGGGCTGCACTACGTCGGGTCGAGCGTCGCGCTGATGTGTCTCGCCGCGCTGGTGGCGGGCGGGAACCTGTGGTTCTTGGCCGGGGCGCTGGTTGGCGGCTATGGCTTCGCGTGGGCCGGGCATGGCGTGTTCGAACGCAATCGCCCGGCCACGTTCTCCTATCCGCTGTGGTCGCTGGCGAGCGATTTTCGCATGTACTTCCTGTGGCTTGCGGGGCGTCTGGCGGATCACCGCGCGGCGGCGGGCACGGACCGGGATTTGCTATTGGATTGAAGTTGAAGTGAAATGCGTCATCGTTCGCGCGGTCCAGCGGATGGGTTTGTTTTCGCGCCGAGTACGGAGTTTTTTTAGTGTGGGCTGAGACGAGACGCGGCGCCGGTAAGGTCGCCCGCTTTGCAGCGACGGCGCTTGTCGGCCTGTTGCTGTCGTGGGGCGCGGCGGCGCAACAAACCCCGGTCGATCCGGTCCAACTCGAGAAGGACTACGACGCGGCGTTCCAGGCGCTGTTCGCAGACCCCGGCAACCTCGACAAGTCGTTCCGCTTTGCCGAACTGGCGGTGCAAAAGGGCAATTTCGAGGCGGCCATCAGCGCCCTCGAGCGTATGTTGCTGATCAATCCCGACCTGCCGCGGGTGCGCCTGGAACTCGGCGTGCTGTATTTCCGCATCGGTTCCTACGCGATCGCCCGGACCTACCTGACGCGCGTCGCGGATAACCCCGATGCGCCGCCCGAGGTCGCCGAGCGCGTCCAGGTCTTCCTGGACGAAATCGACAGCCGCCTGACGCGGGGCAGCCTCAGCGGCTCGGTTTTCTTCGGCGCCCGTTATTCCGACAACGCCAATGCCGGGCCCAACAGCCCCAACGTCCTGGCCAACGGTGTCGCCGCACAGCTCGACGACCAGTTCACCAATAAGGCGGACCGCAACTATTTCGTCTCGGCCCAACTCAGTCACAGCTACGACCTGCTGACCCAGCGCAGCGAGATCGTCGAAAGCTCGGCGACGCTCTACGTCTCCGAACAGGACAAGCAAAAGCAACTCGATATCGTGTTCCTGGAAGCGCAAACCGGGATCCGCGGGCCGTTCCTCCAGGACATCGTGCCGGGCGCGACGATGAAGCCCTACATCCTGGGCAACATGGTCTACCTGCAGGACTCCTGGTACCAGTTCTCCGTCGGCTTCGGCGCCAACATCGTGCTGCCGCTGACCCAGCGGTTGCGCACGACGGTCAATCTTGAAAGCAAGTCCGAGCATTTCCGCAACGATTCGGAACGGCTGAACGCGTCGCAGCAATCGGGCGTCGAAGCGTCGTTGAGCGCCGATGCAGCTTACGTGTTGTCCGAGACCCAGCAGGTCGGTCTGCGAACCTCGGCGGCGAGCCAGGAAGCCAAGGAGAACTTCAACGGGTTCCGCGAGTTTCAAATCGGCGGCAGCTTTACCCAACTGTTTGCGATCCCGGCGTTGGAAGACGGGCCGGCGACCCTGAGCGCCAGCGTGACGCGCAGTTCAAGCCACTACAATCAGGCGAACGCGACCGTCGTCGCCAATCGCAAGCGGCGCGATCAGGAATGGCGCTGGTCGTTGACCGGGACGGTGCCGGTCACGCCCGACTGGACGATCGTCAGCACCTTCCAGCGCTCGACGGTCAGCAGCAATATCCCGAACTTCGAAAATCATTCCGCCGCGATCACGCTGGGCGCATCGCGCCGCTTCTAGGCAGGCCGGCGCGGTTGCCGAGCTAAACCTGTTCGGCGCCGTAATAGAGCGTGACGGTGTGGGTCGCTTCGGCGAAGAACAGCCACCGTTCGACGGCAATGCCGACGTGGGCGGACACCGCCGCGACCACGGCGAGGGCCGCCGCGACTAAGCCACCGGCAGCGAAGCTTGCAAGGACCGCGACGAAGGGCAGGGCGAACCCGGCAAGCACAGCGATCCGCCGCAGTTTGTCGGCGTGCTTGCGCGCGATCCGGTAGGCCATTTCCTTTTGCAAATAGTTCGGCTCGGTGTGGGGCGGGTCGAGGAGACGGACCCGAACGCCGTCGTCGAGCCCGGTCGCCGCCGCCGCCGTCGCGGTTGGTTTTTGGCTGCGAATGCCGCGCCAATAGGCGCGCTTGGCGATCAGCGCGAGAACGAGGCCGACGAGGGCAACGGCCGGCACCAAATGGGTCACGGTGCCGGTGAGGGCGCCCAGGGCGTTGACCGTGAGCGCACCGCTCGCCAGTGCGAGGATCAGGTAACCGCGCGGCACGTCGCGGCGGTACCACTGCGGGATCGGCTTGAGGCTCGCGTAGATCATCGACGTCGAATAGACCGTGGCAACCGCGAGCGCGGCGGTGAGCGCGGCCAGTATCGTCATGACGGTGCCGGGGGCGGTGGGGTCGGCGGTGACGAACAGCCAGCCCAGGGCGAACAGGCCGGCCGGCGCATAGGTCAGGATTGCCAGGACGCCTTCGCGCGACAGCCACGACGAGCGCCACTGGGTCAGCGCCTTAAGGAAGCGTTCGGGGTGGCCGAGGTGGAGCAGCGAGGACAGCAGACCGGCGGTGACCAGGCCGAAGGCGATGACGAAGGCCGGCCAGGCGAACCACGGATCGAGCGGCAGGCGGCCGACGAGGGCGAGCAGCGCCATGAGAAACAACATGCCGTAGCCGGTGCCCGACGCGACGGTAAAGAAGATGACGGAAAAAGCCGGGTGCACAGGTGCCGCCGTCGGTTAGGACAGGAGCCGGTCGACCCACTGGAGAAACTTGCTCTCCACCGAATCGGCGGTCGGTTGCAGCGCGGCGCCGTGCGCCGGGGCGGCGCGCGGCGGCAGGTATTTGTTGACCGGGGCGTAGCCGAGGTCGGGCATCAGGTCGCGGCCGCCGCGGTCGGCGACCAGGCGGCTGACGTCGGATGTCGGATCGGCGAGGTCGCCGTAGTGGCGGGCGCTGACCGGGCAGGCCGAGACGCAGGCCGGCACCCGGCGCGCCTCGGGAATGTTGTCGTTGTAGATGCGGTCGACGCAGAGCGTGCATTTTTTCATCACGCCTTCGCTCACGTCGTATTCGCGCGCGCCGTAGGGGCAGGCCCAGGAGCACAGCTTGCAGCCGATGCAGCGGTCCTCGTCGACCAGGACGATGCCGTCCTCTTCGCGTTTGTAGGATGCGCCGGTCGGGCACACCGTCACGCACAACGCGTTGTCGCAGTGCAGGCACGAGCGCGGGAAATGCACGGTGCGGCCGGACGCGCCGGCATCGGTTTCGAAACTGTGGATGCGGTTGAACCAGACACCGTCGGGGTCGGCGCCGTAGGGGTCGGTGTCGGTGAGCGGCGCGGCGATGCCGCCGGCATTCCATTCCTTGCAACTGACGGCGCAGGCATGGCACCCGACGCAGGTGTCGAGGTCGATCACCAGGCCGAGTTTGCGCGCGGGCGCGGTGCGCGGCAGGTCGGTCATACGCCGCCCCGGAATGTCGCGCCGTATTTCAAGATCGCTGGGACAGCGCGCTGCGGGGTGCCGGGCAGAGCATCGAACTGCGGCCAGGATTCCTGAGTCGCGTCGCCGGTGGCCTTTTCGATGCGCACCCGCAGGTCGAACCAGGCGGCCTGGCCGGTGACCGGGTCCGAGTTCGAATGGGCGGCGTTTGGCAGAGTTTCACCGATCAGGTGGTTGAGAAGGAAGCCGCGGGTCGCCTCGTGGGCGTCCTTGTCCAAACCCCAGGCGCCCTTGCGTTTGCCGATCGCGTTCCAGGTCCACACGGTGTCGGGGTTGACCCCGTCCATCAGCCGCACCTGGGCGCGGATGCGGCCCTGGTGGCTGGTGACCCAGACCCAGTCGTCGTCGGCGATGTCGAGGGTGGCGGCGAGCACGCGGGCGACGTAGAGCCGGTTGCTGCCGATGATCTGGCGCTGCCACGCGTTTTGCGAATCCCACGAATGGTACATCGCCATCGGGCGCTGGGTCAGTGCGTGCAGCGGGAAGGCGTCGCGGTCGACGGCGGCCTCTTCGAAGGGCATGTACCACATCGGTAGCGGATCGAAGTAGGTGGCGATGCGGTCGCGGTCGGCCTGCGGCGGCGTCACCGCGCCGTGGCCCTGTGCGGCGAGACGGAACTTTTGCAGCACTTCGCTGTAGAGCTGAACGATCACCGGATCGGGCGTATCGAGGAAGCCCATCTTTTCGCCGTAGGCGCGGTAGGCTTGATTCACATTGCGGAAGTAGGACGCCTCTTCGGGGATCTCGCCCTTCCAGAAACAGCCGTTGGCGATGTAGCGGTCGAGCTGGTCGGGGTTGGGCGCGCCGGTACCGTGCTCGGTGCCGTCCGCGCCGCGCCAGCCGGCGAGCATGCCGACGCCGGGTTTGCGTTCGTGGTTGAGCATGTAATCGCGCAGGCCGCCGGGATAGCGCGGTGCGCCGGTGTCGTCGACCAAACCGGGCAAGCCGAGGCGGGCGCCGAGGTCGATCAGGACGTCTTGGAAGGGCCGGACATCGCGGTCGGGTTTCAGGATCGGTTGGCGGATCGAATCGGCGGGGCCGCCGGGCTCGGAAATCGGGCGGTCGAGCAGCGAGATGCAATCCCAGCGTTCGAGGTAGGTGGTGTCGGGCAATACTAGATCGCTGTAGGCAACCATCTCGGAGTCGAAGGCGTCGGAATAGATGATGTGCGGAATTTTGTAGTCCCCGGTGGCCGGGTCCTTGTCCGTCAGCATCTTCATGGTTTCGGATGTGTTCATCGACGAGTTCCAGCTCATGTTGGCCATGAACATGAACAGCGTGTCGATCGGATAGGGGTCGCCCGCCCAAGCGTTGCGGATGACCATGTGCATCATGCCGTGGGCGGCGAGCGGCGCTTCCCACGAAAAGGCTTTGTCGATGCGCTGGGGGCCGCCGTCGGCGTCGATCAGCAGATCTTCCGGGCCGCGCGGAAAGCCGAGCGGCGGGCCGGCCAGGGGATCGCCGGGCGCGCCGACCGGACCGGTGGGCTTGAGCGCCGGCGGCGCTGCCTTGGGATAGGGCGGGCGGTAACGCCAGCCGCCGGGGCAATCGATGCTCCCCAACAGCGCCTGGAGGACGTGCAGCGCGCGGCAGGTGTGGAAGCCGTTGCTGTGCGCCGAAATCCCGCGCATGGCGTGGAAACTGACGGGCCGGCCGATCATGTGATCGTGCCGGCGGCCGGCGAAGTCGGTCCACGGGATATCGACGCGGATCTCTTCGGCGAAGGCGGCGTGGGCCATTTCGGCGGCCAAGCGGCGGATGGTGTCGGGCGCGACGCCGGTGCGTTCGGCGACCGCTTCGGGCGCGTAGGCCGGATCGAGGAAGCGACGGGCCAGCAGTTCGAACGCCGGCACCGCGGTGCGACCGTCAGCCAGGGTGCGGGTGCCGACGAGCGCGGGTTTGGCGTCGCGGTCGAGCGCATTGCGTAGCCCGTCCTGGGCGACGTCCCAACACTGCGGCGCGCCGGCGTCGTCGCGGACGAACAGACCGTCCTCGGCGCCGCCGTCGTCCTGGATCACCAGCCAGCCGGCGTTGGTGTAGCGCTTGAGGTAATCGAAATCGACTTGATCGGCCTGCAACAGTTCGCGGATCAGCGAGAACACCAGCAGCCCGTCGGTGCCGGGGCGCACGCCGACCCACTCGTCGGCGATCGCCGAGTAGCCGGTGCGGACCGGGTTGACCGAGACGAACTTGGCGCCGTTAGCCTTGACCTTGCCGAGGCCGATCTTGATCGGGTTGGAGGCGTGGTCTTCGGCGACGCCGAACATCATGAAGTAGCGCGTCTTGTCCCAGTCGGGTTCGCCGAACTCCCAGAACGAGCCGCCCATCGTGTAAAGCCCGGCGGCGGCCATGTTGACCGAGCAAAACCCGCCGTGGGCGGCGTAATTGGGGGTGCCGAACTGGGTCGCCCACCAGCCGGTGAGGGCCTGGCTTTGGTCGCGCCCGGTGAAAAAGGCGAGCTTTTTGGGGTCGGTGTCGCGGATATGGCCAAGCCAGCCGGCGGCGATTTCCAGCGCTTCGTCCCATTCGATCTCGACAAAATCGCCGGCGCCGCGGTCGCCGACCCGCTTGAGCGGCTTGCGCAACTTGGCCGGCGAGTGCTGTTTCATGATCCCGGCGGCGCCCTTGGCGCACAGCACCCCGCCGTTCACCGGGTGGTCGGGGTTGCCCTCGATGTAGCGAAGCTGGCCGTCGCGCAGATGGACCCGGATGCCGCACCGGCAGGCGCACATGTAGCAGGTGGTTTCCTTGATCTCGTCGGAGACCGGCGGGGAAGTGTCGACGGGTGTCGGGCGCACGAATTTCTATTACCGGAAAACGGGGTGGCAGGATTTGAGATGAAACAATGTCGGCAGAGCGCCGACCCTTTTATTATGCGACGCACCAGCGCATAATCCAAATCCTACTTGTAGTTTCTCGTTGCCCTGCGTCCGGCGATGGACGCCCGGCAGGTTCTTGCCGTCGATGCAAATCTATTTTCCGATTGCCGAGATATCGCTGAACGTCTTCGTCGTCTTGGCGATGGGTGGCGGCGTCGGATTCCTGTCCGGCTTGTTCGGTGTGGGCGGCGGCTTTTTGATGACGCCGCTGTTGATCTTCATCGGTGTGCCGCCCGCCGTCGCGGTGGCGACCGAAGCCAATCAGATCGTCGCGGCGTCGGTGTCGGGCGTGCTCGCCCATTGGCGGCGCGGCAACGTCGATATCAAGATGGGCCTGATTCTCGTCGCCGGCGGTTTCGCCGGTTCGACGGTCGGCTCGTTCCTGTTCAAGTTCCTGCGCGAAATGGGTCAGATCGACCTGGTGATTTCGCTGTCCTTCGTGGTCTTCCTGGGCGTCGTCGGCACCTTGATGGTGATCGAAAGCGTGCGGTTGATCCTGCGCTCGCGCACGGGAACCTACCGCAAGAAGGCGCACCAGCATTACTGGGCCCACGGTCTGCCCTTCAAGATGCGGTTCCATAAGTCCAAGCTGTACACCAGCGTGATCCCGCCGATCCTGGTCGGTTTCTTCGTCGGCTTGCTGGCCGCGATCATGGGCGTCGGCGGCGGCTTCATCATGATTCCGGCGATGATCTATTTGCTGGGGATGCCGACCTCGGTGGTCGTCGGCACCTCGCTCTTTCAGATCATTTTCGTCACCGCCAACGTCACGTTCCTGCATTCCATCAATACCCAGACCGTCGACGTGGTCCTGGCGGTGTTGTTGCTGGCGGGCGCGGTGATCGGCGCCCAGTTCGGCGCGCGGGTCAGCGGCAAGCTGCGCGGCGAGCAACTGCGGGCGCTCCTTGGCGTGATCGTGCTGGCGGTGTGCGCCAAGCTGATCGTCGACTTGGTGTTCGAGCCCAACGATCTGTACTCGATCGGCGAGATGATCGCCGAATGACCCGGTTTTTCGCCACATGTTTCTGGATGAGCCTCGCCGCAACCGGCGCGGCGGCGCAGGGGCTGGTGGCCGACATGTCGTCGGATTCGATTTCGATCACGTCGAACTTCACCGGGCAGGACATTCTTTTGTTCGGGGCCGTCGATGGGCCGAGCGATGTCGTGGTCGTGGTCGAGGGGCCGCGCGAGGACTTGGTGATCCGGCGCAAGGCGAAGGTCGGCGGCATTTGGATGAACCGGGCGTCGGTGACGTTCCAAGACGTGCCGGCCTATTACGCGGTCGCCTCCAGTGGACCGATCGAGGATATCGCGGTCCGCGCGGTGCGGGCGCGGCACCGGATGGGCGGCGCGTATCTCGACCTTACGGTCAAGGCGGGGGCGCCGGATATGGCGTTCGAGGAACTGGCCGAGTTCCGGCAGGCTGTCTTGCGCAACAAGCGGCGCGAGGAACTCTATTTCGAGGCCGAGGGCAGCGTCCGTTTCCGCGAGCGTCTGTTCCGGACCTCCATCGTCTTTCCGGCCAATGCGCCCGAGGGCGACTACACCGTGCATACCTATTTGTTGCGGAGCGGCCGCGTCGTCGACCAGCAGTCGAGCCCGCTGGCGATCCGCAAGGCCGGGTTGGAGCGCACGATCTTCGACCTTGCCCACGACCATCCGGCGCTCTACGGCATCATCGCGATCCTCATCGCGCTGGCCAGCGGCTGGATCGCGGCGGCGGTCTTCCGCCGGCGCTAGGATCGGGCGCCCGCGCTGGGGTCTGGACTCAAGGGTGACGCCGTCTCGAGCAAGAGCCTACGGCCGCGTCGCCGAGTCGGTTATGCGGGTTTCCCAAGGTGCCAGACCTGTTCGACGGGGTATTGCTTGCCCCAATCTGCCGGCACGTGATTGCGCATTTCGTCCATACCTTCGGGCACGTAAAGCTCCAGGTATCGCGTCACGGTGAACCCGGTTTCAAAAAACAGCTGCATCCAATCGGACATGGTCAAGTTGAAACACACGCCGCTCGGATCGATCTCGACTTTGGTCCAGTCGACGCCCCACATCCCGCGGTAGGGTCGATGGAGAACGTACTCGGTCGGCGCGCCGTTTTCGGGTGTGCACAGCTGGAGCATGGGGTGGTTGCCGAGAAACACCAGCTCCCCGCCCGGACGCAGCAAGCGCCATGCCTCGCGCAACCAAGCGTCCGGTTTGCACCAAATTGCGGCGCCGTACTCCGAGATCGCGAAATCAAAGGAAGACTCGGCGAGGCCGGTCGATTCAGCGTTTCCTTCGATGAACGAAATGGCGGCGCCGTGAACGTCCGCTAACCGCCGCGCAGTGGCTAGCTGGGCGTTAGAGACGTCAATGCCGGTCACATGCGCACCGCGACGGGCAAGCCAACCGGATACGTAGCCTGTCCCGCAGCCAAGCTCGATGGCTTCTTTGCCGTTCAAATCCGCCGGAATGAGGTTCAGTTCGTTTTCGGAAATGCTCCAGTTCCCCCACACCGGCGTTTCGACATTCCAAAGCCGCTCGCCCAAAGAAGCCCAGTTGCCGGCGTCGGCGTTCCAAACCTCTCTATTGATAGAAACGTGGTCGGGGGTCATCGGTTTTGGATCCTGGCGCCAGATCAGGTCTTTTTCCGTAGGACGAAACGGTAGACGCCGTCGGTTTCGTCCCAGGTTTCCAGCGTATTGCCGGTGGTGTCGCAAAAGGCGGGGAAGTCCTTTACCGAACCGGGGTCGGTCGCGATTACTTCGAGCGTATCGCCGGGGTTTAGCGCCTTGAGCGCCTTCTTGGCGCGCAGGACCGGCAGCGGGCACTTGAGGCCCTTGAGATCGAGGGATTGGGTCATGCGCGCGATCCTAGCGGCCCGCGCCGCGCGCCGGAAGCGGTCACCCGCGGTTGTCGATGAACCAGCGCAGGAGGGCGAGGGCCTCTGGGGAATCCCATTCGGCGCCGCCTTCGAGGCGACCGACCTCGTTGCCGTTGCGGTCGAACACCACCGTGGTCGGCATGACGTTGACGCCCATCGCCCGGCTGGCGCTGCCGCGCGGGTCGAGATAGAGCGCAAGGTTTTCCAGCGCGAGGCGTTTGGCGAAGGGCGCTGCGACAGCCTCGCCGCCGGTGTCGATGTTGATCGCGACGACGGTGAAATCGTCGCCGCCGAGTTCGGCCTGCAGGCGGTCGATCGACGGCAGTTCGCGGACGCACGGGGCGCACCAAGTCGCCCAGAAGTTGACCATGACCACCTTGCCGTCGAAATCGGCGAGCGACACCGTGCCGCCGGCGCTGTCGCGCCACTCGGTTGCCGGTTTGGGGCGTGCGCCCAGCGCAAAGTGTTGCACTTGGCCTTCGACGCGCGGGCCGCCGCCGTTCGTCGCGACGGGCTGGAGGCCGATGAAGAGAACGATAGCCACGGCGGCGGCGAGAATGCCGGCCGCCGGCCAGACGAGTTTCTTGAGTGCCATCGTCGCTCCTCCTACGAGCCGTCGGCGAGAACGTTGCGCCCCGAGGCTTGCAGGAATGTCTCAACGACGACGCCTTCTTGCAAGATCTCGGGCAGGGTCAGGCCGTTCGGGGCGACGGGGCCGTAGACCACATTGAAGGGAATGCCGAACCGGTTGAAGCCCGCGAGATAGCGGGCGATGCGCGCGTCCGGATTGGTCCAATCGGCGCGCATCGCGACGACATCGGGATCGTTCAGGAGGGCGCGCGCGGTGCCCCGGTTCAAGACCAGGCGTTTGTTGACGAGGCAGGTGATGCACCATTCGGCGGTGACGTCGACGAAAACGACCTTACCGTCCGCGACCAGCGCCGGAATTGCCGCCGGATCGAAGGCTTGCCAGATCTCGTCGTTGTCGTCTTCGGCGCGCGCCACCGTGTTGCCGACCTGCGGCGCGGCGATCGACAGGACCGCGAGGACGGCCACGGCAACGACCGCGGCGGGCCGGAGCGCGGCGGGCAGGCGGGTGCGCACAAACAAAATCCCGACGGCGAGGGCCATCAGCGCCGCCAGGAAGTAGGCGCTGGCCGGGCTGACTTGGAAGGCAAGGATCGAGAGCAGCCAAACCGCGGTGCCCAGCAAGGCCACGCCGAGCAGGTTCTTGACGATCGTCATCCATCGGCCCGGGCGCGGTAGTTTCGTCGCCAGCCGCGGCAGCGCGGCGACAAGCAGGAAGGGGGCCGCCATGCCAAGGCCCAGCGCGACGAAGATCGCTGCGATTTCGACCGGCCCGCGGGCCAGAGCGAAGCCGACGGCGGTACCGAGGAAGGGCGCCGAGCATGGCGTTGCGAGGACTGTGGCAAACATGCCGCTGGCAAACGAGCTGCCGACGCCGTGCGGGCTCGCCGCGGGACGGCCGGCGGCGCCGCCGATCCATGCCGGCAGGCGCAGGGTGAAGAGGCCCCACATGTTGGCGGCAAAGAGGGTGACGACGACGGTCATCACGACGATGAACAGCGGTTGCTGGAACTGAATACCCCAACCGATCGCGGCACCGCCGATGCGCAAGCCAATCAAAACCCCGGCCAAGACGAGAAAGGCGAACACGACCCCGGCGGCCGAGGCGAGGAAGCTGCGCCGCACCGGCCTCGGATCGCCGCCACCGTGGCTGACCGCGGCCAATAGCTTGATGGAGAGGACCGGCAACACGCAGGGCATCACGTTGAGGATGAGGCCGCCCAGCAAGGCGAGGCCGAGGATGGCGATAAGCGGCAGGAAGGTCGCCGCTTCGCCCTGGCCCAGGGTCGCGGTCAGGGTGCGTTCGACGGCTTGGGGGCCGTCGACCAAGGTCAGCGTCAGCGCGCTGCCCAGGAGCGGCGGCGGCGCGTCGCGCGCCACGGCGGTTTGCGAAATGCCGGCCTGGAGAACCGCGCGCCGGCCGTCGTCGGTCAGGCGCACCTTCGGTTTGGCGAAGACATAGGCAGGGTGGGCTTCGACATAGACGTCCGGGGCCGCGAACCGGGTCTCGGCGCGGGCGACGACCTGCAGGAATTGGCCGTCCCCGGCGGTGACGATTTCGGCGCGTTCGACGGTGAGGCCGAGGCCGCCGTCGCGCGGCGGCACCCGCGAACGGTATTTGTTGATCAGCGGCGCATGGGGGGAAATGAGCGGGCCGCCGGCGTCGGCGGTGGGCAGATCCAGCGCCAAGGTCAGCGTATGGGGAACGCAGATTTCTTCGCAGGTCAGGAAGTTGACCTCGGCGCGGATCGCGACGGGTTCGCCGGGGCGCGCCTGCCGAGCGGCGATCGGCAGCACGACCTCGTTCTTGTAGCCGAAGGTCTCCAACTCGAAGATTTCGAACCGGTCGGGTCGCGGCCATTGCAGCGCGGGGTTGGCGAAATTGTCCGAACCGGTCCACACGATCGTCGTCGGAAACCCGGCTTCGCCGGGCGAGCGCCAGTAGATTTCCCAACCGGGCGCGATGTCGTAGTGCAGGCCGAGGACGAGATCGCCGGCGGCGTTCTCGCTGGCAGAGAGGAGGCGGGCGCGGCCCTGGCCGTAGTCGATCCACGGCGAGGCCGCGGTCTGGGCGCCGACCGGCGCCGGGTGGAGCGCCGCGGCCAGGCCAAGGGCGGCGACGGCGGCTAGGGCGGCGCGGCGGGCGACGGCACGCGCGAAGGAGCGGCAGCTGAAATCCATGTCTTATTTATAGGGGAGCCGAGGGGGGGTCGTCGCGCCCCGCCGGTCTCACGCCCTGTCACTTTATTGTGCCGGACGGTCGGGCTATTGCGCCGGGTGGCGGCGCTAGGGGGCGCGGAACCGCGCCAGGACGGCATCGACCGCGGGAAGATCGGCCTGCCAGGGTTCGAGGAAGGCATCGGCGAAGCGGCGGTGTACGCCGGCGTCGACGAACAGCCGGAACAGGTCGGGGTCGATATGGTTGTTGTCGACCATGCCCACCATGATCTCCATCGTCTCGCTCAGTTTCTTGGCCTGCTTGTAGGGCCGGTCGGGCGAGGTCAGGGCTTCGAAAATGTCGGCAATAGCCATCATCCGGGCGGGTACCGACATGTCGTCGCGGGTCAGGCCGCGGGGATAGCCCTTGCCGTCCATGCGTTCGTGATGGCCGCCGGCGTATTCGGGAACCCGCGCGAGTTCGGCCGGGAACGGCAGGTGTTGCAGCATGTCGATGGTGACGACGATATGGTTGTTGATCATCTCGCGTTCTTCGGGGAGCAGATTGCCGCGGCGAATGGTGAGGTTGCGGACCTCGTTTTCGGTGAGGACCGAGCGGGGCTCGCCGTTGCTGTCGGTCCACACTCGCTTCTCGGCGATGGCGTGGATGCGCGCGATGTCGTCGTCGGGCATGTCCTCGACGCCGAGGTTGGATTGGAGGACGACGCGGAAGTCGTCCTCGATGGCGTCGAGCTCCCGTTCGAAGTCGGCGCGCAGGGTGCCTTCGTCTTCGCCCTCGTTGACGCGCTTGAGGAAGGCGATCTCGGCGTCGCGCTTGAGAATTTCGAAGCGCATGCGCACCGTCTCGATGCGGTCGTAGAGCGTGTGCAGCTTGGTCGCCTTGTCGACGACGTATTCGGGCACGGCGACCTTGCCGCAATCGTGCAGCCACGAGGCGATGTGCAGCTCGTAGCGTTCGTCGTCGTCGAGGCTGAAATCGGCGAAGGGGCCGTCGTCGCTGGCGCAGGCTGCATCGGCGAACATATTCATGATTGCCGGGACGCGCTGGCAGTGCTCCCCGGTGAACGGCGATTTCGCGTCGATGGCGGCGGCGATCAAGCGGATAAAGGAATCCAAGAGGCGGCGCTGGGCTTCGAGCAGCAAGCGGTTCTCGAGCGCGACCGCGGCCTGGGAGGCCAAAGCCTCGGCGAGCGGTTCGATGGTGTGGGGGAAGGCGACGACGGTGCCGGCGGCGTCCTGCGCGTTGATCAGCTGGAGGACGCCGATCACCTCGGCCCGGCTGTCCTTCAGGGGCAGCGTCAGGAACGAGGTCGAACGATAGCCGTTGGCGGTATCGAAGGCGCGGGTGCCGCTGAAGTCGAAGGTCGTCGCTTGGGCGATATCGGGGATGTTCATCGTCCGCCCGGTCAACGCGACGTGGCTGACGACCGTCGCGTGGTTCTCGCGGCCCGCGGCGTCTTTGAGGGGAATGGCGGCAAAGGGCGCTTTGACACCGGTCGAGCCGCCGATGGCTGTGCCCAGCGAGGTGGTGCGGACGATGGCGAAATCGAGCTCGTCGGCCTTATTGCGCAGGTAGAGCGTGCCGCCGTCGGCACCGCAAAACCGCATCGCTTCGATCAAGATGCGTTCGAACAGCCGGTCGCGATTGCGCTCCGAGGAGAGCGCCGTGCCGATGTCGATCAGTTTTTCTAGAAGCTCCGCCCGGCCAAGTTCGACCGTGGCCCGCCGGACCCGTTCGTCCATAAGGCAGTCATTCCCCTTCGGATTACCGCACAATCCGCTGACCCCGAGGGAATCTACCCTCTTGCAGACGACGATGGCGAAGAAAAAAGGCGCCGCTCTGAGTAAAGAGCGGCGCCCGAGGAGGGGATGAGTAGAAGAGAGGTTTAGACGGTCAGGTCGACGTAGCGGCCTAGACCCAGCGGCACATGTCGGTCTTCGCTGGAACCGCCGAAGGATCGCTCGGCATTTTGCTCTGCGGTCCGGGCGGTCCGGTGAAGGTTTTGCGACGCCAAATGATCGGCCGTTTCACGAACATGCGCCCCCGCCCTGGAAGAAGCCTCGAAACCGCCAGGTTGCGATGCTTGCTTCAGCATCGCAGCGGCCAATTCAAGGGCAGGTATGCTTTCCATCGAAACCGACCTCGTTATGAGCAGGACACGGAAGAATTCCGCAAACCCGTTCTAGCGAGGTGGAGGGTAGGCCCGCGGCCCTTAAGAAATGGTAAACGGGTTAACGACGGCTCAACCGGCGGCTTGGCGGGCGGCGTCTTCGCTGGGCTTGAGGTCCTGCGAACGGCTGTAGACTGCCAGCGCGACGATCTGCAATGCAGCGAGGAAGCCGAACATCACGCGGTAGGCGACGTCGGGCGTGGCGCCGGTCTCGGTGACGAACAGGCCGATGATGACGCCGGTCGCCCATTGCACGACGGCGGCGCCCAGGAACACCGCGCTGTTGTTGGTCGTCATGCCGCGCCCGACGAGGCGTTCGGGAAAGATCGCCCGGCCGTGCGTGGTGATGATGACGCTGTAGCCGCTGATGAAGCCGAAGGCGACGAAGATCGCGGTGACGCCCCACAGCGGCAGCGCCGGCGACAGCGCCAGGACGAGCAGGATCGCGATCGACGCGCCGGCGCCGAAGACGATGAGGCCCTTGCGGGTATCGAGGATGCGGTCGAGCCGCCCGTAAGTGAGATGGCCCAGCACCTGGCCCAGCGTCATCAACAGCAGCACGTTGCCGCGCGCCACCGGTTCCAACCCGTAGACCTGGGCGAGGTAGGGGCCGCCCCACAGCGCGGTAATCGCCAGCACGGCGGCGTAGGCGACCGAGTTGATCGAAACGATGTATTTGAGCTGCGGGTTGCGCAGCACCTCGCCCAACCCGCGTGCGACCTGGCGCAGGCTTTCGGGCTTGCGGCTGAAATAGGGGTGGCCCGGCGGCGCGTCGCGCACGACGACGAGAGCGACGATGCCGAACACCAAGGTGATGCCGGCCATGATGACGAACGCGCCGCGCCAGCCCGCAACCTCGGACACCGCCGCGAGCGGAGTGGTGGCGAGCAGCGCGCCCAGGGTGCCCATGGCGACGAAGAACGAGGCGACGGCGGCGAAGCGGTCGGGCGGGAACCAGCGCGTGGCGACGACCAGCGACCCCATCAGGATGCTGGCGGTGCCCATGCCCATCAGGGCGCGGCCGACGGTGAGGCCGAAGGCGGTGTCGGACACCGCAAAGACGATGGCGCCGGCGACCGCCAGGAGCAGCAAGAGCGGCACGACGCGGCGCGGGCCGTAGCGGTCGAGCAGGATGCCGACGGGGATTTGAAACAGCGCGAAGGCGAAGAAGAACGCGCCCGACAACGCGCCCATCGCCTCGGCGCCGAGGCCGGTTTCGGCCATGATGTCGGGCGCGATGACGCCGGTCGAGACGCGGTAGAAGTGCGCCAGGATATAGACCGCGCACAGGCCCGCGATAATCGGGACCGCGCGGCGCAGATGGGACGGCGGGGCGGCGGACGTCATCGCCGGGTCGCCGCCGGGGGCTGCGCCGGGACGGCGACCGTGCCGGGGTGGGGGCGGCAGAGCGTTCGGTCGCTAGCCGTA
>CAYGKG010000032.1:0-28513 GCA_964350495.1 uncultured Alphaproteobacteria bacterium
GCTGGCAGGAGACGCTACCGGCGGACGATCGCGGCGCGGCGGCGCGCTACGCTGAAATCGTTGCGGCCTACCCGCCCGGCGGCATTGCACCCGCGCCACCCGAAACCGCTCCGGTCGCGGGCCGCATTACCCGTCGCTTCGTGCCCTGGGCGCGGGGCGAGGTTCTGGTGCGCGAATCCGGTCGGGGCGGTGCGGCACCGCCGCTTGTCTTGCTGCCGCACATTCCCGGCGCCAGTCAGGACTATGAAGCGCTGATGCTCGGCTTGGCGGGCAGCCGCCGGGTGATCGCCCTCGATCCGCCGGGCAACGGCGATTCGGACCACGCCGAAGTCCTGCCCATCGACGCGCAGGCGGCGGCGGTTGCGGCGGTGCTCGACGCGTTGGGCGTCAAGACGTACGACCTCTACGGCCACGGTGGCGGGGCGTCGATTGCCGCCGCGCTCGGCTCAAGCGCAGGCACCAGGGTGCGCAGGCTCGTGCTCGACGCGCCCATCGCCGCGCCGCCGGACGTTCGGAACGCCTTGGCCGCGCACTATGCGCCGCCGATCGGCCTACAAGGCGACGGCGGGCATTTGCTGAAGTTGTGGCACGCGCTGCGCAACGAACAGCTGTATTGGCCCTGGTACAATGAAGGATTGGAGAGCGTCCGGTATGTCCAGCCGGACATGGATGCGCACCGGTTGACGACGCGGCTCATCGGTATCTTGAAGCAACACGCCAACTACGCCGGCACCTATAGGACGTTGTTCGCCGACGATCTCGGCAAACGTCTCGCGGCCATCGATCGCCCGACGCTGGTGTGCGCCGCGGAAAACGACCCCTTCGCTCGCTTTTGCGACAGCGCGGCAAGCGCAATCGCGGGGGCAACGAGCGCGATCGCGCCGACCGCGTGGGTGGACCGCGCGGTTATGATTCGCGATTTTCTAGCCGACTAGCCTGCCACGATACGGCGCCGCACGAAGGAATCGACGAGTTTGGCCATCAACTCGGGTTGATCCTGGCTGATGCGGTGGTCGCAACCCGGTACATCGTGGGCCTCGGACCCAGGGATCATCGCCTGCAGCCGATCCATATTGTGCCTGGGAAAGACGTGGGACTCGGCGCCGCGCATCATCAGGGTTGGACAGGTCACGGCAATGTCGTCCCACATGTCGTCTTCGAGCACCCCTTCGGTGTACTGCGCCCCTTGGGGGTAGTAGCGCCACTCGACGGCGCCGCCCTCGAGCGTCCTGAAGCTGTGCGCGGCGTAGTGATCCTTCATGTCCTGGGACCAGAATCGGCTGAAAGGCATCGCCGCCTTGGCGGCTTCGAAACTGGGAAAGCGGTGGTTCTTGACGATCTCGTCCTTGACGTCGGCGCTAATTTTCTTGTCGAGCGAGAGGCCGGGGTCGGCGACGACGAGGCCCGCGACACGACCCGGGTGCTGCGAGGCGACAAGGAGCGCGATATTGCCGCCGGTCGCCGCCCCGACGAGAACGACTTTTGAAATCTGTAGGGCGTCGAGGAATTCGATAAGGTCGTGCACGTATTCCTGCAACACATAGCCGCGCTCGGGATAATCGCTGAGCCCGTGCCCGCGGGCGTCGGGCGCGATGAAGCGGTTCGGCAGGGTGCTGGCGTCCACCATGAAATCCCACACCCGGGCGTTGGTTCGGTTGGGATGCAGGAGGACGACCGGCGGCAATTCGCCTGGCCAATCGAGGTAACTGACACGCAGACGTGTGAGGCGGATCTCTTCCGGTTCGGCGGGACTTTTGAACGTCATCATGCGGCGATGGTCCGGTTTGCCGCGGGCGGCGTCAAGCCGATTGATACGCATTGTTGGTCGATGCGCGCTATAAGTTGACGCCAACCCGCAACAACCGCTGCCCGCCCGTGCCAGACTCCCAGCGTATTCTCGTGATCAAGCATAGCGCCCTGGGGGACTTCATCCTGGCACTGGGTGCGTTCCAAGCGATCCGGTCGCACCACCCCGGGGCCCACATCACCCTGCTGACGACCGCGCCTTTCGCGGCGCTCGGCCGCGACTGCGGGTGCTTCGATGCGGTCGAGATCGATCCCAAGCCCGGCATTTTGCAGTGGGGCGCCTGGAATCGTTTGCGCCGGTTTATTGTCGGCAGCGGTTTTGGGCGGGTCTACGATTTGCAGCATAGCGACCGGACGCACGCCTACTTTCGGTTCTTCGGACGGCGCCCCCCCGAGTGGTCGGGCATCGCCAAGGGGTGTTCGCATCCCCATCGCAATCCAGATCGCAATGCCATGCACACGCTTGAACGCCAGGCCGAGCAACTGGCCGATGCCGGGATCGCCGAGACCCCGGCGCCGGACCTGGATTGGCTGCGCGGCGACACGGGCGGCTTCGATTTGCCCGATCGTTTCGTTCTTCTGGTGCCGGGCGGTGCGCCACACCGGCCGGACAAGCGCTGGCCGGCAGATCACTACATTAGCGCGGCGCGCGCGCTGGCCGACGATGGCCTCATTCCCGTCCTCCTTGGTACCGGGTCGGAGGCGACCGAAATCGCCACGGTAGCCGGGGCGGAGCCGCGCGCCATCAACCTGATGGGACGCACGTCGTTCGGACAGATTGCCGAGCTGGCGCGCCGCGCTGCCTTGGCGATCGGCAACGATACCGGACCGACGCACATTATCGCAGCGGCGGGCTGCCCATCCGTCGTCCTGTTTTCGAAGGCGTCGGTTCCATCGCAAACCCAACCGCGCGGTCCGGCGGTCACGGTGATCCAACGGGATTCGCTCGCCAGTCTGGCGCCGAGCGACGTACTCGGCGCAGCGCGCGCGATCGCCACCGCGCGCTAGCGACCCTGTTGCGCCGCAACGCGCCGCCAGCGACAATCGCCGCCAATCCATTCATCCACGCCGGAGGGATAGGCCAATGGCCACAGTCATCCAATTGTTCGCGACCGAACCTGCAAGCGATTTGGAGCGACTTCAGCGCGAACTCGTCCTAGCGCATCACATTCTGGACCGCGAGGGCCAGGGCCTGGATATCGCCGGTCACGTCACGGCCCGGCAACCCGGCGCCAAAACCTTTTGGTCGAATCGGTTCCGACTTGGCTTCGACGAGGCAACGCCGGCGGCGCTGCACGAAGCGGACATGCAGCTGAAGGTTCTTTCGGGGACCGGCGAAATCAGCCCGGCACTCGACCTCCATGCGTCTGTTTACTCCAAGCGGCCGGACGTCAATGCGATTGTCCATACCCATGCGATGAACGCGATGGCGCTGTCCTCGATCGGCGCACCGCTCGCGATGATCGACCAGCAAGCATCGATTTTTTTCGAAGACATCGTGTTCTTCAACGAGCATCACGGCGTGTTTCTGGAGGGCGAAGGCGAGACGGATCGGATCGCGGCAGCATTGGGCAACAACCGGGCCGCGATTCTCAAGAATCATGGAATCGTTGTCGTTGGCGCAACGTTGCAAGAGGCGGTGATCGGCGCCCTTGTGCTGGAGGGCGCGGCGAGCGTCCAGGTCCGCGCGATGGCGGCGGGGACCCTCGACCCACTACCCGATGCGGCCGCGCGGCAGTCCAAGAAATTCCTGGGCCAGGCCGATATCTTCAATTGGAAATTCGACTACCACGCCCGGCGGATCCTGCGGGAGCGCCCGGACCTGCGCCAAGCCTTGGAATCCTAGGGCCCGCGACCCCCGGTTGCGGGCGGGCCGCGACGGCGGCACAATGGCGCATCGCGCCTTAGCGCCATCCTGACCGAACGGGGGAGAGACCAATGCCCAATCCAATGCTGCGCCGCGTGCCGCGTGACGAAATGACCGACCGGATGCGCGCGGACTACGATACCGCGATGGATTTGCGCGACGACGCGACCATGAACGAGGTCGGCGCCAACGCCCCCGAACTGATGGTTTGGTACAAGGACGAGTTTTACGGGCGGTTATTCTATGGCGGGCGGGTCGAGCCCCGGTTGAAGGAAATCCTGCGCTACCGGCTGTCGATGACCCATGGCTGCGCCTACTGCAACAAGGGCAACCGGGTCGCTGCACAAAAGCAGGGCGTGACCGCCGAGCAGATTCATTGGATCATGAATGAAGATGCGGACTGCTTCGATGCGAAGGAACGCGCGGTCCTGCGCCTCGCCGATCAGATCGTGATGACCAACATGCACGGCAACCTCGACAAAAAGCTGTACGACGAATTGAAGCCCCATTTCGACGACGCCCAGATCTTCGAACTGGGCATGGTCGCCGGGATTTTGACGGGCATGGCCAAGTTCATTTTTGTCTATGACCTCGTCGAGAAAGAAGCGAATTGCCCGGTCGTTCCGTTGAGCGACGCCGCGGAGTAACGTCCTCTCTCTGGACCAATCCCTTGCAATCAATCCAGCAACGAAACGGGCGCGCCTTGGGGCGCGTCCGTTTGCTTTCCGGCGCGGGTTTAGCCGCCGCCCTGACCCTTGGCCTGGGCGCCTGTGACTCGTTGAGCATCGTCGACCGCTGCGCCCGCGCCCATCCGCGCGGCACCCAGGGCTACCAGGAATGCGTGCGGTCGGAACAGGCCGAAGCGGAACGGATTCGGGCACGATCGCTGCGGCAGTTTCCCGGTCCGAACCTACCGTAACTCAACGAATGTCCCGGTCGCGCGCGTTCTACGTCGATGCCGTCGTCAAAGGGTACTTCGGCGCGATGGATTCGGGCGACGTCGAGGGCACCGTTGCCTGTTTCGCGCCAAATGCTACGCTGACGTGGGAATCCAACAACCTTCGTCTCGAAGGCCACGACGAATTACGGACGTTTTTCGCCGAACTGTGCGCCGGGACCGAGGAAATGATCCATCAAGCAACAAATTTCGTAGTCGACACCGAAAAAGGAACCTGCGCGGTCGAAATCGTCTATCGCAACGACCGCAAGGACGGGTCCCTGGTGGATATGGCGAACTGCAACTTCTTCGACTTCGGCGACGACGGCAAGTTCACCCGCGTCCGGTTCTGGTCCGGCGGCCCCGTCGACTAAATCGACGCCGCAACTTTTAGCTTACGCCGGTTTACGGACGTCGAGCACATACATGTGGTTGTTCGGCGCGACCGTCGACATGGGCACGACCGTCGCGGTGTTGTGTGAGAAACCAACCTGAACGGCGACGTCAGCCCAGTCGGTATCGCCCAAGGTACCGATGAACGGTTCGGCGTTGTAGTGGGTGCTCCAGTCGACCATGGCCTGGGCGTAGGGCGACTTGTTCTCGTTGTGGGGAAAGTCCATGTGCAGCGCGATGCCGTCCGGCGCCAGCAGCCGGTGGGTTTCCTTGACGTAATTGCGCAGGGCCTTGGAGGAAGTCTCATGCATCATGATGCATGAAACGATGAGGTCGAAGCTCTCGTCGGCGAACTCGGTCGCCTCGGCATTCTGCTGCGAAAAGTGAATGGTGTGGCCGAGCGACGATGCGCGCTTGTGACCGTAGCGGAGCAACGGGGCGGCAACGTCGATCGCGTGGACTTCAGCGTCGGGAAACGCCGCCGCGATGGCGCAGGTCACCTGACCCGGACCCGCGCCCATGTCGAGAATTCGGCGGGGTTGAAAATCGGGCCGCGTCTTCTTGAGGTAGGCGAGCAGATCGTGGCCAAAGGAATCGTGGTTGGGTCCCCGGGCGCCGCGCGCATAGATGAACGCGCCGCGGTCGAGGAGCGCGCCCTGATAGGCGTCGTCTTCGGTGTATTCGGTGTGGTAGTTGCCGGGCATGCAATGGATATCGACGGCAGCGAGATAGCGCGGCGCCTTAACGGACGGGTTGAGCCGGAGTGACCCTTTGCCGGACCCGGCGTTCTTGATCCGGCGGTTCAAGGCATCGTCCTGGCGGTCGAGCGAATCTTGAACCGAATCCCAGATCATTTCCTGGGTCGCCCGGTTAAGCGCGCCCCACGCCTGGTGGAAGGGGTGGCGTTCCATCGCCTGTCGAACTTCCTTGCGGGATTCGGGTTTACGCCCGTGGGTGTGGACGAAGGCCGGTTCGACCGCGTGGCGATAAACCGCGTCGTTGCCGCCAACGATGTCGCCGGCAACATATTCGCGGAGGCGCAGCGCAAAGTCCTGGCGCGCCATTTCGTCGTGGTTGATTTCGGGGAACGCGCCGTGGGATGCCTGACGGGTCATGGGTGCCTCCTGGGTTCGACTCGGAGTTTAGCGCTTCCGGGCGTGGTTCGTCATCCGGCTTGGGCGAGCGGGCCGCACAGGCACCCAGGAAAACAGACGATTTTCGCCGGTGGCGTGGTCAGGCACCCTTGGGGTGCAGCGGAACCACGGGGTCGGCGCCGTGCATATCGCCGCTCCAGCGCTCGATCAGGTCGGACTCGATGCCGAGTTGATCGAGGATCCGGGCGACGGTGTGGTCGACCAAATCGTCGATCGTTTTGGGATGGGCATAGAAGGCCGGATCGCTGGGCAGGATCGTCACACCCATCCGCGCGAGTTTGAGCATGTTTTCGAGGTGGATCTCCGACAACGGCGTCTCGCGCGGTACCACGATCAACCGCCGCCGCTCCTTCAACACCACGTCGGCGGCACGGTGGATCAGCGAATCGCCGTAGCCGTTGGCAATACAGCCCAGCGTGCGCATCGAGCACGGGACAATGACCATGCCGTCGGTACGGAAGGACCCCGAGGATACCGCCGCCCCCATCTCGCCGGCGGCGTAGGCGACGTCTGCGAGGGCGCGCACATCCTTGGCGGTACGCGCGGTTTCGTGTTCGAGGGTCTGCTGCCCCCACTTGCTAACGATCAAATGGGTCTCAACGTCCGGCGCGCCGCGCAGAACCTCCAGTAACCGAATCCCAAAGATGGCACCCGAGGCGCCGCTGATGCCGACGATGATTTTCTTCACTGGGGACACCGGACGGGTCAAACCCGCGTTCTGGCGAAACCGTGTTCGGCCATGTCGTTCCACACCATTTGGTCGACGATCTTGCCGTCGCGCAGCGTAAAGCGGTCGACGTAGCGGATGTTCTGGTAGGGCGACCCGTCGGGCTTCTCGCCCTGGAGCGTCCCGAAGCAGAACACGACCGTGCCGTCCGCAGCGTCGATTTCGTCGAAACGCTGGAATGCCTTCCAGCTATTTTGCGAGCGGCCCTTTTGGAAGGCGACGAGCTCTTCGGGCGTGGTGAAGCGGTGGCCGCCCATGAAGATGGTGTAGAACCCCTTCCCCAGCATCGCGCGGGCGGTATCGAGGTCGCGGGCTTCCATCGTTCGCAGATACTTCAGAACCGTCTTCGCGGCTGGACCGACGGCGGTCTCGTCGCCGCGCGGGGGCGGGTTCGGCGGGATCGGGCGATCGCCCGGGCCAAAGCCATGCTCGCCCATATCGTTCCACACCATCTGGCTGACGAACTTGCCGTCGCGCACCAGGAAACGATCGACGAATCGGATGCCGCTATAGGCGGTCTTCATATCCACTTTCTTGCCATACAGCGTGCCCCAGGCATAGACGACGGTTCCATCGACCGCGGCAGTTTCGTCAAACCGGTCGAAGGTCTTGAGGGCGGTGCCCTGCCGGCCCTTGCCGTAGGCGATGAGGTCTTCCAGCGTGTCGAAATGGCAATCGCCGGGGAACACCATGTGGAAGCCCGGCGCCTGCATCGCCTTGGCGGCGGCAAGGTCGCGGGCCTCCATCGTACGCAAATAGGTCAGGACCCGATGGGACGCCGAACCGGGCTTGAGGGCGGCCTCGGCTTCGGGGGCAACTTCGGCGAGATTGGCCATGATTTTCCTCCTGGTGTAGGCGCGAACCTTACCAGCGACGCCGGTGGTTGGGCTAGGAATCGTGCTCGTCCGCGCGCAGCACGGTAAGCAACAGGCTAAAAATGTTATACCAGAGGAAGCCAAGCAGCAGGATGAACAGCACCGTTCCCGGGATGATCAGAATCGAGAGCCCGGCGGCGCTCAGGTCGGGCAAGGCCGCGATCGAAAACCAGACCCAGCCGCCGACGCCAACCGCAAATGTCCCGATTCCCGCGACAACCAGGGCCACCGCGATGCGCCAGGTGATGAAGGGACCTTCTTGTTCCATTTCCTGCCTCTGCCGACTATCCCACGACGCCTTTCGGCCCCGAGGTCTGATCGACTATGGTAGACCATCAGGGGCCGATCGCGCGGTCGATTTGCCCTAAAGATGCCGTCAGCCGTGCCCCTGGGCACGGACACCGCCCCTAAACGAAGAACAGGATAGACATCGTGAGCACCAACGGACACGGCCCCTACCCCTCCCTGAAAGACCAACTGGCGGCAGACGACATCATCATCGCGCCGGGCTGCTTTGACGCCTTTTCGGCGATGATGGTGCAGCAGGCCGGCTTTTCGGTGGCCTACATCACCGGTGCCTCGATCGCCTATACCCGGCTCGGCATGCCCGATATCGGCCTGGTGTCGATGAACGAAGTGGCGACGACGGTGTCGCTGATCTCGGAACGAGTGAACCTGCCGCTAATCGTGGACGGCGACACCGGCTGGGGCAACGCGATCAACACCCAGCGTACGGTGCGGCTGTTCGAGGCCTCTGGCGCCACAGCGATCCAGCTTGAGGATCAAACCTTTCCCAAGCGCTGCGGTCATTTGAAGGGCAAAAGCCTGATCTCGACCGGCGAAATGGTGGGCAAGATCAAAGCCGCAGCCGACGCCCGTCGTTCGGACGATTTTCTGATCATCGGCCGCACTGACGCGATCGCAGTCGAAGGCTACGACAAAGCCATCGAACGGGCCGAGCGCTACGTCGAGGCCGGGGCCGACATTCTGTTCGTCGAGGCGCCGGAGAACGAAGATCAGCAGCGCGATATGTGCGCCCGTTTCAAGGGCCGAGCCCCGCTGCTCGCGAACATGGTCGAAGGCGGCTCCACCCCGGTGACGGATGCCAAGGCATTGAAGGAGTTGGGCTACTCCATCGTGATCTTCCCGGGCGGCCTGTTCCGCGCCTATAGCCTGCTGGCCGGCGAATACTTCGCCAGCCTGAAGAAGCATGGCTCGACCAACGCCTTCCGCAACCGGATGTACGACTTCAAGCAAATCAACGAGTTGCTGGAAACCGAGAACATCCTCAACAACGCCGCGCAATACGACGCCGCGAATTTCGAGTAAGCCCGCCGCGTGGTTCGATCCCGTTTCGCAGCGCTCACCGCGTTGTGCCTGTTGCTGGGCGCATGCGCCGGCGGACCATCCGTCTCGTTCAAGCCGTTCGGGTCGGGCCAGCCGCGCGCCACCAGCGCCCAAAAATGTATCGGCCAGGGATACCGCGAAGATAGCGACGGCTACGGCGAATGCGTCGCGTTTTATGACAAGCAGACCTTCACCAACCGGCGCAATATTGTGCTGGCGGTGGGGGTCGCGGCGCTCGCGGTGTTTGCCTTCGAGGAAGAGTGCGACTGTCTGTTCGGACCGGACCGCGGCACCAAATTCAACCGCTAGCCGGCCCCGGCACCACGCGGTCGGTCTTGAGTGCACGCCTTGGCCACACCTGTACTTTTCGTGGCGGCCCTTCGGAGCATCAGACAAAAAAAGCCCCGCCGAAGCGGGGCTTTTTCTTCGAAAGTTGGGCTGCTCTTATGATTCGGAAATCGTAAAGGTCAGCGTCTCGCTGTAATCCGTCGCCTGGTCGAGGTTGGCCGACGTGCCGTCGTACGAAACATTCGCATCGTAGGTGTCGCCACCCACCGCCGTCCGCGCCGCGCTCGAAATGAACGTGCCGGTGGCCCCCGAAAAGGAGACCGCCACCGCGCCCCGCAAAAGCGTAAAGGATAGATCGTCGTTGGTTGTCGCCGTCGGGCTGTGGAAGCATGGCCCGTTGGCGGCGCCGCAATCGCTACTCGACTGGTTTAGCGAACTGACGGACACGGCGTAGCCGGTCGGGTTATTGGCCTGTGCCACAACCGTCGCCACTTTGAGTTGGGTAACGGTGCCCGTCAGATCGAGGCCGGACGCCGCCGCTGCGGGCGTGACCGTGATGGCCAGAATTTGTTGGACCGTTCCGGTGAGGGTCAATTGACCCGAGGTCGCTGCGAGAGCCGTGCCGCCGGCGAAAATACCGATGGCCGCAATCCCGCCAATCGCGTGTCGCAGATTTCTTCTGCTCATTGATTTCTCCTCTATGCCGCACAGGGTTTATAACACGATTGTTCGATTTTTCGACGAATAAGACCTTGATGCCGCTCAATACACTTATGGTTGCGCGCGGCGCCGGGGTACCACCCATGCGGCTGCGCGGCGGACCATCATGACCCCTGCACCAGATACCCCGAGGACGACGATCGAGACCTGTGCGGCGCAGTTGCGCCAACGCCTGGGCGGCGACCACGTTCACACGGACGCGCAAACGCGGCAATTTTTCTCGACCGACATATTTTATGTCGGTGCGCCCTGCGACATGGTCATCGCGCCCGGCGATACCGAAGAACTCGCGGCGGCGGTTGCCGTGGCGACCGCGGCCGGCTTTGCGGTCGTGCCGCGCGGCGGCGGGATGTCCTATACCCGCGGCTATTTGGGCGGCCCGGGGTCGGTTCTTGTCGATACCCGCCGCATGACCCGCGTACTCGACCTCAATCGCCAGGACATGTTCGTCACGGTCGAATGCGGCCTATCTTGGGAAGCGCTGGACGCCGCGCTCAAACCCCACGGCGTGCGCACGCCGTTCTGGGGGACCGGGTCCGGGAAGTATGCGACGGTCGGCGGAACGGTGTCGCAAAACGCGATCAATTATGGGTCCGGCCGGTTCGGTCCGGCAGCCGAATCGGTCCTCGGGTTGGATGTTGTGCTGGCCGACGGAACGATCTTGACGACGGGGTCGGCGGCGACGCCATTCGCACCGACGCCTTTCTTTCGGACCTACGGGCCCGATCTGACCGGTCTGTTCCTTGCCGATACCGGCGCACTGGGGATCAAGGCGACGGTCACCCTGAAGGTGATCCCCCGAGCGCCTGCAACCGCCTATGCGAGTTTCGAGTTTGCCGATGCCGCGGCCCTATGCCGGGCGATGAGCGAACTCGCTCGCCATGCGCTGACCAGCGAGTGTTCGGGCTATGACGCCCTGTTGATGGCCTACATGATTCGAAAGCAAAGCTTGGCGGACGACTTTCGCAAACTGGGTCAGGTGGTGCGCTCGGGCCGCGGCCTTCTGGGCGGCGTCCGGGATGCTGCCAAGGTCGCCATGGCTGGGCGGCATGCGTTTCGCGACATCGCCTATTCGATTCATTTCACCGTCGACGGCCGCAACGACACCGAGGCCGCGGCCAAGATGACTCAGGCAAAGTCGATTTGCGCGGCAGGCGGGACCGAAATTGAGGCAAGCGTTCCCCGGTTGGTCCGGGCCGGACCGTTTCCCGCCCCAACCCTGCTGTTCAACCAAGATGGCAAGCAGTGGATCCCGGTGCACGGTATTGTGCCCCATTCGCGCGCGCTGGCTTTCGTCGGCGCGGTCGAGCGCTATTTCGAAGAAAACCAGGCGGTCTTGGAAGCCAATGGAATCGAGTGGGGCAATTTCATTGTGCCGGCCAGCGCCCAGGCGTTGCGGATCGAGCCGTGCCTGTTCTTCCCCGATTCACCCAATGATTTGCGCCGAAGCTTTTTCGATGACGCCTATCTGGGTGGGCTATCCACGCACGATCGCCGCCAAGACGTCCACGACGCCGTACGCGATTTGCGCAGCGGGATCGCTGCGTTGGCAAAGGCGTTCGGTGCCGTCCATTTTCAGATCGGTCGACAGTACCCCTACCGCGAAACGCGCGAGACCGAAACCTACGCACTGTTGCGCGCGGTCAAAGCGGCGGTCGATCCGCGGGGATTGATGAATCCCGGCGTGCTGGGCCTCGACTAGCCGATCAAAAGCCGTGGCGGCGCGGCGAGCGCGAGGACGCTGTCTGCGTCGGGTCCATGCCAATAGAGGCTGACGTCCACGCTTTTGGGTTGGGCGGTGTCCGCCGCTAGGGGTTCGGCCAGCCGAAGGACGGCTTTGCGCGCGCCGGCGGCGAGGTCGACGGCGGCGTCGGCCTGGAGCATGTGAGGCTGTTTAGCGTCGGTATAGGACAGGACGAAGCGCCCCTGAAGCCTTCCGGCGGCTGCGGGCCGGGTGAGGTCGATCTCGATTCCCTGGAGCGGTCCGTTTGCAACGCCACCGACCGTATAGAGCCGCCGACCGATCGGCGGATAGGCGGGCCCTACCAGCACCAGGAACGGAAGCCCGTCGAACGACGGGCGCATCGATGCGAACGCGGCGTCGCCGCAATAGTCGGCGAACGCACCGCCGATCTCCTGCCAGTCGGAGCGCAACGTGAGGAAGTCCTTGACCGCATTAAAGACCGCAGGTTGCGTCGAATCGTCGACCAGAATGACCGCGCCTGGGGCCGCGAACCGTGCACAGTTAAGCAGATCGACCAGGGCCGCCGTGTAACGATGATCGCCGTCGACCACGCAGATATCGAACCAAAATTCGCTCTTCCGCGAGAATGTCGAGAAAAGCTGGTCCGCGCTGTGGGGCAGGAACGTCGTCGCCTCCTGAAGCGGTTGGGGCCACGTCGCGATCTCTGCCTCGACATAGGGCGCTCGCGCGACGTTGCTGTCGATAGTGACGACGATGCCGCGACCTTGGACAGCATCGGCCAATACCTTTGTCCCGCCCGCGAAATAGGTGCCAATCTCGAGCACGGATGTTGCACCGAGCACCCGAATCGTCTCATGCAGGAAGGCCAACGCTTTCGGCGACAGCAACGACCGACTTTCCATGCCGGCGAAGTTCAGACATTTTCGGCGGTAGGGCATCGACGTCGGGATCGTGCGAATGGCAGCGGTGACGTCGAAATCGGGGCCTTCGGCGGACGATAGTGCGTGCATAGAGAAACTCCCTCACGCCGATCTTCCGGCTTTATGGTAAACGAAGGGTTAAGGCCGCAACGGCGCGAACGAACGGCGCAATGACGATGAACCTTCCATGAAACGCGATTGGATCTCCGGGCTTCTGTTGCTTTTGGCGGCGCCGTTATTGCTGGCCGGTCTGTGGATGCCGGTGATCTCGGTGCGTAGCATGCTGGTCTTTCAGCAAGAATTTTCGCTGCTCGACGGGGTGGTGGCGTTCTTGCGCAGCGGCGACTATTTCCTGTTTGCCGTGGTCGGCTTGTTCACGGTCTTGCTCCCAACGATGAAGATCGGGACGGCGTTGCTGGTCTGGACCCTGGGGTTGACGCATGGCTGGGCGCCGCGACTGGTTTCCCTGTTCGAAAAAATTTCGCGGTGGTCGATGCTGGACGTTCTTGTCGTCGCGCTGACGATCCTTTTGCTTGAGGGTAGCTTGGTGACGCGGGCCGATATCGGATTGGGAATTGTGCTTTTCGGCAGCGCGGTGATTCTCTCGACGATCGCGACCCACCGATTGGCCAGATCGCGCGCCCCCAGCGCCACCGATCCGGTATGATCGACCGATGACAACCTGGACCACCGTTGAAGACCTCGCCGGAAGGATCCCCGATGGGGCGACCCTCGCCGCGATCCGCGACGGCTGCGGCGTGGCGATGGGCGCGACGCGGGCCCTGGTCCGCCGTGGCGCACGCGACCTGCACCTGATCAATGTACCCACCGGCGGCATGCAGACCGATCTCTTGATTGGTGCCGGCTGTGTCGCGACGCTAGAGACCTCCGGCGTATCGCTCGGCGAATACGGTGCTGCCGGACGATTCGCGCAGGCGGTGACGACCGGGTCGCTGGATATCAGGGAAGCCACCTGCCCGGCTATCCACGCCGGACTTCAGGCCGCCGAAAAGGGCGTTCCATTTTTTCCGCTGCGAGGCATTCTCGGTTCCGACATCGTACGCGCGCGGCCGGACTGGCGTGTCATCGACAACCCGCTCGGCAGTGGCGCCGACGATCCGATCCTGCTGGTTCCGGCGATCGCCCCGGACATCGCGCTGTTCCATTGCGTCATGGCCGACGACGCGGGCAACGTGTGGGTCGGGCGTGAGCGCGACCTTGTCACGATGGCGCATGCGGCGGGACAAACCCTGGTCACTGTGGAACGGCGCTACTCCGGAAATTTGTTCGACGTCCCGACGTTGGCCGCCGGCACACTGTCGTCATTCTATGTGACCGCCGTCGCGCTGGATGCCGACGGTTGCCAGCCGCTCGGGTTCCCCGGCCAGTACACCGAGGACGCAGACCACCTCCGGGCCTACGCCGCGGCGGCGCGGAGCGACGCCGGTTTCGCTGCCTATCTCGACCAGCACGTCCTTGCGCCCGAGGCTGCATGACGGCCTACAATCGCGAAGAGCTTTTGATCGCCGCGATGGCGCGGTTGCTGACTGGGACGCGCCATATCGCGGTCGGCGTCTCTTCGCCGATTCCGGCGTCGGCGGCCCTGTTGACGCGTCACCTGTCGGGCGGGGCCACCCGGGTCTCGATTCTGGGCGACCCCCGCAACACGTTTTGGTCGGACGGCGGGAAAGAGCTCTTCGATTGCGCCGCGCAGGGACGCATCGACGCGTTCTTCTTTTCCGGCGGTCAGATTGACGGCGGCGGAAACATCAATCTAGTCGGCATTGGCGACTACCCACGCTCGAAAGTGCGCTTTGGCGGCTCCTACGGGTCGGCGTTTTTGTACTACATGATTCCCCGCGTCATCTTGTTCCGGCCCGATCACGACCCCCGCGTCCTCGTCCCCAAGGTCGACTTTGTCAGCGCCGCGGGAACCAGCCCGCCCGGCGTCTGGCGGCGCGGCGGACCCTATGCGCTGATCACCGGGAAGGCGCTATTCCATTTCGACTCGAGCAAAGGGCGTTTCATGCTGCAATCGGTACATCCCGGCCAATCCGTGGCCGACATTGAGGCCGCGACCGGCTTCGACTTCGACATCGCTTCCGACGTTGGCGAGACCGCACCGCCGGACGCGGCGACACTTTCGCTCATCCGCGGTAGCGTCGGCCGCGAGATCGCCGCGACCTACCCCGCGTTCGCCCGCGATTCGCTCGGGGTCGCCGCATGAGCCGCGCACTGGAAGGCATGAAGGTTATCGACCTGTCCCGGGTCCTCGGCGGACCTTATTGCACGCAAATGCTGGCCGATCATGGCGCCGACGTGATCAAGGTCGAACCGCCCCAGGGCGACGAAACGCGCGAGTGGGGCCCGCCGTTTAGCCACGGCCTGAGCGCCTATTTCGCCAGCCTCAACCGCAACAAGCGCAGCCTGGCGCTGGATTTGTCGACGGAGGACGGTCGCGCCGTACTGATGCGCATGCTCGAAACCGCCGACATCGTGGTCGAGAATTTCAAGGTTGGCACGATGGAGCGCTGGGGCATCGGACCGGACGCACTGCAGGAACGCTTTCCCAAACTGATCCATGCCCGCATTACCGGGTTCGGTAGCGACGGCCCGCTGGGGGGGATGCCCGGATACGACGGGGCGGTTCAGGCATGGTCGGGGCTCCTTAGCGTCAACGGCGACCCGAGCAGCGGCCCGGTGCGCGTGGGCGTCTCGATCGTCGATATGGTCACCGGGCTGAACACCGCTATTGGGATCCTGATGGCGGCGGAAGAACGCCGCCGCTCGGGCAAGGGTCAATTCCTGGAAGTTACCCTGTACGATGCGGCGCTGTCGATCTTGCTGCCCTACCCGCACAACTGGTTCATGACGGATCGGCCACCAAAAATGATGGGGAATCGGAGCCCCAACATCGCGCCCTACGATTTGTTTCCGACCGCCGGTCACGACCTTTTCCTCGCGGTTGGTAACGATCGACAGTTTCGCCGGCTGTGCGCCGAAATCGGTCAACCCGAGATCGCCGACGATCCGCGCTTTGCCTCCAACGCCGACCGATTGGATCATCAAGCCGAGTTACGATCGGCCCTGGAGGGCCCGTTGTCGGCCCAGGACGGCGAAACCTTGGCGAAACGGCTGATGGAAATCGGCATCCCCGCGGGCGCGGTGCTGTCGGTGCCCGATGCCATGAACCACCCGCACGCGGCACACCGAAACATGATTGTCGATGCCGGGCGTATCCGGACCATCGGACCGCCCATCAAATTTGGCCGAACCCCCGCCGGAAACCATACCGAACCCCCTGCTTTTGGCGCCCACAGCGCCGAGGTTTTGGCGGAATTCGGCTTTGACGCAGGAGAAATCGCGGCCTTGACGGCGGCGGGTGTGACCCCGGTCCGAACCCGAAAATTGACCTAAATCAGGGCCTTAGGACAACTGAGCCGCGAGGATGTCCACCATCCGTACGCCTGAATACCAAGACCGGCGCGGCGGCGACGGTGTGATATATTAGCGGTAACTAGGCAGCCAAGGGGCAGGAGACGAGATGGAACAAGCGAATGTGACGTGGCGGGGCTTCGGCAAACACGAAATGGTCGTCGACACCAATCACGACGAATCCGCGCGGATGGATTTCATGATGAATCTATTCAAGCACGTTGGATCCGAGATTTGGCCGGGCCACCGCAAACTTTACGACAACAAGGTCGAACCGGCCTTTGAAAAGGCCAACGGTCGCAAGCCGAAGGACCGCCATGAGGTCCGCAAGGCAATGCTCGGCGAAGAATACTTTCGTCTGTGGAGCATGCTGCGGCTCTATGCCCAGGAGAACGGGTACAACGAACGGCGCCAGATCGTGGAGCGTCAGTTAGACGACCTGATCGAGCGGGCCAAACCCCGCAAAGCGGATAAGGGTACGGTCGAGATCGATCCGAATTTCGAGGTGCCGCGCTACCATAAGCCGTTCGACATGCACTGGATGCCGGGCAGCTTTTTCACCGAGTTCACCAAAGACGATGTCTCGGCCGGCGCCATGTACGATGCCGGCGGGCTGTACTTCTCGACCGGCGGCATGTTGGGCAAGTTCAACAACGGCGCAGGCTATGCCGTTGCCACCTGGATCAAAGAGAACTATCCCCACATCAACCCCAAGCGCATTCTCGATCAGGGTTGCACGGTCGGCGCCAATACCCTGCCCTATAAGGATGCATGGCCGGATGCCGAAGTGATCGGTATCGACATCGGCGGTCCGTGTCTGCGCTACGGTCATCGCCGCGCAGAGAGCCTCGGGTATGGCGTGACCTTCTCGCAGCAGAATGCCGAGCACACCAAGTACGAGGACGAGTCCTTCGACATGGTGCTATCCACCATGTTCCTGCACGAGACGTCGAACAAAGCTGTCTACAACATCGTGAAGGAAAACTACCGGTTGCTGAAACCGGGTGGGCTGATGCTCCATGTCGAGCAGCCGCCGTTCAAGATGATCGACGATCCGTTCGACCAGCTCATGAAGGACTGGGATACCCACAACAACAACGAACCGTTCTGGGGCCGGATGCACGATATGGATCTTGAGGATGTCGCGCTACGCGCCGGCTTCAAGAAGAAGAACATCGTGCAGACCTTCGCCAACCAGATCCGGCCGACCGACGAAGACACCTATAGCCCCGGTCCTGGCCAGTGGTTCATCTACGCGGCGACGAAGTAAACTGCTTCCGCTGGACCAAAAAAAGGGGCGCCCGCGGGCGCCCCTTTTTCGTGTGGGTCTAAGCCCCCGACGCTACTGCTGTTGTTTCCATTCCTGCATAATGTCGTAGCCCGTGGCGTTCCAGACACCGGCGTGCTTGCCGACGTAATTGAGCGCCTCTTCGAGATACTTGATGCGATGCGGCTGGCCGGACATCCAGGGGTGGATGGTAATCGCCATGATCCGGCCGCCCTCGCGCCCCGCCTCGTTGTACATCAGATCGAACTGATCTTTCACCTGGTCGACGAAGTCCTGCTCCTGGTGCTTGTAGTGCAGCCAGACCACCGAATCGTCGATCCAATGCTGATGCGGCATCGCGACGATTTCGCCCGATTTCGTGCGGAACGGATAGGGCATGTCGTCGTTGATCCAATCGCAGAAATACTCGACGCCCTCGGCGGCGATATAATCCGGCGTATCAAATGATTCGGAGCGCGCCGGCGACAGCCAACCCTTGACCGGTTGGCCCGACATTTCGCGCAGCACCGATAGGGATTCTTTGACTTGCGCCTTTTCCTGGTCGGCGGCCAAGCCCGAGTAGTGCAGCTTGGCCATGTCGACGCCGTTAGCCATGACCTCCCATCCGCGCTCGTTCACCTGATCGATCAGGTAGGGGTAGCGTTGAGCGACCTTCGAATTGAACGAGGCCGTAACCTTGTCGATCCCCGCGGCATCGAGGGCGTCCATAACCCGAAAGATGCCGACCCGGTTACCGTAGTCGCGGAGCGAGTAGTGGCGCAAATCCGGATAGGACGTGACCATCCCTCCAAGTGCTTTGAACGGCTTTGCCGGCGTGTCGAGCGGGAAAAACTCGAACGCGACATTGACCCACAGGGCGACCCGCGCCTTGTTGGGCCAGGCGACGGGTTTTCTGCGGACCAGCAACGACCAGTCGTAGCGATCGTGGTCCATGCCGTAGCCGCGATGGGCATATTCGAGATAGCTATCCGGAACGGTGGCACCGGAAACTTCTTTTTGTTCGATAGGGGGGCGTGCCATAGCGCTAGCTCCTCGCCGGATGCTTTTTCTTGAAGTCTTTGATCGCCTGCATGTACTCGTCGTAATAGTGCTCGTAATAGTACTCGGCTATTTCACGGCCCGTCGCGACCCACACGTCGTCGTGGCTGGTGATGTACTTGAGCGCATCCTCAAAGGCCGCAAGGCGATGGCCCTGTCCGACCGCGTAGGCATGGAGCGGTATGCACATCACGGTACCGTTCTTGGCACCGTCGCTGCGCAACCGGTCGAAGTTCGACTTCAGCATGTCGGCATAGCGCCGCGGCGGCACCATGCTGCCGTTGTAGACGATGATGTCATTCATCTCGAGCGAGTAGGGAATGGAGATGAACCGGCCTTCCTTGACGTTCACGGGGAAGGGCTGATCGTCGATGAACAGATCGCAGGTATAGAGAATGCCATTCTTGGCCAGCAGATCCATCGTCCGCTCGGTATGGGTCAGGGCCGGCGCGAGATACCCGGCGATCCGTTGGCCGGTGTGCTTGAGGACGTTGTCGATCGAGTCCGTGATGATCGCCTGTTCCTGCACTTCGTTCATCGCGTAGGAATAGCGCGTGTTGTAAATTCCGTGCGAGAAGAATTCCCAGTTGCGTTCCTTGCAGGCCTCGATGATCTCGGGGTGATGGTCGAGCAGCGCGACCGAGAGCGAGATCGACCCGCGCACGCCGTAGCGGTCCATGACGTCCATCATGCGCCAATGACCAACCCGGTTGCCGTGGTCGCGCTCGGCATAGGGAACGACATCGGGTGGCGGCTTGCCCCAGGGCGTACGCAGCGGATTCACCGGCGGGTCGAGCTCGTAATACTCGATATTCGGCGCGACCCAGAACGCGACTTTGGCGCCGTTCGGCCACTTGATCGATGGCCGCGCGTTCCACGGCAGATATTCGTAAAGACCGAGATCGGCTTTCACAGCCCCTCCAATCGTTTGCGGTGAGCCTTCGGCAGCAGCTAGTTCGCCGCCTGGTAGTTTTCCAGGTAGTCCTTGACGACGCTGTAGGGTTCGACGTCGGCATATTTGAGCTGCATGTCGCACAGGTTTGCGTAGTGCGGGATCTCGTGTTTGTCCGCGACGCACTCTTCGGCGACGATGGTGCGATAACCGCGCGACAACGAATCCACGCAGGTGGCCCGCACGCAACCCGATGTCGAACCGCCGGTCAAAATAATGGTGTCGACTTGATGCCATACGCACAGCGACTGGAGCGACGTTTCGTGGAAGGCGGACGGCATCAGCTTGTTGTAGATGGCATCGCGAGTCCGGTCGATTTTCAAACGGTCGTCGAATTCGAACCGCTCGGCGCCGACCTTGATGTTTTGCAGGGAATCCGGCGTGTCCGTCCGCGTCCCCCAAACGCCGGCATCCGCCGCTGTCTCCATGTACCCGACATGGGTCCAGACAACCTGAAGGTTTTTCGACCGGCAGATATCGGAAAGGGTGTTGATGTAGTCGAGTTGCTTGGGGTCGGTCTCGTAGGCGGTTTTGAACTTTCCAACCGCCGTGTAGGCCTTTTGCAGATCGATATTGACCAGGATCGGCTTACGCCCGAAGCCGAACTTCGCCCGGTTCGGATTGGCCTTGATCTGGGCGTAGTATTCGCGCGGCGTGAGATCCGAAGATTCCATCCTAACGTCCTCCCGAAAATCGATTGTTGTTTGAATTTGGCCGTAGAATCGGGGCGCATCCCACCAATGTCAAGCAACCGGGACGGCGCCAAGCGGGCGCGCTACCAGCGCATACGCTAGGCGGTCAGGAGAACTTCTCGATGGCTTTTTCCAGGGCGGTCAGAAGCTCGCGGCCCAAGATGCCGCCGTCACCCTCAACCCGCTCCTTGATGACCGCATTCATCGTGTCGATGTGCGATTTAACGATTTCAAGATGACTTTCGTTGGTCAACGCCCGGGTGCCGGTCAGTTTGTACAGCGAATCGGCGACGGTGGTGACCAGGGGGTAACCGAAGGTACCGCCCTGCCCGCGCATGTCGTGGGCGATCTCGTTGATGCGCTTGAATTCGATCGAGCGCCTAGTCTCGTCCTTTTCGCGCGCCTTGGTAAGCGCGTCGTAGAGTTCCCGCACCTGGCCCTGAACCCAGTCGGGATAGTCCTCGGCGAACTTGTCCAGTTCGGCCATCGCCTGTTCCAGGGCCTTCATCGCAAAGTTACCGGGCTCGCGGTGCTGCCCCGAACCGGCTTTCTCTTTCAGTCGGTTGCGCAACCTGAAATAGCGCACCTTGACTTTGCCCTTTGGGTCGAGCTCAAGAGATTTCGTCGTCATAGATGATCTCTATCTCCTCGGGCTTAATTTTCCGGCGATCGGCCAACCGCGATTCGGTCTTGCGCCGGCGCCGGTCGGGGCCAAAGTAGGTTGGCGTAAGGACATATTGCCGGGGCCGCTCGATGACCTGTCCCAGCCGCTGCATCAGGGATTGCACCGAATAGGGTTTGCCGAGGATTTCGGAAATGCCGAGATCGCGGGCTTCGTTGACATGGGACATATCGGCAAAGCCGGTCACCATGACAAAGGGCATGAACTTGTCCGGCGATTCCTTGTGGCGCCGCACCCACTTGAGAAGCAACAAGCCATCGACCGGACTCATTTGCCAGTTGGCCATCACGAGGTCGATCGAATTGATGCCCCCTTTGACCGGGTCTTGCCCGACCTTCTTGAGGGTTTCGATCGCTTCGGAGCCGTCGCCTACCGCGATCACCGTCCCGACACCAATGGTGTGCAACAGAGTCTTCAGGAGACCCCGCATATACGCGTTGTCATCGGCGACAACGACGGTAAAGAGCCCTAGGTCGTAGTCCATTGTCCCTTTCGCGGGAGCGCTGTTGTTAGCAAAGACCCAATACGGGAGGGCCTAGCGCTTCCGGTCCCTGGACGCCCTCACACAGTCCAAGTGTAGCCTGAACGCAGGAGTTTGTTGAGGTTTGCATTCGGCGATTTCGCCCGCGCCTCGGCCGTCTGCGACAGCACGCCCGCTTCGTAGGTCGGCGCCGGATCGCAATAGAGAACCCCGAGGGCGACCGGAAGGTTGTCAGGATCCATCGACGCGAGGAGCGTCGCCATGATGCGACTGGTCTCGTCGTGGATCAAGATGTCTTCGGAAGTCACGCCATTCTCGCCGATGGTCACCGCTTCGAGTTCGATTGCGCCGGGGCGCAAGCGCAAGCCGCGATTCTTCTCTTTGCCGAAGATCATTGGCTGACCATGATCGACCCGTACCTGTCGATCGCTGGCGACGGACGGATCCTTGAATCCATCGAAGACGCCGTCGTTGTAGACGATGCAGTTCTGGAAAATTTCCAAAAGCGAGGCGCCCCGATGGGCATGGGCGCGCTTGAACATCACAGGCAGGTGTTTCTGATCCGTGTCGACCGAACGCGCGACGAACCGGGCGCCGGCCCCCAACGCGAACAGGGCGGCCGACACGGGCGCTTCGACCGATCCTTGGGGAGTCGAGGGCGAGCGCGTGCCGATCCGCGAGGTTGGCGAATATTGGCCCTTGGTCAGACCGTAGATCTCGTTGTTGAAGATCAGGATTTGGAGATCGACGTTGCGCCGCAGGGCATGCAGAAGGTGATTGCCGCCGATCGACAGCATGTCGCCGTCACCGCCGACAACCCAGACATCGAGATCGGGGTTCGACAGCTTGATTCCCGTGGCGAACGCCGGCGCCCGCCCATGGATCGTGTGAAACCCATAGGTGTCCATGTAGTACGGGAACCGCGCGGCGCAGCCGATCCCCGACACGAAGACCGTCTTGTCGGGCGTCGCGCCGATTTCCGGCATGGTCCGCTGCAGGGCCTTGAGGATGGCGTAGTCGCCGCACCCCGGACACCAGCGCACTTCCTGGTCGGTGGCGAAGTCCTTGGCGGTAAGTTGCTCCGGTACGACGTTCATCCTAGGCCTCCAAATGGGCGCGAATCGCACCCTCGATTTCGCCAATCTTGAAGGGTTGGCCGGACACTTTGCTTACCCGTTCGGCCGGCACAAGGTATTCGGCCCGCAACACGGTGACGAGCTGACCGGTGTTCATTTCCGGCACCAGAACCTTGTCGAAGTTGGCCAACAGCGCCCCGAGGTTACGGGGCATCGGCCAAATGTGGCGCAAATGGATATGCGACACCGCGTGGCCGTCCGCGCGCACGTTGGAAACCGCCCGGTCGATCGGACCGTAGGTCGAGCCCCAGCCGACGACCGCGATCTTACCCGAAGCCTCGCCCTGTTCAGGGACCTGTTCGGGGATGTCGTCGGCGATCCCGTCGATCTTGGCTTTGCGGGTATCGGTCATTTTCTGGTGGTTGGCGGCATCGTAGGAAATGTGACCGGAGCCATAAGCCTTTTCGATCCCGCCGATGCGGTGTTCGAGGCCGGGCGTTCCGGGGATGGCCCAATTCCGCGCAAGGGTTTTGTCGTCCCGGACGAAGGGATGGAAACCCTCCGGGTCGGTGCGGAATGCGACATTGAACGATTGGATCTTGTCGACATCGGGGATCAGCCAGGGTTCGGCGGCATTGGCAATGTAGCCGTCGGTCAGGAGCATCACCGGCGTCATGTATTTGGTCGCGAGCCGAACCGCCTCGACTGCAGTCTCGAAACAATCCGACGGCGAGCGCGAGGCCAGCACTACGAGCGGTGCGTCGGCGTTGCGACCGTAAACGGCTTGGAACAGGTCCGACTGTTCGGTCTTGGTCGGCAGGCCGGTCGACGGCCCCGCCCGCTGCGAGTTCACGACGATCAACGGCAGTTCCGTGCTGATGGCGAGACCGATGGCCTCGCCTTTCAGCGCAATCCCCGGACCTGAGCTTGAGGTAATGCCGAGATGCCCGGCGAAGGATGCACCGATCGCCGAGCACACGGCGGCGATTTCGTCTTCGGCTTGAAACGTAACGACGCCGAATTGCTTGAGCCGCGACAGGATGTGCAGAATCGGCGACGCCGGCGTGATCGGATAGGACCCGAACATGATCTCGAGGCCGGCCTTGTTGGCACCGGCAACCAATCCCCAAGCCAGCGCTTCGCCGCCCGAAACCGTGCGGTACTCGCCCGGCGCGATTTCTGCAGCCGCCACCGTATAGCTCGGCATATCGTCCAGCTCGGCCGTTTCGCCAAACGCGTGACCGGCATTCAATGCCGCGATGTTTGCTGCCGCGAGATCCGGCCGCTTCGCGAATTTGCCGTTGAGCCAATCGACCGTGGTTTGACGGTCGCGCCCGTACATCCAATAGACCAATCCAAGGGTCCAAAAATTCTTGCAGCGCAGCGCGTCCTTTTTGCCAAGGCCGGACTCCTTGACGGCCTCCATGGTCAGCGCCGAGACGTCGATCTCGATAACGCGGTAAGCGTCGAGCGATTTGTCTTCGAGCGGGTTCGTCGAAAAACCCGCCCGTTTGATGTTCCGTTCGCTGAAGCTGCCGACATCGGCGATGATCACGCCGCCATCGCGCACGTTGGCGAGTTCTACCTTCAATGCGGCGGGGTTCATTGCCACCAGAACGTCAATCGCATCGCCCGAGGTCTTGATGCGCCGCGACCCGAAGTTGATCTGGAATGACGACACACCAAAGGTCGTGCCGGTCGGCGCTCGAATCTCGGCAGGAAAATCGGGGAACGTTGCCAGATCGTTGCCAGCAAGTGCGGTCGCCTGGGTAAATTGTCCGCCGGTCAGCTGCATACCGTCGCCGGAATCGCCGGCAAAGCGAACGACCACGGAATCCCGTGCTTCGCGAGGGGCGCTGATCTCAGCCACCGCGGCCGAACTTGCCATCTTCACTCTCCACTGTTCGGGGCGTCGCGGACCTTAAGTCCGGCCCCCAGGCTAATCAAGACGTCCGGGCGCAATCCCGCAGTAACCCTAAGGTTTGCACGGTTTCCTAGTTCCCCAGTACCGCCAGCATTTCCGACAATGTTTCGAACTTGCGACGGGGCGATGGGCCCGGTGCCGCCTCGTTCTCGGCAGTCTCGATCTTCTTCCAGTCGTCGAATGTCACCACCCGCACGCCGAGTCTTTCCAGATGTTGGGTCAGTGCCGGCCGGCCCGGTTTGCCGCCTTCACCGCAATCCGCTGCGATATGCTCGGCGGCCGTCGCGCCGTCGGGCCGGTTGGTGGAAATGACTCCGCTGGGCCCCCGTTTGACCCACCCGACAGCATAAACGCCTGGCTCCACCCTGCCGTCTTCGTGAACCACGGTCGACTTTTCCTCGTCGAACGGAACATCGGCCACCGGCAAGGAACGATAGCCGACCGCTGGGATCACGAGACCGCAGGCGATTTCAAAGAACTCGCCGGTGCCGACGGCGCGGCCGTCGACCACCGCCGTCTTTTCCAAGCGCAGCCCCTCCACGTGACTGCCTCCCAGGATTTCAACTGGATTGGCGTAGAACGCGAAGTGCACATGGCGCGGCGCATCACCCGCCTTGAATCGCGTGAACTCCTTCAAGGTCGCCAGATTCTTTTCCTTTAGCCGCTGATCGCGCGGATTGTCCAACGCGCCGACTTCATCCGGCAATTGCGCAGGGTCGACCAGGGGAACGGCTTCTTTCAGTTCCCCCATTTCGCGCAGCTCGACATTCGTGAACTTCGCTTCGATCGGCCCGCGCCGGCCGAACATATACACATCGGTGATGGGCGATGCTTCGATCGCCGCCGCGGCATACTCGGGCAAATCGGATTCCGCCATCTCCTCGCGAGTCTTCACCAGGACCCGCGCAATATCGATGGCGACGTTGCCCTGGCCGATAATTGCCACGCCCTTGGTGTTGAGGTCCGGTTCGAGGTGCCGCAGGTCGGGATGGGCGTTGTACCAACCGACAAAGGTGGCAGAACCGATCACACCCTTCTTGTCTTCGCCCGGTACGCCGGCAAGACGGTCGTGCCCGGCGCCGACCGCAAGGACGACAGCGTCATACATCTTGCGCAACTCCGCGAGCGTGATGTCGCGACCGACCTCGACGTTGCCAAAGAAGTTGCAGTGTTCCGCGATCGCCGTTTTTTCAAAGGCGCGCGAGACTTTCTTCGTGGTTTGGTGGTCGGGCGCCACACCGAAACGGATCAGGCCGTAGGGGGTGGGCAAACGATCGATCAGATCGATCGTACAATCCACGCCTTTCTTGATGAGGGCGTCGGCGGTGTAGAAACCCGCCGGCCCGGTGCCGATAATGGCCACGCTAATGGTCATTGCACACGCCTCCCAACGCGGTCACGCCATAGAAATCGTTCCGAAAGTATAGGTGGAACGGGCGGCTTCGCAACGCGTCGATCAGAGCAGATTGAAGCGCATATTCTCGCGCGCCACGATCGCACCGCCCCACATCTGACGGGCCTCGGTTTCGACCTGTTCCATAAAGCCGTCCTCATGGTCAGGGTCGTGATGAAATATCGCCAGTGTCTTGACGTTCGCCGCCCGGCAAAGGCGCACACCTTCCTGCCACGTAGAATGCCCCCAGCCAATGCGGCCGGGAAACTCCTTATCGGTATAGGTGCAATCGTAAATGACCAGATCGGCCCCTTCGATCAATCCTAAGATATTCTGATCCAACGAACCGACGACATGTTCGGTGTCGGTCACGTAACACACTGCCTTGCCGCCATATTCGATTCGGTAGCCGGTTGCCCCGTTCGGGTGGTTGAGCGGCGATGTGCGTACCGTCACTTCGTCGAACAGCGTGAACGTATCGCCGGCGTTGAAGTCCTCGAACGCCATACTTGCGCCCATCATCTCCAGCGGGACCGGGAAGGTTGGCTGGGCCATCGTGCCTGCCAGAATCTTTTCGATCCCGCCCTGGTCGACGAGATGACCCGCCATCACCACGAACTCATTCCCTTTCGAAAAGGCCGGCGAGAAAAACGGAAATCCGTTGATGTGGTCCCAATGGGTGTGAGACATCAGCAGACGCGCGGAGGTGATGCCCTTGCGCTGGAGCCAATGACCGAGATTGCGGATGCCGGTGCCGGCATCCAGAATCAGGCGGTTGCCGTTGACCGCGACTTCGATGCAGCTGGTGTTGCCGCCAAAGGCCACGTGTCGCGGCGAGGGACAGGCAATGCTCCCGCGCACGCCCCAAAACTTGATCTTAAAGCTCATCGACGGGTGATTCTTTTCGGTACAAGACAACACGCAAAGGCTGTTGCCTGCGCGCGTCGAGCTATCAAAACCTGGCACATCCAAGGATGTTGCCCTCAATCCCGCTATTTTGCGAGCAAAATTCGGTAGTTACCGGGGTTTTATAGCGCAATCTATTAACAAAGCCGGTAAACCGCCGGGGATCAACACCCGCTAGGACGACTCGAGCAGGAGGTCGCGACCGCGTTCGGTCAGGCGGCACACGAGCCAGTCCGGCTTGATCGGGTTGTCGAACCAGGGCTCTGCCCACCCTTGTTCGATACAGAGCTTGATCGTCTTGGCGCTGATTTGCTGACCGGAGCGGTCGAAGATCGGCAGCTTGCCGCCCGGCTCCTTGAGCCCACGTTTGAGGTAGCGCCGCTGCGCTTCCGACGGCTTAGACCGCAACGATGTTTTCTCGCTCCCCACCATAAACGTTAGGGTAAACCATGCCCGCGACCCGCGACAATGAGGATCGCCCAAATACTGGCTGCGCCGGACTTTCTCCTGTAACAGTAACGCCCGATCTGGCGGAGGGGAGACGTTGCCGGTCTCTACACTGGACAAGTTTCGCGGCGCATTGCTCGGCGGCGCGGTTGGGGATGCTATTGGCGAGCTCGCATCGGTCCATGGGGACCTGGATTCGCTGACCGACTGGATCAGCGAAGGCGATGTGCTGCGCTATACCGACGATACCGCGATGTCGATCGGCCTTGCCGAGGGGCTGACGCTGTCAGGCGGCGCGGTCAACGAAGAAGAAGTCGGGAAGATCTTTCAGCGCAATTACGGCAAGGAGCCTTGGCGCGACTACTCCAAAAGCGTGCCAGCGATTTTCGCTACGGCGAAGCGCCACGACATGCCGTTTTCGGAAGCCGCCGCGCGCCTCCATGACGGCGAAGGATCTTTCGGAAACGGCGCGGCGATGCGCATCGCACCGCTAGGCGTCCTTTTCCGCAATTCGGACAGATTACGAGAGAGCGCCGAACTATCGGCGCGAATTACCCATACCCATCCGGTCGGGATAGACGGCGCAGCAATCATGGCCTGGGCGGTAGCCCAGCTGGCCAACCTCGACCCGAAGGCGAAGTTTCCCTTTGCCGAATTTTGTACCGGCATCGTCCGCTTTGCACAGACCAAGGAAATGCGCCTCAAACTGGTTCAGGTCGTCGAGTTGATCGCGAGCAAGACACCGCCGAAGAAGGCGGCAGAAACACTGCGACTATCGCAGTCGGTCGCGGAGTCCCTGCCCTTTTCCCTCTACGCCTTTCTCCGCCGCATGAATTCGTATGAAGATTGCCTATTCGGCGCCATTCTCAACGGCGGCGATCGCGATACGCTTGGCTCGATGGCTGGCGCCCTGTGCGGGGCCTATCTGGGCGTCAAGGCGATCCCCAAGGACTGGGTATCGCGGATCGAGAACCTCGAACTTCTCGAGGACCTCGCAAAACGCCTCAACAGCCTGAGCGTGTAGCGGAAAACCCCCGCTACCTGCTACCATCGCCTATCGCACTGGGGAGCCCGCACGATGAAAAAGATCGCCGTTATCGGAACCGGATTTCGCCGCACCGGAGACCAGAAGCCGCCGCAGGAAATCCTCGATATCCAAGCCGCGGATTTCGATCCGCTCCTGATCGAAACCCGCTTGCCCGCCTTTCCGGTCAATGAAATCAACCGGAACATGAGCGAGGTCGCCAACATCGAAACAGGGTTGCGCGCGGAAGCCGAAGGGTTCGATGCGATCTTCATCAACACGGTCGGGGATTACGGCTTGAGCGCCCTCCGGTCGGCGGTCCGCATTCCCGTCGTCGGCGCCGGACAGGCGACCATGCATGCCGCCAGTCAACTCGGCACCAAATTTTCCATCGTTACGATTTGGCCGCCGCAGCTCTTGTTTATCTACCACGGCC
>CAYGKG010000033.1:0-28453 GCA_964350495.1 uncultured Alphaproteobacteria bacterium
GATGACGCCGTAGCGTTTATTAGAAAACATCTTGGCGAGGAGTCCCCGTTAGGGATCGGCGTGGATGCTCCGTTGTGGTGGTCGTCCGGTAAATCTGCAGACCGACACGCCGATCAGTGGTTGCGAGAAAACTACCGAGGAAGGCGAATCAACGCCCAAGCGCCAAACAGCCTAAGGGGCGCAGCGCTAGTACAAGGGGCGATGTTCGTCTTTCGGATGAGAGAAGTGTATCGAAGTGTGGCGGTGACTGAGAGTCATCCGAAAGCGCTTCTTAAGGCGTGCTGGGGCGGTTGCTGGAGAAACTTTGCGGATGAGTTCGATCTTCCATCGAAATGTGAGAACGAACATGAACGAGATGCTGCTATTGGAGCGATTGCGGCGCGGGAAGGATTTCAAAGAAGATGGCCGCACGATCTCAGTGTTGACAGATTCGATTCAGAGCAGGACCCGAGCACATATTGGCTTGCACCCGTTCACTATTTCTGGCCGGAGTGACCGCAGCAGGCTTACACACCCTCGCTCGTTAGCGACCCGTCGACGGGCCGCCGCCACAGCAATCCGAAATAGACGACGAGAGCGCACGTCACCGCAACGCCCATCACGCTGGTCATGCCGACCGCGCGGCCGTCGAACACGGCGCCGACGGTGACGCCGAACCCGGTGCCGCCCAGGGTTTGCAGAAACCCAAGCAGCGCCGCAGCGGTGCCTGCCATCATCGGAAACGGCCCCAGGGCGCTCGCCGTACCCAAGGGAAAAATGAAGCCGACGGCAAAGGCAAACACGATCATCGGGGCGACGATGGTCACGATCGTCTCGATCCCAAACAGCGGGAAGGCCGCCGTCGTCATTCCCGAAAGCCACGCCAGCACCACGGCCCAGCGAAACACCGTGTCCAGCCCAAAGCGCGGCGCCAAACGCTCGGACAACATGGTCCCCGCTACGAACCCACCAACCTGCACCGTGATGATGAGGGGGAACGTCGATTCGCTCAGCCCGAAGACATCGATGAAGACGAACGGCGCGCCGAAGATAAAGGCGAAGAATGTGCCAAAGCAAAATACCAAGGTCAGCATGAATCCGACGTATGTGCGGTTGCGCAGCAAGCTGCCGAAGTTGCGGAACATTCCCCGTATCCGCGTCGCGCGGGCGTCGCGGTTGAGGTTCGATTCGGGTATCAGAAACCAAACGAGGCCGATGGCGATCGCGGCCCATACCGCCAGCGCGTAGAACGTCGCCCGCCAGCTGAACGTTTCGATCAACCACCCGCCGAACAACGGCGCCAGCGCCGGCGCAATCGCAATGATGCTGCCCAAACGGGCCAGCATGATCGCCGACCGGTCGCGGTCGTGCATGTCGCGGATGATCGCCATGCAGATCGTCACGCCGGCGGCGCCGCCGAGTGACTGCAGAAATCGCAACGCGATCAGCATTTCGATCGAGTTCGCCTGGGCGCTCAGGAGGGATGCCACCAGGAACAGCGCGGTACCGATCATCAGCGGCCCCCGCCGGCCGAATCGGTCGGAGATCGGTCCGTAGGCCAACTGGGCGATGGCAAAGCCGATCATGTAGGCGCCCAGCGTGAGCTGCACTTTGCTCACGCTCGCCGCATATTCGCGGGCGAGCTGCGGCAGCGCCGCAATGAACATGTCGGTCGCCATTTCGCCGACCACCAGAACGGCGGACAGCACGATAATCAGCGGCAGCGTACCGGCGCGCAGCTTGGTCATGGGTCTCTCGGGGATGACGGGGCGCGCACTATACGCGCGGGTCCGCGCCAGGCCAAATTGGGCGGCTACCGGCCGTTTTCGGTTGCGGGCCGGTTCATCACCGGCCGCAGCACGACGAGGTAGACCAGCGCACTCGCGCCCATCAGCCCGGCCATCAGGCCCATCACCGGCGCCGCGCTGCCGTCGTAAATCGCCGCGACCAAGACGCCGACCAACGCCGAAAAGGCCGCTTGCATGAAACCGATCAGCGACGAGGCGGTCCCCGCCACCTGGGGATAGGGGGCGAGCGCACCCGAAAAACACAGCGGCATAATGAAGCCCAGTCCGGTGGTCGTCAGCATCAGCGCCGGCACCACGACATACAGCGTCAACGAGCCCGACAGCGCCAAGGCAAACAGGATACCCGTTCCGCCCACGGTGCACCCGACGCCGACGCCGAACAGGTTCTTGGGGCCGAGCCACCGTACCGCCCGTCCGGTCATGAACGACGCCAGCGAAAACACCGGCGCCATCGCCAGGAACAGCGCGCCGAACTGCGACGGTGTCAAACCCTGCGTGTCGATAAAGACCAGCGCGCCGCCCGACATGAAGCTGAACATGGCGCCCAACGCTAAGCACAGGCAGGCCGCATAACCGCCGAAGACCCGGTTGGTGAGCAGCAGTCGAAAGGTCCGCAGCATTGGCAGCGGGCGGATAGCATCGGGGTTGGGGACCGCGGTTTCCTCGAACCACACCGCGATGACCGCGAGATAGACCAGGGCAAAGCCTGCAATGGTGAAGAAGATCGCCTGCCACCCTAGGGTCTCGGCCAAGAACCCGCCGGTGATCGGCACCAGCGCGGACAACGCCCCCATGATCCCGGTGGTGTAGCCCAGGATGCGGGTGGTTTCGTCGGGCGGATGCAGATCGCGCACGATTGCCCGGCTCAACACCCAGGCCGATGCCGCCCCCAGCGCTTGGAAGAACCGCAGCACGATCAGCCACTCGACCGAAGGCGACGCGCCGGCGGCCAAACTGGTGACCGCGTAAAGAATCATCCCGCCCAGCAGAACCGGCCGCCTGCCGAAGCGGTCGCCGAGCGGCCCGACGATAAGCTGCCCGATCGCGAAGCCGACCAGGAACAGGCTGAAGGTCAACTGCACCATGGTGACGGTACTGCCGAATCCGACCCGGATTGCCGGCAGGGCCGGGATATACATGTCGGTCGACAGCGGCCCAACCGCGACCAAGCCGCCGACAAACAGGACCAATGGGAGCGACCCCGGGCGCAGGGGACTGCGCTTCATACCCGCACTGCCGCGGACTTTGACCGGATCAACACGAAACTCGCCAGTGCCCCGCACGACAACACGGCGATCAACGCGAACATCGGCACCCCGGTGCCGTCGAACAGAAGGCCAACCAACGCACCCATCGCCGCCGAGAACACGCTTTGGATAAAGCCGATCAGTGTCGATGCCGTCCCCGCCATCTCGGGGTGGGGTGCCATCGCGCCGGCAAAGGCGAGCGGCACCATGAACCCCATCGCGAAGGACAACACCGCCATCGCGCCCACCAAGCCGAAGACGTTGGTCCACCCCGCCAGCGCCAAAGCCAGCGCGACCACGGCAGACGCCGCAGCGACCGAAGCCGCAGCGCGGTAGATCGTGTCGTGGCGCATCCGTCCCCCCAGACGTCCGACGATCGCCGAAGCTACCGTGAAGGCGCCGGCCATTGCGGTGAAGACCAAACCGAAACGTGTCGTCGGGACGCCGTAAACGTCAATGAACACGAACGACGATCCCGACAAAAAGGTAAACAGCGTCCCGAACATAAACGAAACGCTGACGGTGTTGCGTAAGAACACGCGGTGCCGCAGCAGGATGCCGAAGTTCGCCAGCATCTGTGTTGGCCGGATCGCATCGCGGTTCACCGCCGCAATGGATTCGCGAAAGCCGACAGCGACAATGAGGAAATAGGTCAGCGCGTAGGCGATCAGCACGGCGAAGATCACTTGCCAGCCGAAATAGACCGTAACCAATCCGCCGATGCTGGGCGTGATCAACGATGTCGCGCCCATGATGACCGTCGCATAGGCCAGAACCCGTGCCGACTCTTCGGGCTTGGCCACGTCGCGAATGACGGCCCGCCCCAGCACCTGACCGAAAGCCGCCCCCAAAGATTGGATAAAACGGCCGACGACCAGTATTTCGATCGACCCGGCGGCCATGCAGAGCGCGCTGCCCACAAGATAGATCGCGATCCCGCCCAGGATCGTCGGTTTGCGTCCAAAGCGATCGGCGATCGGCCCATAGAAAAGCTGGCTCAACGCAAAGCCCAGCAAATAGACACTTAACGTCAGCTGTACCGCCGGCACCGTGGTATCCAGCGACTGGGCCAGGCTCGGCAACGAGGGGATGTACATATCCGTCGACAGCGGGCCGAACGCGAACAGGCCGCCTGCGAACAGGATGAAAGTCAAAGTACCGGATTTGGAAAGCATGATGCCTTGTCGGCGGTGGCGGCGGGGCGACCCAGGGAATCACGTTAGGGCGCGGACCGCGCGGGCGCAAACGCCCCCTAGCCGAACCGGTGGAGCGACGCGCCGTGGCGCTTGAGCCAGTACTTCGCCGGCCCGTTGTTGGGACAGAGCCTGTCGACGATCTGCCAAAACCGGGGGCTGTGATTGAGTTCGACCAGATGCGCGACCTCATGTGCGACGACGTAAGTCAGAACGGCTTCGGGCGCGAGGATCAGGCGCCAGGAAAACGACAGTCGTGCATCCTCGGAACAGCTCCCCCAACGGCTGCGGGTGTCGCGAATCTGGATGGCGCGAATACGCCGGTCGAGATCGTGGGCATAGCCATTGGCGCGCGCCGATACCTCGCTGCGCGCTTGCGCCTTTAACCAGTCGGTAACGCGGCGCGCTATATGGGGCGCTGCGCCGGCGACGTTGATGGTCTTCTCTTCGGCCTCGACCCACACCGTGCCGCGCGCGCTCGCACGGTGCACGATGCAATGGTCGATGCCCAGCAGCGGCAGGACCGCACCGTCGGCGAACGGGACGCGCGGCGCGAGATCGCGCACTTGATGCATGATCCAACGCGATTTCTCCTGCACGAAGGCCAACCCGTCGGCCTTGGCAACAAAACGCGGCAGGACCAACTCGATCCCGCCGGTGCGTTCGTCGACGCGCAGACTGATGTTGCGGGCGCGTCCATTGATCTGCACGGCGAGTGGCACCAACGTCCCGTCAAGTTCGACGGTTTGGGGGGCGTCGTCGTTCTTTACCGCGGCCATCGCACGATGTGTTGTTCCAAGTCCGGCGCATCGACCTCGTCGATCGTGCGCCCGCGTACCGAATGTCCCGCCATATTGACCGTGTTGCGGCTGCCCGACACCAAATGATGCCATACCGGTAGCGGGCGGCCTTCGGCGATCAGCCGGTAGGCGCAGGTCGACGGCATCCACGACAGTTGCGCGATGTTGTCGGGCGACAACACGACGCAATCGGGCACGAACCGCTGGCGTTCCGCATAGCGGGTACAGCGGCAGCTTTCGTCGTCCAACAGCCGGCAGGCAACGTTGGTGTATTCGACGACATCCGTCTCGATGTCTTGCAGCTTCAGCAAGCAGCACTTGCCGCATCCGTCGCACAGCGATTCCCACTCGGCCTGCGTCATCTCGGCCAGGGTCTTGCGCTTCCAAAAAGGATCGTCGTCGAGAACCCCCGTGCGGGGTTCGCTAGTCGTTGGCAAGAATCGCCTCGTGCACCCGCGGCAGGATTTCGGTGCGCCACCGGCGCCCGTTGAAAATTCCGTAGTGACCGGTTTGCTTTTGTTCGTGATGGCGCTTCTTCGCGGCGGGCAAATTGACGCACAGATCGTGCGCGGCGCGGGTTTGACCCAGGCCGGAAATGTCGTCGAGCTCGCCCTCGACCGTCATCAGGCCGATATCGGTGATCGCTCCCGGATCCACCAGGCGTTCGCCCCACTTGAACTTCCCTTCGGGCAAGGCGTGTTCCTGGAACACGACCTTGACCGTTTGCAGGTAATACTCCGCCGGCAGGTCCATCACGGTCAGATACTCGTCATAGAACTTTTGGTGCGCCGCAACGCTGTCGCCGTCGCCCTCGACCAAGTGGTCGTACAGGTCCCAGTGGGCGTTCACGTGGCGTTCCAAATTCATCGTCATGAACCCGCCGAGCTGCAAGAAACCCGGATAGACCTGCCGCATGAACCCCGGGTAGCTAAGCGGGACGGTCGTGATGACGTTGCGCTCGAACCACGCCAGCGACTGGCTTTGGGCAAGGTCGTTGGGCGCGGTCGGGTTGATCCGAGTATCGATCGGGCCGCCCATCAAGATCATCGACTTGGGCCGTGCGGGATCGTTGTCCTCAGCCATCAGCGCGGCGGCGGCCAGCACCGGTACCGAGGGTTGGCACACCGCCATGACGTGGGTGCCGGGGCCGAGGTGGCGTAGGAACCGAATGACGTAGGCAATGTAATCGTCGAGCGAGAACCGACCGCGCGCGACCGGGACGTCGCGGGCGTCGATCCAGTCGGTGACGTAGACATCGTGCTCGGGCAACAGCGCTTCGACCGTGCCGCGCAACAGCGTAGCGAAGTGGCCCGACAGCGGCGCCACCACCAAAAGCCGTGGCAAGGCTTCGCACCCCGGCCGCTCGAAATGGAGCAATGTGCAGAAGGCATCGTCACGCACCGCGACTTCGGTGATCGGCACCGGTCCAGCGGCGGTTTCGACGTGGGTCAGTCCGAATTGCGGCTTGCTGCGCCGCCGCGTCGTATAGTCGACGAGCTCGTAGGCGGCCGCGGTCCGGCGGCCGAAATCGGTGTGCGTTAACGGGTTGAGCGGGTGGCGAAAAACGATCTGCCCGGCCTGCATGGCGGTGCGTAGGGCAGCGGTCGCGGCTTGCTGAAACTCGTGTGCGGAATAAAGCACTCAAACGCCCTGACTGTTACTGGCCACCGCGTAAGAAATAGCGGTAAGTATTTGATGATAGGCGAAAATTTCCCGTGTGGGAACCGCCCTTACAGGGCCGCCAACAATTGCCGGGCGATCGCCTCGGGCGCGGTGCCGGTACGGATGTGGGTGACGTAGCGCCCCGCCTCGTCCATCAGGAAAATCATCGACGAGTGATCCATCAAATAGTCGCTCGACGATCCCGAATCGCGGGCCCGCGCGGCGTAGACGCCGAACGCATCGGTCATCGCTTTGACCTGGGCGGGCGTGCCGGTCAGACCCACCAGCCGGGGATGGAAGAAGGCGACATAGGTGCGAATCGCCGCGACATCGTCGCGCTCGGGGTCGATGGTGACGAATACCGGCGTAATGCCATCGGCCTTTTCACCCATGTCGTTTAGCGCGACGGTCATCGCCTGCAATTCGGTCGGGCACACGTCGGGGCAAAACGTGTAGCCGAAATAGACCAGCATGTGCCGGCCCTTGAAGGTGTCTTGGGTCACCGCTTCGCCCAGATGGTTGACCATCTCGAACGGGCCGCCGACGATCGATTGGCTGACTGGGAGGTCGGGTTTGCTCACCGGGATCAACAAACCGAGCCCAAGGCCGCCGATTACGGCAAGAACCGCGGCGATAATTAGAATAGGGCCGCGCCGCTTGGCCGCCGGGGCTTGGGTCGGGGGTTCGGACATGGCGCTAGAACAGCAAACCCGGGCCGCCGGCGCAAATCCCGCTTGCGTGAACGGCTGCGACCCGTTGTCGCGTCACGCCAGGGCCTGTCCGGCGGCGCCGGCCACGGCCAGCGTCCAGGCGACGCCGGGATGGGTCAGCGCGCGAACCGGCGGGCGGGCGCCGCGGATATCCAGCGCGCGCAAGAGCGCGCCGATGGCGCCCACGATCATCGCGGCGCCGCAGGCCCGTTGCAAAAGCGTCCCGGTGCTCCCGGCCCAGGTCGGATCGCGCGCGATCAGCGCCACCGCCCCCAGGGCAATCAGGGCCGACACGCCCCGTACCCAAGCGCGGTTGGGACGGCTTTGGTCTTCGTCTGGCGCGCGTTGACGCATTCTGTGGCAGCCCCCATCCTCCGTCGATGACAGGCTTCGACACTACCCCGGATTTTGCCTGGTTGACGATTGGCGCGGGGCCCGAGCCGTTTTTCCTCCTCCTCGCGGCCCTCGTCATCGACGCCGTGCTCGGTTTGGCGTTGCGCCGTCCGCGCCGTCCGTTCGATCGGATCGCGGCGCGGTTTATCACCGAAGCCGCGCGCCGCCTCGGCCGCGCCGGCCGCACACCGGCAACCCTCCTGGCGCGCGGCTTGATCCTCAGCCTCTCGCTGACCATCGTCGGTATCGCCGTCGGTGTCGCGGTGACCGGGATCGCCTCGACGGTGCCGTTCGGCTGGGCGTTGTCGCTGGCGGCGTTGCTGATCGTGATCGACCAGCGCGCGCTGTTCGGCGCGCTCGGACAAAGCATTCGCACGCCGCCGCGCGCCGCCGGTGGCGGCCTGCGCCAGTCGGTCGAAAGCGCCGCGCTGCGCTACGCCGAAGGCGTCGTCGCGCTGGCTTTCTGGTACGCCCTCCTCGGCCTGACCGGGATGATCGTCTACCGCTTGCTCCTGGTGGCGGCGTTGCTGTTCGATCGACCCGGCGCCGACGACCGCGAATTGGGCTTCGTGTCGATGCGCCTACACGACGCGCTGGGTTGGGTGCCGTTGCGGCTCGCCGCGCTGTTGGTAGCCTTTGCCGCGATGTTCACGCCGGGCGCGGCAGTGGGCCAATCGATGGCGGCAATGCTCGGCCATGCGCCGGGGCGGCGGTTACGCAGCGCCGCCTGGCCGGTGGCCGCGATGGCCGGCGCGCTCGGGGTGATGCTCACCGGACCGCGCCACCTCGACGGACCCGAGCGCGGTGTCACGCCGTGGATCGAGCCTGCCGGCGCCCGCAGCGAGGTTTCGTCCACCGACGCCCGGCGTAGTTTCTACCTGTTGGTCGTGGCCTGCGTGCTCAACGCCTTGGTCGTGTTGCTGGTGGCCATCGTCGAACTGGCCGAACGCGCCGCTTAGGTGCGGGAGCGTAACAACGCGTTGAGCGCCGCGCGCAACGGGTCGGCATTGGGATTGCTCACCGCGTTCTTGAAGAGGATGTCTTCGGGCGTGACGTTGCGACCGTAATACTCGCGGTTCAGGCTCTCGCGCTGTTCGATGACTGCACCCTCGACCGAAGCGCCCGCAAACAATCCCTTTGACTTGGAATAGGAATAGACGTCTTCGCGGAAATTGGTCGTCGTCGAGGCCTCGATGCCGGCGCCGATCGGGCCCGCTGCGACGCTCGCGTCGGCGCCGAGTTTCACCTTGTTGAACAACACGGCGTCTACCGCGCGCTTGGTCATCAGCAGCAGCACGACCTCGGAGGCCTGTGCGCCGAACTGCAAGCCGATGCTGCCGGCGCCCATCGTGTAGAAGGCCGGCGGTGTCCAGGACTCGCCCTTGCGCACCAGCATCACGCCTGAGCCGCCCTCGCCGCCGACGATAAAGCCCGCCTTCAGCATTTGCGGCAGGATTAGGACGCCCTGGGCGCGGCTCAACAACAGGCGCATCGAGCCCATGTCCGGGTCGGTTTCGAACGCCTTCACCGTGAGGACCGCTTTGTCGACGAGGCCCTGGGCTTCGCCGGCGCGCGCGGTTCCGGCATGGACGCCGACCGCGATCAACAACGCGCCAAAGAGCACTGCGGACGCCCGCGCAATTGTTTGAATTCTCATCGTTCCGCTCCTCCAGATGGATGGACAGTGTCGGCCCTAAATGGGGCTGTATTGTGTCTCATTCGCCGAGGTTCAAGATCAGGCCCAAGGCCCGCGCACGGCGGAAAAACGCCAGGAATCCGAGCGACCCTGCAATCAGATAGAACACGTTCAACGCCGAAGCGGCCCACATCAGGTCGGGCCGGTAAACGCCGTCGATCAAGATCGCGCGCATGCCTTCGAAGACGTGGCTCGCCGGCAGGATGAATGTCAGCGGCTGCACCCAGGGCGGCAACACGGCGACCGGGTAGTAGATCGCCGACAACGGCGCCAACGCAAACACCGCGACCCAAGCCAAGCTCTCCGCCCCGAGACCGTAGCGCAAGACCAACCCGGCCATCACCAGCCCGATGGCCCAACCCATGACGATGAGATTGAGAAAAAATCCGATCAGCGGCAGTCCCAGCGAATAGATCGAAAAATCGAAAAACGCATAGGCCAGCAAGGATGCCGGGGCGATGCCGATTACGGTCTTGATCAAGCTGATCGTCATCAACGACGCCAAGAGTTCGTACGAGCGCAACGGCGAAACAAATAGATGCCCCAGGTTGCGCGACCACATCTCTTCCAGGAAAGACATCGACACGCCCAACTGCCCGCGGAACAGCACGTCCCACAACAGCACCGCCGACAGCAAGACGCCGAAGGCCTGGACGAATAGGCTGGAGTTCTGAGCGAGATACAGGGTCAGAAAGCCCCACAGGATGACCTGCATTGTGGGCCAATAGGCAAGCTCGAGAATGCGTGGCCAGGATCCGCGCAAGAGATACCAATAGCGCATCACCATCGCGCCTACCCGCAACGGCGAAAAGGCGAAATAGGCATCGCGCCGCACGACGTCGGTCGGACGCGAGCTCATTGCGCCGCCACCGTTTCGCGGCCGCGCGCGATGTCGAGGAACACCTCCTCCAAGGTCTGGCGCCCGTAGCGGTCGATCAGCGCTTGCGGGGTGCCGCGATCGACGACCTTACCGGTGCGCAGCATGATGACGTCGTCGCACAGCCGTTCGACCTCGGCCATGTTGTGCGACGCCATCAGGAAGGTCGCCTGCGTGCGCGTCTGGTAGGCCTTCAAGAACGTGCGAATCCAGTCCGCCGTATCGGGGTCGAGCGACGCCGTCGGTTCGTCCAGCAACAACACGTCGGGATCGTTCAGCAATGCCTTGGCCAATGCGACACGGGTTTTTTGACCCGACGACAAGTTGCCGAACGGGCGTTTCATAAGCGGCATCAACTCCAGCGCCTCGCCGAGTTCCGCGATACGCCCCTTCATGTCGCGCAGCGCGTAGAGGCGGCCGTAGACGCGCAGATTCTCCTCGACCGTCAGGCGGCGCGGCAGGTCGACGTAGGGCGAAGAGAAGTTCATCCGCGGCAATACCCGGTAGCGATGCCGCAGCATGTCCTCGCCCAGCACGCTGACGGCGCCGTCCGTCGGCAACAGCACACCCAGCAAGATCGAAATCGTCGTGGTCTTGCCCGCGCCGTTGCCGCCCAACAGCGCGGTCGTAGTCCCCGGCGCGACCTCGAAGGACAGCGTGTCGATGGCCGTGACCGGGCCGTAGCGTTTGCTGAGATCGCGCACCGAAATGGCGGCCGTCTGGGCATTCATGGCCCGAATATGGCGTCTTGCAACGGCCCGCGCCAGCCTTGCGTTGCCGCTGTCCGGGCGTGGCGATAGGGTGCCGCCGTGAACAACGACAGCCCGGTCCTGACGTCCCGATCAACGCCGCCGCAGGCAGCCGCCCCGGTCGCGCCGCGCGGTCGTCCGCTGCGGCTGCAGACGCTGGTGCTGATCCGTTGGGTGGCGCTGGCCGGACAGGCAGCGGCGATCGTCTTCGTCCATTTCGGGCTGGGTTTCGAGATGGCCTTCGTGCCGGCCTTGCTGGTGGTGCTCGCGTCGGTCGTACTCAATGCCGTGCTGAGCGTGCGCTATGCCCCGACAACGCGGCTCAGCGATTTGCAGGCGCTGCTTTACCTCAGCTACGACACGCTGCAACTGGCCATCCTGCTGTACTTGACGGGCGGCATTGAGAACCCCTTCGCCATCTTGATTCTCGTGCCGGTCACGGTATCGGCGACGATTCTCAGTTTTCGCAGCACGCTGGTGTTGGGCGCTCTTGCGGTGGCAAGCCTCACGCTGGTCGCGTTCTATCATTTGCCGCTGCCCTGGCACGGCGAAGGACTCGTCCTGCCGCTGCTCTATATCGCCGGGATATGGACCGCCCTGATCCTGGGGATGGGGTTCATCTCGGTCTATGCCTGGCGCGTTGCTGCCGAAGCGCGCCGGATGTCCGATGCCTTGGCCGAAACGCAAATGGCGCTCGCGCGCGAACAGCAGCTTTCATCTTTGGGCGGTCTTGCCGCGGCGGCAGCGCACGAACTGGGCACGCCGCTTTCGACGATTGCCTTGATTGCCAAGGAAATGCGGCGCGACGTCGCCGCCAACGATGCGCTCGCCGACGATATGGATCTATTGCTGCGCGAGACCGACCGGTGCCGCGATATCCTTGCCGAACTATCCCGCGACCCGCGCCGCGATGGCGCCTCGCCCTTCGAGCGTCTGGCGGTTCCGGTACTGGTCGAGACGATTGCCGCGCGCCACCGCAGTCGAAAAACCGTCGAGATTGCCGCCCACAGCGACCCAGGCGCCACGATGCCGCAGATCGCGCGACGGCCCGAAATTGTCCACGGTCTCGGCAACATCGTCGAAAACGCTGCTGATTTTGCCCGCAGTCGCGTCGACATCGCGGTGACCGCATCCGCCGAAACGGTAACCGTTACGATCGTCGACGACGGTCGGGGCTTCGCCAACGCGGTCCTCGGCGATCTTGGCGAACCCTACGTCTCGACACGGCAGCATGCAGGTGGCATGGGTCTAGGCTTGTTCATTGCTAAAACGCTTCTGGAACGGACCGGTGCGACGGTTCGGTTTCACAACGCGTCCGGCGGCGGCGCAGAAGTCGCGATCCGTTGGCCGCGCACCGCTCTCGATCCACCGGAAACGCCACCATGACCGATATGCCGCCGCCCAAACCCGCCGCTGAACGTCGTCTCCTGATCGTCGATGACGACGCGCCGTTCCGCGAGCGCCTCGCGCGGGCGATGGAGAAGCGCGGCTTCGCGGTGGCGACCGCTGCCGACGAGCGCGACGCGGCGACCGCGATTGCCGCGCACCAGCCGACCCACGCGGTCCTCGACCTACGGCTCGAAAAGGGGTTCGGCCTCGATATCGTGCCGGTGATTCGGGCCCAGAATCCCGATGCGCGGATCGTCATCTTGACCGGCTACGGCAACATCGCGACGGCGGTCGCTGCGGTCAAAGCCGGCGCCGTCGATTACCTCGCCAAGCCCGCCGATGCCGACGAAATCGAAGCCGCGTTGCTTGCGTCAGGCGGCGACAAGCCGCCGCCGCCCGAACAGCCGATGTCGGCGGACCGGGTGCGGTGGGAACATATTCAAAGGGTCTACGAGCTGTGCGACCGTAATGTTTCGGAGACCGCACGGCGGCTCAACATGCATCGGCGCACGCTCCAGCGGATCCTCGCCAAGCGTTCGCCGCACTAACGGTAGGCTGCGAAAAATGCTGGAATCAGTGGAACTTAGGGGGAGTCGCGGGTATAACCCGTGGGCAAGATGACTCACTCCGACAGGCTTGCCAGACAGGTTGCGGCGCTCGTAGACGCCCACGTTCTCGTGGTTGGCGACCTGATGCTCGACCGCTTCGTTTCGGGCACCGTCGATCGCATCTCGCCCGAGGCCCCCATCCCGGTTTTCAAGATCGGCAGCGAAAAACTCATGCCCGGCGGGGCCGGCAACGTCGCGGCGAACGTCGTGGCGCTGGGCGGCGCCGCGACCTTGATCGGCGTCATCGGCGCCGACGAACCCGGCCGCGCGCTCGCCGGTTTGTTCGACGGCCATGACCGCCTTACGGCGCACCCGGTGATCGACGCGGCGCGCCCCACGACCCAGAAGTCCCGCTACGTCGCCCAAGGTCAACAGGTGCTGCGGGCCGACAGCGAACAAAACAACGCGGTCGGCGATGCGCTCGCTGCCGAGGTCTTGCGGTTGGTCGACGCGGCAATGCCGCACGCCGGTGCCGTGGTTCTCTCGGATTACGGCAAAGGCGTGCTGACGCCCGACACGCTGCGCCAAATTATCGCCAAGGCAGCGGCGCAAAATATTCCCGTCGTGGTGGATCCCCACGGCCGCGACTTCGCGCGCTACCGCGGCGCCGGTTACGTCTCGCCCAACCGTGCCGAACTCGCGCTGGCCAGCGGCGACACCGCCAACAGTGTCGACGAGATCGTTCAGGGCGCGCAACGGGTTATGGAGAGCGCGGGTATCGTCAACATGCTGGTCACGCGCAGCGAAGACGGCATGTCGCTGATCGGGCGCGCCGGCCAGCCCCTGCACCTTCCCGCTCAGGCGCGCGAAGTGTTCGACGTTTCGGGCGCAGGCGACACCGTGGTTGCCGCGTTCGCCGCCGCGCTCGCCGCCGGGATCGACGCCGCCGATGCGGCCATGCTCGCCAACACCGCCGCCGGCATTGTCGTGACCAAGGCCGGCACCGCCGTCGTTTCAGCGCCCGAGTTGATCGCCCACGTCCACGAGGCCGACCTGCGCGCCAGCGACGCCAAGTTGCGCCCGCTCGACGAGGTACTGCGCATCGCGGCGGGCTGGCGCGAGCGCGGCATGCGCATCGGCTTCACCAACGGCGCCTTCGATCTGTTGCACCCCGGCCATATCGCGTCGCTGTCCCAAGCAAAGGCACACTGCGACCGCCTGATCGTGGCGCTCAATAGCGACGAGTCGGTGCGCGGCCTCAAGGGACCGACGCGTCCGATCCAATCCGAAACCGCCCGCGCAATGGTGCTGGGCGCGATGTCCCAAGTCGATCTCGTCGTGGTCTTCGGCGACGACACGCCGCTGGCCCTGATCAAAGCAATCCGACCCGACGTTCTGGTCAAGGGCGGCGACTACCGCATCGACCAGGTGGTCGGCGCCGATGTCGTGCAGTCCTACGGCGGCACCGTAATCCTGGCCGACTATCTCGATGGGCACAGCACGACGCGCACCGTTTCGCGCATGGCGGGCTAGGGCATGATCGTCGTCACGGGTGGTGCGGGCTTTATCGGCTCCAACGTCGTTGCCGCGTTGACCGCCAAAGGCGACCGCGAGATCGCGGTCTGCGACGTGTTCGGCAAGAACGACAAATGGATGAATCTCGCCAAGCACGAACTTGCCGGCGTAATTTCGCCGCCCGATCTGATGGACTTTCTCAATTCAGAAAGCTTTCGGATGGAGGCAATCGTCCATCTCGGCGCGGTCACCGACACGACCGAGACCGATGTCGACCTGATCTTGCGAAACAATTTCAAGTTTTCGATGGCGCTGTGGGACTGGTGCGCGCGCAACGAAGCGGCCTTCATCTATGCGTCGTCCGCCGCGACCTACGGCGACGGCCGCCAGGGTTTCGAGGACAGCGACAACACGGCGGCACTCTCGCGCCTGCGCCCACTCAATCCCTACGGCTGGAGCAAACACCTGTTCGACCGCCGCGTCGCCCGCATCATGGCCGAACGCCTGCCGGCGCCCGAAAAATGGGCAGGCCTCAAGTTCTTCAACGTCTACGGCCCCAACGAGTATCACAAGGGCCGCATGTCCTCGGTCGCGCTCCAGGTTCATGACAGCATCTTGATCGGCGAGCCGGTGCGTCTGTTCCGCTCGCACAATCCCGACTACGAGGACGGCGGGCAAATGCGCGATTTCATCTATGTCGAGGATTGCGTCGCCGCGATCGAATGGATTCTCGACCAGGACGAACTCAACGGCATTTTCAACATGGGTACCGGCGAGGCGCGCACGTTCCTCGATATGGCTTACGCCGTCGCCGATGCGATGGGCGAAGAACTGACCGTCGACTGGGTCGATACCCCGGCCGACCTGCGCGACAAATACCAGTACTTCACCGAAGCCAAGATGGAGCGCTTCCGCGAAGCCGGCTTCACCCGCACCTTCACCTCACTCGAAGACGGCGTGAAGCGCTACGTCCAACAGTACCTCACCAAATCCGATCCCTACCGCTGAGGAACGGTGGACCTACCAGGTCTTGACCGGCGGCGATTTGACCTCGACCTGTACCGATTCCTCCAACGCCTCGGACCAGTGCGGCACGCCTTTAGGGTGAAACCAGGTGTCGCCGGGGTTGGCGATCGATTCCTCGCCGCCGATCCACAGCTTCAGTTTGCCCGAGACCAGGTGGCAGGAGGTTTCGTGGTCGTCGTGTTGGTGGGTCGGGTCGCGCATCCCTTTGGGCCGGGTGATCGACAACATCAGCATGCTGTCGCTCTTCATCACCACCTTGACCGCGACCGGGCTCGCCAGAGTCTGGCCTTCGACTTTCTCGATCAGATCCACCGGGGCCTCTGCGCCCGGCATGAACGTACGGTTGAAGTTGTCGATCGTCCCGGGCATCGTCAGCCTCCCAATTTGGCGCGCACGGCGGCAAGCCGGGCGTCGATTTCGGTTTCGTTTAGGGTGCCGCGCTCGACCAAAACGGCGCGTATCGCCAGCAGCCAGCTCTCGGCGTAGCTGCGCGCGGGGTCTTCAAACTCGGCATAGAATTCAACGGCGCGTTTGTGCAGATCGGCGTCGTAGGGGCCGTTGGCCTGCCCGGTGATCAGCGACAGCATCGCATCGACCCGTTTGTCGAACCATGTCGGCTCACCGTCGGCACGGTCGATCGGGCGTGGTGCGTTGATCTCGGTCATGCGTTACTCCGCCGCTGCCTGGGTCGCCGGCGCCAGCCGCGCCAGCACCTCGTCTACCGTCATCACGTCGATAAAGCCATAGACGTTGCTGAGCGCCGAATTGTGGTGGTCGTCGTCGTGCGCCGCATTGGCGTCCGAGACCATCGCCGTCTTGTAGTTCAACATCATCCCGTCCCGTGCCGTCGATTCGCAGCACACGTTGGTTTCGGTGCCGGCGATGACGATGGTGTCGATCCCGCGCGCCTGCAAATCGGCATGCAGCGTCGAAGCGTCGGCGATGAACGGGCTGAAGCGGTCCTTCTCGACCGTCAGATCGCCCGGTGCGACAACAAGGTCGGCGTGCAGCCCGTGCCCCCAGCCGCCTGGACCCAGGCCGCCCAACAGGCGCTCGCGTACCGGTGGCGAACAAAAGAGGTCGAACAGTGTGCTCCAGGATTGGGCGGTTGCCTCGGTAAAGGTCGTCACGATCCATACCACCGTGCCGCCGGCCGCGCGGACGCCTGCCGCCAAGCGATTGACGCTGGGGACGATATCGACCGTGTGTTGGCCGCCCGATGTGGCGGTGTCGCAAAAGAAGGTCTGCATGTCGACCACGATCAACGCGGTCCGGCGGGCATCGAACGCGTCGAAAATATGGGTCCGCCCGCCGCGCCGCTTGGCCATGCGGTCGGCCAGCCCGGGGAATAGCGCCGTGTTATGCATGTTGTGGTCCTCCCGGTCGTCAGCCTAACGCGTCGTCAGGCGGCGCGGAACCCGCCTCACGCGCCCTCCAGCACCGTAAAGCGCGGCTTGCCCCCGGCATCGGTGATGCGTCCTGCGGTCGCCCCGGCGAAGTGCGCGGCCAAGACGATGGCGCCGCTCCCGGCATGGCGCTCGATGAACGCTCGGCGCGTCGCGGTCGACCGGTCGGGGTCGAGGCAGAATTTCGTGACCCACTGCGGCTCCGCGATCAGCACGGGGTGGTGCAGCATGTCGCCGGTAAAGAACGCCTCAACCCCGCCCGATTGCAAATGGACGCAATAGTGTCCGGGCGTATGGCCGGGCGAGGGCACCAGCGACAGCCCGTCGCCGATGGCAAAATCCATCGTGACGATCTCGGCTAGGCCGGCATCGACAATGGGAAATACCGAATCGGCCAAGCTCGTGTAGCCGAACTCGCCCGGCTTCACGGTGTTGTAGTGGTCGTAGTCGGCTTTCGAAAAAATATAACGCGCATTTGGGAATGTCGGCACCCACCGGCCGTTCTCCAGGCGCGTGTTCCAGCCGACGTGATCGGCGTGCAGGTGGGTGCACATGACATAGTCGACGTCCTCGGGGGCGATCCCCATCGCCCGCAGGTTGTCGAGGTAGGGCCGGTTTTGCAGATGCCAGAACGGCAAGGCCGCGCGGTCTTTGTGGTTGCCAATACACGTGTCGATCAGGATCGTCTTGCCGTGGGCCTGCACGACGTAGGTGTGAAAGCTGAACGTCAGCGTCGACGCGTCGGCCGCGCCGGCCACGAAGTGCGGCGCCAACCAATCGCGATGTTCGCGCAAGACCGCGTCGTCCCAGGCGTGAAAGGTAAAGTCGGGCGTGAACGGCTCCACCACCTCGACCAATTTGCGGACGGTATAGTCGCCGAACTGCTGGGGCTTCATGGGCGTTCTCCTGGGTTATCTTCAGTCACCGTATGGCCCGGTCGTCGGGGTAGGCGCGCCCCGGCAAAAACCGGTTCGCCCGCCATCCACCGCGCCGCCGCATCGGGCGTGGCGAGGGCGATGGCCAACGCCGCGGTGAGTTCGAGGTGGCCGTCCTCGGGCCGTTCCGCGTGGTTTAGACCGCGGGCGGCGGCCTTCATCACGTTGGCCTGGTGAACGTACAGCGATAGCTGGACGTCGGCGCCGTTCAGCGCTGCTTCGCACTGCGTGGCATCGGTGGCGTTGGCGCCGCGGCAGGCGAGAGGGCGCCCGTCATAAATGGTGCACCGTTCGTCGTGCAGAAACACGCATGGCCGCTTCAGCCGCACCCGACTGCCCGCATCCAGGCCGCGCTCTTCTTTCGCCAGCGCCGCGCAGCGCGTTGCCAGCGCATCGGCGACCGCAGCGCCGTCGCGCGCACGCACGGTTTGTGCGATCGCGAGCACCTCGGGCGGGCTCACCGCGACCTGAAACCGGCAACAATGGGCGCAACCCGCGCGGCACGCCGCCGCCGCCTCGGGCGGATTGAGGGTGCGCAGCGAGGTCAGCAACCCCTCCGCCAAGCCCAAGGCCTCGGCCACCAGCGCGTCGAGTCGCGCGGGCGCGCCACTCGCGACCGCCGCCTGCGTCAGCCCGCGGATGCCGCTCTCAAGGATCGATTCGTAGGGAAGGGAGTCCTCGGCCATGCGGAAATCTAAGCCGTTTCATCGCCGCGCCCAAACGGGCATGCTGGGGCAAATTGGGGATCCGTCACAATGGCACCGTCTACCGACCGGAGCGGGCCCGCCCGCGCCACGGTCCGCCTGACCGGCCTGCTCCTCGGACCGGCGGCCTGCGCCCTCCTGCTTCTTCTGCCGACCCCCGAAGGGTTGTCGCCGGTCGGCTGGCGCACCGCCGCCGTCGCGGTGTGGATGGCGGTGTGGTGGGCGACCGAAGCGATCCCCCTCGCGGTGACCGCGCTGTTGCCGTTGGCGCTTCTGCCGCTGTTCGGGATCGCCGACGTCGGCGCTGCCGCTGCGCCCTTCGCCAACCCGTTGATCTTTCTGTTTCTCGGCGGCTTTCTGATTGCGCTCGCCATGCAGCGCTGGAACCTTCATCGCCGCATTGCGCTCGTGGTCCTGGCCCGCGCCGGTGCGCGGCCGCGTCGTCTCGTGGGTGCCGCGATGCTCGCCACCGCTTTTCTCAGCATGTGGATCAGCAACACGGCGACGGCGATGATGATGCTGCCGATCGCCGCATCGCTCGTTACCATCGTCAGCGTCGGTAGCGAAGACCCGCGCCGCCGCGGCCACTTCGCCGTCGCCCTCATGCTTGGCATTGCCTATGCCGCTTCGATCGGCGGCCTTGGCACGCTGATCGGTTCGCCGCCCAACGCGCTGTTGGCAAGCTTCATGGGCCAAACCTACGGCGTCACCATCGCCTTTACGGATTGGATGGTGGTCGGGGTGCCGGTCGCCGCAGTCATGTTGCCGCTTACCTGGCTGGTGCTGACCCGCGTCGCCTTTCCCTTCGACGACACCGCCCAGGGCGGCGGTGCCGACGCCGTTGCCGACGCTTTGCGGGCGCTGGGTCCGATGTCGCCGGCCGAGCGCCGCGTTGCCGGCGTCGCGCTGCTGGTGGCCCTGGGTTGGCTGGCGGGTCCGTGGCTTGGCCGCTGGCTGCCCGGCGGGGCGCCCTCCGACACGGTGATCGCAATTGTCGGGGCCGTGGCGTTGTTCGTCGTCCCCGCCGATTTCAAGCGGCGCGCGTTTCTCTTGAATTGGGATTGGGCCGCGCGCGCACCGTGGCACGTCCTCCTGCTGTTCGGCGGCGGTCTCAGTCTCGCCGGCGCGATCGACGGCAGCGGCCTTGCCGCGTGGATCGGCGGCGGACTCGACCCGGTGGCGGTGTGGCCGCTGGTCGTTCTAATTGTCGCCGTCGCCGTCCTGGTTATCTTCCTGACCGAACTCACCAGCAACACGGCCACGACCGCGGCGTTCTTGCCGGTTGTCGGCGCGGTCGCGGTCGGCGCCGGGATCGACCCCCTGTTCCTGGCGGTTCCGGCCGCCCTGGCCGCGTCCTGCGCGTTCATGCTCCCGGTTGCGACGCCGCCCAACGCCATCGTCTACGGGTCGGGCCATGTCGGTGTGGCGCAGATGATCCGTGCGGGCGTCGTGCTCAACCTGATCGGGATCGCGGTGATCGCCGGTCTATCGGCGATCCTGGTGCCGTTGATAGCCGGCTAGCTGTGAAAGTCGAGACCGACATCCAGAGCCGGCGCGCTATGGGTCAGCCAGCCGAGCGAAATCACATCGACGCCGGTTGCCGCAACCTCGGCCAGCGTCTCCGGACGAATCCCGCCCGATGCTTCGGTCGTCAGCCGGCCCGCCACCAGGGACACCGCGGCGCGCAGTTGCGCCGGCGCCATGTTGTCCAGCAGCACCGCGTCGGCCTTGGTGGTCAGCAATTCTTTCAGCTGGTCCAGCGTATCGACCTCAACTTGGATTTTGACGAGGTGTCCGACGTGGGCGCGCACCCGTTCGACCGTTGCCGTGATGCCGCCGCCCGCCACCAAGTGATTGTCCTTGACCAGCACAGCGTCATAGAGGCCAAAGCGGTGGTTGAACCCGCCCCCCATCCGCACCGCATATTTTTCCAAATGCCGCAGGCCCGGCGTCGTCTTGCGCGTGCAGGCGATATGCGCGTGGGTGCCGCGCACGGCGTCCACGGCGGTGCGCGTCGCGGTGGCGATGCCGCACATCCGGCCCAATAGATTCAGCGCGGTACGTTCGGCCCCAAGGATCGTACGGGCTTTGCCTTCGATCCGCGCCAGCACGGTACCAGCGTCGGCGTCAGCGCCGTCGCGGGTGTGCGGTTCGACGATTGCGTCCGGATCCATCGCCGCGAACGCGCACAGGGCGACGTCGATGCCGGCGACCCGGCCGGGCTTGCGGGCGACGATGTCGGCGACCGCCGTCGCGTCCGCAGGGATCGCGGCATCGCTGGTCAGGTCGCCGGCGCTGCCCAGGTCTTCGGCAAGCGCGGCGCGCACCGTCGCTTCGTACAGGACCGCGGGGAGCGCGCTCATCGTTTGGCTCAACCGACCTCGATCATGCGTGCGACCGCCTGGCGCGCGCGCGCGGCGATTGCGGGATCGACAGTCACCTGGGGCTGCATCGTTTCCAATGCACCCAGGATATTTTCCAGCGTGATGCGTTTCATGTGTGGGCACAGATTGCACGGGCGGATGAATTCGACATCGGGCAATTCGGCGGCGACGTTGTCGCTCATCGAACACTCCGTCACCATCAACACCCGGCCCGGTCGATTGCTTTCGACATAGCCGATCATTTGCGCGGTGGAGCCGACGAAGTCCGAGGCGTCCAGGACATCGGGCGGACATTCGGGGTGGGCGATCACCACCAGCCCCTCGTGGTCGCGCCGAAACGCGGCGATCTCCTCGGCGGTAAAACGCTCGTGTACCTCGCAGTGGCCCTGCCACAGAATGATCTCGACATCGGTCTGCGACGCGACGTAGCGGCCGAGATATTCGTCGGGCAAGAAGATCACGCGATCGACGCCCAGCGACTCGACCACCTTCACTGCGTTCCCCGAAGTGCAGCAAATATCGGATTCCGCCTTCACCTCGGCCGAGGTGTTGACGTAGGTCACCACCGGTACGCCGGGGTACTTCTCGCGCAGCAACCGGATGTCGGCGCCGGTAATCGAGTCTGCCAGCGAGCAGCCCGCTCGCATGTCGGGGATCAGCACGGTCTTTTTCGGACACAGGATCTTCGCGGTCTCGGCCATGAAATGGACGCCCGCCAACACGATCGTGTCGGCGTCGGTTTTGGCCGCTTCGCGCGCCAGCGCCAGCGAATCGCCGACGATATCGGCGACGCAGTGATAGATCTCGGGCGTCATATAGTTGTGCGCCAAAATCACGGCGTTGCGCTTCTTCTTGAGCGCGTTGATCGCCGCGATATAGGGCGCATGGGCGCCCCATTCGATTTCGGGGATTACGTGCTCGACCCGCGCATAGAGGGGCGCAGTGATGCGTCGGACGTCGTCGGTCAGGGCTGGTGCCGCCGTCATGGTGGTACTGCTTCGGTCTGTTGCAAATGTCTGCGCAGCGCCGGTCGCCGCGCGCGGCTTCTTGAGCCTTTTTCTATCTGTCCCGTTGATATAGCGCGCTTGTCGGCGAATCCAACCGAAAAGCGCTCTACGGGACCATCCTGCGAACGGCGGCCGACGGCCCGGCGGGCGGTGCGGATTGCTTTGACAGGGGGCCGGGGCCTGGGCGAACGTGTTGTGCCGCGCGGGGCGGCCATAGGGAAGGCGCCAGATGACTCACTTTCTCGTCTCCGAGGACAAGCCCGACGGGCACCGGCTCGAGGACATCCTCCAAGCGGTGCGCGGCGATATCGTCAAGCGCGCGGCCAAAATCGCCGACGATCGCCGGCCCGCCGCCGCCCATGTCCTCAAGAACAACGTGAAGATCCTTGCCCTGTTATCCGAAGCGATCGGCCTGGCCGAGGACTCGACGGCAGTCCTGACGCGCACGTTCGGTCCGGGTATCAAGGGCGGCCCGCCGCGCATCGGCAAGGCCTAGGCGCCTACGCCGTCGCGGTGCCGCCGCCGGCCGTGGCGCGGTCGGGCGGCGCGGTTTTGCCTGCCCGCGGCAGTTCGAAATAGAAGCGCGCCCCCCGATTTGCCGGTTCGGTGCCGATCCGTCCGTTCATCGCCGCGACCAAATCGCGGGCGATCGACAGACCCAGGCCGCTGCCGCCGATCTTTCGGTCGGCGGGCCGCGGCAGTTGAACGAATCGCTCGAAGACTTTTTCCTCGGCGCCGGCGGGAATGCCCGATCCGTCGTCGGCGACCGTAATGCGCACGGCGGCACCGGCATCGGCGATGACGATACGCACGGTGCCCTTGATCGGACTGAACTTGATCGCGTTCGACAACAGATTGTGCAAAACCTGACAGACCTTTTCGCGGTCGCCTAAGAACCGCTCGCCGCTGCTGTGGTTGTCGATCAACAACTCGACCCCGAAACTGTCCGACATCGGCCGCACGTCCTCGACCGCCTCGCGCACCAGCGCTTCGGGATCGATGGGGCCGACGTCGAAGGCAGCCTTGGCTCCGGGTATGCGTTCAAGGTCGAGGATATCGTTGGTCAGGGCGACCAGCCGTTCGGTGTTGCGTTCGGCAATTCCCAGCATCCGTTCGCCTTGTCCGGGAATCGGCCCGCCGATCCCCGCCGACAGAATCTGTAACGCCGCCTGCAGCGCCGTTAGCGGCGTGCGCAGCTCGTGGCTGACGGTGGCGATCAACTGCTCCTTGACCATGCGGGCGTCTTCGCGGTCGGTAATGTCGGTTGCCGTCGCGATGATCGTACCGTCCTGGGGGCTGCGCACGGCATTCCACTGTAGCCACCGATACGATCCGTCGGCGGCGCGAAAGCGGTTGATGTGGTTGACGATGGGGCGTCCCTCGAAAGTGCCTAGTGCGGCTGCATGCGTGCTTGCGCGATCGTTCGGGTGGACAAAATCGATGGTCTTCTTGCCCAGCATGTCGGCTAGGTCGTAGCCGAAGACCTTTTCCCACATCGGGTTCAACCGTTTCAGCGTGCCGTGGGAATCGGCCACCGCGGTCAGCGCATTGGTGCGTTCGAAAAAATGTTCGAGTTCGGTTTCGATCTTGTTCTTTTCGGTGGTCAGGTCGTACGCGGTACGCTGCAGCCGGATCAGTTGGAGGAACGAGCGAAAGGCGTTGCCGCCGAAGAAGAACAGCGCCGCGACGAATAGGAACAGGCCGATGCAGGTGACTAAATCGATTCGTTCGGCATGGAGGCATTGCCTGACCGCGGGCGGGACGACGGTCAGCACGATCATCGGCGCCCACAGGGCGGGAATCGGTCCGAACCCGGCGACCAGCCCCGCCGCCGACCCCGCCGCGAGAAAAATCAGTAAAAACTGAAGGCCGACGTCGTCCATCGGCATCGTGAACCACAATGCCGCGCCCCACAGTGCGGAAATCCCGACGAACCGCGTCAACAACCGCCGAGCGGATCGGTGCGGGTCGCTGGGTGCGGCTTTCTTGCGCCGCAATCGCAGGGCCGAGCGCGTTACCGCGAGCCCGAGCGCGGCGAGCGCGACCCACATCGCCAACACCGGCCCAGGCGCGGTGGCCGCGAACGTCGCGAAGATCAGCAGGGCGACGCCGCTCGAAACCAAGCCCACCGCCAGCATTTGCTGGCGCGCCAGGATGACCTGCTGGGACAACAGGAACCGGTCGTTCTCGGTCGCGGGTGCGCGCAGCCCGTAGGCAAAGGCGTTCATCCCGCCCACCGTATAGGACGCGCCGAATCCTGTTAAGCGCCGCACCTCGCCGTCCCATTGATCGGTGTCATGGCACCGCCGCTACGGGGCCGCTAAAAACAGACCAATGGCCAGAGGTTTGTTCTATTTCGGTGGCGCTACCCTTTATGGCGACTGCGCGCGGGCGTCAAACCCGACTAGGCCGGTTGGCCCATGAAGCTCACCTTCCTCGGCGCGGTCGGCACGGTTACGGGCTCGCGGTTTTTGCTCGAAGACGACGGTCTCAGGGTGCTCGTCGATTGCGGGCTGTTCCAGGGCTACAAGCAATTGCGTCTGCGCAACTGGGCGGCGTTCCCGGTCGATCCCAAAACGATCGACGCGGTCGTCCTCACCCATGCGCACCTCGACCATTCGGGCTACCTGCCGCTCCTGATCAAGAACGGTTTCGCCCACAAGGTCTGGTGCACCCCGGCAACCCGTGATCTGTGCGCGATTTTGTTGCCGGACTCGGGCTATCTGCTCGAACGCGATGCCGACTTCGCCGCCCGCCATCGGTTTTCAAAACATCGGCCGCCGCTGCCGCTCTACACTCGCCACGACGGCGTTGTAGCGCTTGACGCCTTCGCGCCGGTGGCGCCCGGCACCTGGCATAATCTGTCCCAAGATGTCCGCTTCAGGCTTCACCCGGCGGGGCACATCCTCGGCGCGGCGATCGTCGAGTTCAGCGCGCACGGCCGCACCGTCGTCTTTTCCGGCGACCTCGGCCGTCCCGGCAGTGCGACCATGCTCGATCCAACGCCCGTCGCCCGCGCCGATTATCTCATCGTCGAATCGACCTACGGCGATCGGACCCACGACACCACCGACCCCGAGGAGGTGCTGGCGCAAATCGTTACGCGCACCGCGGCGCGCGGCGGTTCGGTGATCATCCCGTCCTTTGCCGTCGGGCGCGCGCAAACGCTGCTCTATCACCTCGAACGGCTCAAGGCGCAGGCACGGATTCCGGATTTGCCGATCTTCCTCGACAGCCCGATGGCGATCGACGCCAGCGACGTCTTTTGCACCCACACCGACGCGCATCGTCTGACGGCGACGCAAGCGCGCAAGGCCTGTCACGTCGCGCGCTACGTCAACAGCCCCGAAGAATCGAAGGCGCTCGATCAATCGCCGCTGCCCAAGGTGATCATTTCGGCCAGCGGCATGGCCACCGGCGGCCGCGTCCTGCATCACCTCAATCACTTCGCACCCGATCCGCACAACACGATTGTGTTTGCCGGGTTCCAGGCCGGCGGGACGCGCGGCGCGTCGTTCGTCGACGGCGCCGACAGCGTCAAGATCCACGGCGCCTATGTGCCGATCCGCGCCGAGGTCGTCCAATTGCAAATGCTGTCCGCTCACGCCGACGCCAACGAGGTCATGGCCTGGCTCGGCCATTTCGAGACGCCGCCGCGCGAAACCTTCGTGGTCCACGGTGAACCGGCGGCTTCGGATACACTGCGTCACCGCATCGAAGAAGAGCTCGGTTGGTCGGCCCGCGTGCCCGAGTTCCGCGAAACTGTGGCCCTGGATTAACCCTCGCCCGTCCAGCTCAGTAGCCGCGGTCGCGATCGACCGCCTGGAGCGGCGGCGCCCCCGTTTGCAACCGGTGCACCTGCGCGGCGACCTGGGGCGCGAAGTCTTCGGGATATAGCGCGCGCGAAACGTGCGGCGTCACAGTTACCCGTGGATGTCGCCAGTAGGGGTGATCGGGCGGCAACGGTTCGGTGCGGAACACATCCAGGGTCGCCGCCGCGAGATGGCCCGACTCCAGCGCGGCCAACAGGTCCTCGTCGACCACATGCTGGCCGCGCCCCAGATTGATCACCGCCGCGCCCGTGGGCATGGCGGCAAAGGCGGCGGCATCCAAAATGTTTTCGGTCGTGTCGGTCAACGCGAGCAGGTTGACGACGATCGACGATGATCCCAGCACTGCGGCGAACCCGTCCGCCCCGTGGCGGCAGTCCACGCCGGGAATCGCCTTCGCCGTCCGCGACCAGCCGATGACCTGAAACCCGTGGCGGGCCAGGGCGGTCGCCGCCGCCGCCCCGATGACGCCCAGACCCAACACGCCGACGCGGCGGTCGGCGGCCCGCACCGGGCGTTGGTTATCCCACACCGCGCGCCGTTGGGCGTCGGCCAGCCGGGGCAATTCGCGGTGATGGCGCAGCACGTGCAGCAGCGCCATTTCGCTCATCATCGCGTCGCCGGCCGGGTTGCCCGCGCGCACGATCGGCACATCGGGCAAGTCCGCCGTCAGCAGGCGATCGACGCCCGCCAGCAGACTGACGATCAGCCGCAGGTTGGGAAAGGAGCGCAGGCGCTCGGGCGGCAGGCGCCCGCCGACCGCGACCGCAACCGCGGCGGGGTCGAACGCGACATCGCCGGCGACGATCGTATCGTCCGGCAGTGCCGCCTGCAGCGCCGCCAGCCAGTCCTCGGCGGGTCCGGGCGGGGCGAACAACACGATCAGCATGGGGTCTCCGTGGGGCCGGTGGAAAAGCGTTCGGCCATTGAGACCGGCGGGCGCCCCGGGCGTCAAGCACGCCGCCCAAGCGCGCCGCCGATACAACCGGGGCGACCCATAGCAGGCGGCTGGGATTTGAGACAAAATCGAACGATGACCGTCAAGGCCCCTCCCACCATCGACGACGTCGACCGCGATTCCTTGAAAACGCTCCCCCTGGCGATGATCCCTCTCGCCACCACCGGCTTGCGCCGCGCGCGGATGATCAAGAACGCGCGCTACGAAAGCGTCGTCGAGCTGTTCAAGGACAAAAAGGCGGGCAGCGGGCAAATGCCGGTCAACCAGTTGCCCACCGCCTTCCCGCAAATCGCCCCAAGCGACATGGAAACCCTCGGCAAATTGGAGCAATTGGCGAGCTACGATATCTACAGCCTCCGGATCGTGCTGCGGCAGATCGACGTGCCGGTGAACGATGCGCGCGACCTGCGCCTGTCGCCCACCAAGCAACGCGAGCTCGATGCCTACATGACGGCGTTTACCCGGCCCCTCATTCTTCAGGTTTACGGCGCGGGCGACGAGATCGGCGGGCTGGGCGACGTCGTCGCGTTGTTCCGCGCCCAAGACACCGGCCGGGCCCGGCAAAAACTCGGGCTGCTGGCCAAGAAACTCGGGGTGTCGCTGGGCGAGATCCCGTTGTTCTTGCAGGACTACGGCGAGACCTATTTGTCGGTGTCCTATTTTCGTCAGTGCGCCGACCAGTTGCGGCCGGTGTCGACGGCACTGAAAACCAGTCTGGGCGAACTCGCCGGCCACCGCCAACTGGGGCAAGACCGGGAGTTCGTCGCCGCCTGTAACCGGCTGGTCCGGGTCGTGGCGCAGGTCGAAACCGTCGTCGATCAGCGCTTCCGCCTGTTCGACGAGGGCACTCGCAGCATGTGGAGCGCAGTCAGCGCCGAAAACTTCTATGCCGTGAAGCAGATGATTTTGGCCAACCACGCCCAGCTCGGCGGATTGCTGTGCGGCCTCTCGGCGTGCCTCGACGGTTGGGCGGATCGTTTTCCCAATGCCGAGGCTGGCGGTCCGCACCGGCGCGCCGAATACATCCGCAACGAGTTACGGTTCGCTGTCGAGAATCTCCGCTCCATTCGACAACCGGCTACGGCCGACCCCGCGCTTTAGACGGTCGTCCTAGACACCGCGCGACCGGGCAACAAAAAACCGCCGGCGCGAAACGCGACCGGCGGTTTTCTTGGTCCGTATACGCAGCGCTGTTTAGTTCGCGGCGATCGTGAAGGTCAGGGTCTCGGAGTAATCGGTCGCCTGATCGAGGTTGGCGGCGGTGCCGTCATAGGTGATCTTGGCGTCGTAGTTGTCGCCGCCCACAACCGAGCGGGCCGTCGTCGAGACAAAGCTGCCGGACGCGCCGGAGAAGCTGACCGCAACGGCGTTGCGCAACAGGCTGAACGACAGATCGTCGTTGGTGGTGGCGGTCGCGCTATGGAAGCACGGGCCGTTGGCTGCGCCGCAGTCGCCGCCGGTCTGGTTCAGCGACGAGACGCTGATCGCATAGCCCGACGGGTCGTTCGCTTCGGCGATCACGGTGGCGACCTTGAGCGCGGTAACCGTGCCGGTGAGGTCGAGGCCCGAGGCCGATGCGGTCGGATTGACGGTGATCGCGAGGCGCTGGGGGGCGGAGCCGGTCCGGGGGAGCGGCG
>CAYGKG010000034.1:0-26555 GCA_964350495.1 uncultured Alphaproteobacteria bacterium
GTCGCCCATGCCGCCGTGCTGTGCCCGTCGTTCTACAAGGCGGAGATCGTCCACAACCCGACATTCCTGGACCGGGCGTTGTTCGGCATGCGCGGTACAGTTATCGGTGCGTTGCAACGCGTCGGCGCCGAGCGACCCGCGCCTGCGCCCGCCGAGTAGCCCGTGGGCGAACAGGTCCATCGCCCTATTTGTTTGCTGATCGGCGCGCTCGGCGGCGAAGGCGGCGGCGTGTTGGCCGACTGGCTGACCGAGGCTGCAACCGCCGAAGGCTATCCGGTGCAACGTACATCGGTACCGGGTGTCGCCCAACGCACCGGCGCGACCACATACTATCTTGAAATCCTGCCGACAAAACGCACCGACCTTGGTGGCAAGCAACCGGTGTTCGCGCTGTTCCCCAACCCCGGCACCCTGGACCTTGTCGTCGCGACGGAGATCCTGGAGGCGGGCCGCGCGATGGAGCGCGGATTCGTGACGCCGGACCGCACCACACTCATTGCCTCGACGCACCGCATCTTCGCCATCGCGGAAAAGAGCGTCCCGGCGGACGGTCGTTATGATTCGGATCGGATCGTGGCGGCCGCGAACGAACTCGCGAAGCAACCCATCCTGTTCGACATCAACGCGCTGACCCGCGAAAAGAACGTATCGCTCAATGCGGTGCTGCTCGGCATGATCGCGGGCGCCGGTGTGCTGCCCTTCGGCGAGGACGTGTTTCGCGGTGCGGTGCGCGCCGCCGGCAAAGCCGTCGCCGAGAACCTGAAAGGCTTCGAGATCGGTCTCGCTGCGGTGCGCGAACCGCCAAAGATCACCGCTGTATCCGACAAACGCGCGACAACCCAACCCTCGCGCCTGACCGAACAAGCCAATAGCATGCTCCCCGCCGCGCTCCATGCGGTCGCCCACGAAGCGCTGCCCCGGCTGGCGCGGTTTCAAAACATGGCCTATGCGGAACGCTGGATCGCCCGCGCCGCCGACCTTGCCGCAGCGGAGCAACGGGCCGGAGTTCCAACGGGCACCGTCACCGTCGATGCGGCACGGCACCTGGCGGTGTGGATGAGCTTTGAAGACATCATTCGGGTAGCGGAGGTCAAGTCGAGCGGCGCGCGGCGCGATCAGCTGATGCAAGACGTCGGCGCCAAACCGGGCCAGGTCGTGCGCGTGACCGAGTTCCTTAAACCGGGCATCCCGGAATGGGCCGACATGCTGCCGCCCGGGCTGGGCAAACGGTTGCGCGCGTGGGGCGAACGGGGTGGCAGGACGATGAACGTCGGCCTGCGCATTCGCTCGGATACGGTGCTGGGCTATCTCGCCCTGTTCGTTCTAGCGCGGTTGCGCTGGTGGCGCCCGCGCACACTACGCTTTGCCGAGGAGAATGCCGACATCGACGCGTGGCTCGGCGCGCTGATGACGGCGCTTCCGATTGACGCCGCCCTGTCCCGCGAAATCGCCGAACTGCCGCGCCTGCGCAAGGGGTACGGCGAGACACGGTCACGCGGCGTCGGCAAGTATACCGAAGTGATGCGCGCGGTCGTTGCACCGTGGCTGGTAGGAACACCGCCCGCAGATGCCGCGATACAACTGAAGAAACTCCGCCGCCAAGCGTTGTCCGATGCCGACGACGGGAAGTTCGCGGCGCTGCTCAAGGACACGATCGGCAGTGCCCCCCGCGACACAACGAAGGCGGCTGCCGAGTAGTGACGGTCGTTTTGTTCGACCTCGGGAACGTGCTGGTGGAGGTTGCCGGATACCGCGTCCTCGCCGAATGGCTCGGCGAACGCGACCCTGCGGCTGTTGTCGAACACTGGCTCGCCTCGCCCGCCGTAAAGCAGTTCGAGCGCGGTCAATGCACCGCGGCGGTCTTCGCGGCGGCGATCATTGCCGAGCACAACCTCGACCTCACCGTGGAGGCCTTTATCGACGCGTTCAGCCGCTGGCCGCGGGGGTTGTCACCGGGTGCCGAAGCGCTTGTCGACGAGGTCGGCGCTCGCACGACGACCGCCTGCTTCAGCAATTCCAACGCCATCCACTGGTACACGCAAAAGGACCACGCGCGCATTCGTGAGCTCTTCGACCATGCCTTTTCTTCGCACGAAATCGGCCACGTCAAGCCGGACCGTGCGGCGTTCGATCATGTCATTGCGCGGCTTGGTGTCCGCCCCGAGGAGATCGTTTTTCTCGACGATGCGGTATCGAATGTCGCTGCGGCTTGCGCCATGGGGATCCGCGGGTACCGCACCGTCGGGGTCGACGAAGCGCGGGCCGCGTTGGCGGACCTTGGTTTGGCGTCGCCGGGGTAACGTCCTTCGGGACGGTCGCGCGAGCGCGACCTCCTCGGGAAGAGCAATCATTGGCCATGACCGACAGTACCACGCGTCGAGAAAAACGTGTGGAGAACGCGACCTTAGTCCCGTCCCCACCACCAACTGGCGCGGCGGCGGCCGGGCGCCAGCCCGCGGTCGAGGCGCAACGCGATCGCGCGCAAGCGCGTGCCCGCCAGCCGACGCCAGGCGCGGTGCCACCACTTGGTATAGTCGCGGTTGTAGGGACAGACCCGGACGCAAATCGAACAGTCGCTGTTCTGCGCCGCCCAGAACCCGAAACACTTTTCGGCGTCGGTCGACCACTTGACCACGCCCTTGAGGTTGGAGCGGTTGTGGCGCACGGCGCTGGGCGGACCGGACGCGATCGCCTTGGGCGGACAGGCTGCCGCGCAGGCATTGCAGATGTCGCAAAAGGCGCGCACGCCGAAATTCTTGGGCGCGTCGGCGACGAGCGGCATGTCGGTAAACACCTTGCCCAGCCGGACGCGCGGACCGAATTCTTCGGTGATCAGCAGGCTGTGACGGCCGACCTCGCCTAGCCCGGCCTGGGCGGCCATCGGAATCGCCATCGCGGTATCGTTCATGCTGGCATAGGCGCGGTAGCCGAGGTTGCGGATGAACTGTGCCAGTGTCACCAGCGTCGCGGCGTCGTTCATATAGCCAGCGCCCGTCGCGACGCCCGACAACGCAGACGGCACGGTGCGGATCAGGTCGCGGTCCATCGCCGTGGCGATGACGATCACCCAGGGCAGGTCGTCGGGCAGTTCGCTCGGCGCACTATCTTTGGTCTTCGAATCAAACCGTTCGGCATAAACCCACCGTTCGTCGTTGGCGCAGACGCCAACGACGTCCGCGCCGAAAACCTTGGCCACGCGTTTGACGTCACGCGATGCCTCATCCGGGTTTTCGTAAGGGAACGCCTCCGGCCAACCATCGCCGTGGAGCGAAAATAGATTGAGGAACCCCTCGCTGCGCCCGTCGCCGATCTGACGCGGGTCGCGCAACGCGTGGGTCAAATGCCAGGACGCATTGCGTAGGGCATAGTCGCGTTGGCCGAACCCGTCGGCCCCGCGCGCCTTGGCGAAGGGCATATCGTGGCCTTTGTAAAAGGCACCGACCTTATCGGACGCAACGGCCGGGTCCCAGGACGAGCGGCAAAACACGTCGTCGCGCTGGGAGAAACGCTCGAAATCGTCGAGGACGACAAAGCCCGTCGCTGCGTCAACGGGACGTTGGGCCGGTCGATTGTGACCGTGGCCGGGCGATTTCTCGGTTTGAGCCATGGTATGTTGTCCCGTTACCCCTTCGCTCCGTCAACAACCATTTGGCGAAATGGCCCAAAACAAAGACCTTACCCATCAACGGCTCGCCGACGAGGCCTTCCATACCGACTTCGGCAAGGGTATGGCCTACGGCGATTATCTCGACCTCGGCCGCTTGTTGTCGGCACAAAAACTACGATCGCGCGCGCACGACGAAATGCTGTTCATCGTCATGCACCAGTGCAGTGAGTTGTGGATGAAGTTGATGATCCACGAATTGGGCGCGGCGGTTGCGCATATTCGCAGCGATGCCCTGCGGCCGGCATTCAAAATGACCGCGCGCGTGAGCCAGATTCAGGAACAACTCACCCAGTCGTGGGGCATCCTGGCGACGATGACGCCGAGCGACTACCTCACGTTTCGCGACACGCTGGGAGCGGCCTCGGGATTCCAGTCGTTTCAGTACCGCACACTCGAATTCATGATGGGTAACAAGGACCGTAAGTACCTCGCGCCGCACAAGGACCGACCCGAATGGCACGACGCGCTGAAAGCCGTTTTGGAAGCGCCGAGCCTGTATGACGAAACCATTGGCCTGCTGGCCCGCAAAGGTTTTGCGATCGACGCGCACGAAGTGAGCCGCGACTGGAGCGAACCGCGCGACTCCAACGACAGCGTGCGGATGGCCTGGGTTGAGATTTACAGCAACGCCGAGAAGTATTGGGACTTGTACGAATGGGCTGAGGAACTGGTCGATCTGGAAGATGCCTTCCAGACCTGGCGGTTCCGGCACCGCACGACTGTCGAGCGCATCATCGGCCACAAGCGTGGGACCGGTGGGACCAGCGGCGTGGGATATCTCAAACGTGCGCTGGAGATTCGCTTTTTTCCTGAGTTGTGGGAAGCACGGACAGAGCTATGAGCACGCCGACCCTTGACGACTGCGCCGCGCGCGACGCGGCAGACCCCCTCGCCCACCACCGCGACGCGTTCGTGTTGCCCGACGGCGTGATCTATCTCGACGGCAACTCGCTGGGCGCCTTGCCCAAGACCGTCGACGGGCGTCTCCAAGCCGCCGTTACCGAGGACTGGGGCCAAGGTCTGGTGCGCAGTTGGAACGACGCCGGATGGATCGACCTGCCGGCAACGCTGGGCGCCAAGATCGCCCCGCTGATCGGCGCTCCTGCCAAGGAGGTCATGGTCGCCGACAGTACGTCGGTAAACCTCTTCAAACTGCTGGTCGCCGCACTGCGGCTGCGCCCGGATCGCCGGACGATTCTGATGGAGGCGCGCGACTTCCCGACCGATCTGTACATAGCCCAAGGCGTCGCTGCCCTGATGGGCGATGGATACGCGTTGCGTACCGTGCCAACCAAGGATATCGCAGCCGCTATCGACGAGACGGTTGCGGTGGTGGCGCTAACCCACGTCAATTTCAAAACCGGTGCGGTACATGATATGGCAGGCCTCACCGCCTGCGCCCACGGCGCAGGCGCCCTGACGATCTGGGACCTATGCCACACTGTGGGCGCCCTGCCGATCGATCTCGCGGGCGCGGGCGCGGACTTCGCCCTGGGCTGTACCTACAAGTATCTCAACGGCGGGCCCGGGGCGCCGGCCTTCGTCTATGTGCCGCAACGCCTGCAGGCCGACTTCCACCAACCGTTGACCGGGTGGATGGGCCACGCCGATCCGTTTTCGTTCGTCGACGACTTCACGCCGGCGGACGGGATCCGCCGTGCGCTGTCGGGCACGCCGACCATTCTGTCGATGATCGCGCTCGACGCTGCGCTCGACGTGTGGGCGGACGTCGACATGCCAGCGTTACGGGCGAAGAGCATGGCGCTGAGCGATTTGTTCATCAAGCTGGTCGAAGCGCGGTGCGCCGGCCAGGGATTCGCGCTGGCCAGTCCCCGCGACGCCGCGCGCCGCGGTTCGCAGGTTTCGTTCCGTCATCCCCACGGCTACGCGGTCATACAGGCGTTGATCGCGCGCGGCGTGATCGGCGATTTTCGCGCCCCCGATATCGCGCGCTTCGGCTTTACGCCGCTCTACACGCGCTATGTCGATGTTTGGCAAGCAGCGGATGTGTTGTTCGACATCATGGAAACGCGGGCCTGGGATACACCGCAATTCAAGACTCGGGCGGCGGTTACCTAACCGGCCGCGGCACCGCGAACAGCACCTGTACAGCGAAAGATCCTAACAATGAGCCGCAGCACGAAATTCTGGGATCGTATGGCGAAAGGCTACGCGCGCCGACCCGTTGCCGACGAAGCGAGCTATCAGAAGAAACTCGAAATAACGCGCGGCTACGTGAAACCGGACATGGCGGTGTTGGAGTTTGGCTGCGGCACCGGGTCGACCGCGATCGCCCATGCGGCGTACGTCAACCACATCCAAGCGATCGACCTCTCCGCCAATATGCTCGAAATCGCGCGCAGCAAAGCCGCGGATGCGGGCGTGTCCAACGTTACTTTCCACCAGGCGAGCATCGACGCATTCGAGGCACCGGACGAGTCCTTCGACGCGATCTTGGGCCTTAGTATTCTTCATCTCCTCACCGACCGGAACGCGGCCATTGCGAAGGTCTACCGAATGCTCAAGCCCGGCGGGATTTTCGTGAGCAGCACGGTATGCTTGGGCGATTCGATGAAATGGCTCAAACCGATTGCGCCGACCATCGGTCGACTCTTTGGCTTAGTGATCAGGGTTCTTACGTCGGCCGACCTTCTACGAAGTCTCACAGAGGCGGGGTTTACCATCGAGCAGGAATGGCAGCCAAGTCCGAAAAAGGCCGTGTTCATCGTCGCGAAAAAGCCGGCGGCCTAGACAGCGCGGTCTAGCGGGGCAGAACCGCGGTCGCCTCGATCTCGATCTTCGCACCGGGTTCGACCAAGTCGCTGACCGCGACGACGGCCATGACGGGATAGACCTTGCCCAGAACCTCGCGGTAGGCCGCACCCACGTCGGCAACGCGGGCGCGGTAGTCGGCGATGTCGGTGACATACCAGGTGAGGCGCACCAGCGATTCAGGGCCAACGCCGGCGGTTTCCAGAACCGCGCGAATGTTGTGGAGCGCCTGGCGCAGTTGATCGACGAAATCCGGACCGACCAGCCGTTGTTCCGCGTCCCAACCGATCTGTCCAGCGACAAACAAGAACCGGCCTTCGGCGGCGATGCCGTTGCTGTAGCCGCGCGGTCGCGCCCATCCTGCGGGTTGTATGATTTCCACGGCGCACTCGATTGCCAGTCCAGACAAACTATTTTAGGCTTAAAATAGTAACCAGGGAAAGGCGCGTCGCGTGAACAAACCTTTGAGCGGGCAACACGCGCTCGTCACCGGCGCCAGCCGGGGGATCGGCGCGGCGGTGGCGGCGGCGCTTGCGAATGCCGGCGCGACCCTATCGTTGACGGCTCGGGACGGCGAGGCGGTGAGCGCCGTTGCTGCGGAACTCGCCACGGCGCACGGTGTCGCCGTGCATGGTTACGGCGCGGATGCGACCGACGAAGAGCAAGTTGCCGACACGCTGGCAGCAGTAACGAGCAAACTCGGCGCACCGACAATCCTCGTCAACAACGCTGGCGGCGCCGAAAGCGCCCGGCTGCTCGATGAAACCCGCGCCGGATGGGACCGGACAATTCTGCTCAACCTGACCAGCACCTTCATCGCCATGCAGGCGGTATTGCCGGCGATGCTCGCAGCCGGGTACGGGCGGATCATCAACATGGCTTCGACCGCGGGCCTCAAAGGATATGCCTACGTCCCGTCCTATTGCGCGGCCAAGCATGGGGTGATCGGGCTAACCCGGTCCGCGGCGCTGGATACCGCCCGTAAGGGCGTCACGATCAACGCTGTATGCCCCGGCTATACCGACACGCCGATGGTTGCCGAGGCGATCGACAAGGCGGTGGCAGCATCGGGCCGCAGCCGAGAGGAAACCCTCGCGGCGTTCTCTGCCGCCAACCCCCAGCGCCGCCTGATCGACCCGCCGGAGGTCGCCGCCACGGTGCTATGGCTGGCCCTGCCGTCGTCGTCGTCCATTACCGGCCAGTCCATCGCGGTCGCCGGCGGCGAGGTGATGTGAACATCAGCCCGCCCCCCCAGGATTACGAAGCCGCGGCGGCACAGGACGACACGCTCGACCTACGCGTTTGGCTTCGATTGCTGTCGTGCACCAACATGATCGAAGCAGAAATCCGCCGACGCCTCCGGCGCGAATTCGGGGTTACGCTGCCGTGGTTCGACGCGGTGGCGCAGCTCTACCGCGAGAACGACGGCCTGACGATGTCGGCCCTATCGCGCCGGCTGATGGTGACCAACGGAAACGCCACCAGCGTGGTCGATCGTCTCGTTGCGGCGGGGCACGCGACGCGCAAGCCCGAGCCGCAGGACCAACGCGTCCAACGCGTCCGCCTCACCCGCAAAGGGCGCAGCGCATTCGAACGGATGCACCCGGCCCACCGGCGCTGGATCAGCGAACTGATGGGCGGAACCGACCAACCCGACCTCGATCGCTTGCACGGCCTCCTTGCCACTCTCAAAGGATCGATCGCGCAGTCGCTAGAGACCGTTTCACCCAACGCCGAAAGTCGTCCGACATGAACACCTTCGCCGCCGCTACGTTCCGCCCCCAGCATTTCGATTGGCAGGTCGATGGCCAGGTCGCCACGATCACGCTGAACCGCCCGGAGCGGAAAAACCCGTTGACCTTCGACAGCTACGCCGAGTTGCGCGACACCTTTCGCGGTCTGTCGGCGGCCGAGGATGTCCGCACCGTCGTCATTACCGGCGCCGGTGGAAATTTCTCGTCGGGCGGCGACGTGCACGAGATCATTGGGCCGTTGACCAAAATGGATATGCCTGCGCTGATGCGGTTTACCCGCATGACCGGCGATTTGATCAAAGCGATGCGTGCTTGTCCGCAGGTCATCGTCGCGGCGGTCGACGGCATTTGTGCCGGCGCAGGCGCCTGCGTGACGATGGCAGCGGACTTGCGCTACGGCACCGAGCGCAGCAAGGTCGGCTTCCTATTCGCGCGGGTGGGCCTTGCCGGATGCGACATGGGCGCGTGCGCGATGCTGCCGCGCATCATCGGCCACGGCCGCGCCGCAGAGCTGTTTTATTCGGGGCGCATGATGCCCGGCCAACAGGCGCACGACTGGGGCTTCTTCAACGACCTCGTCGCCCCCGATGCAGTGCTTGTCTACGCGCAAGACAAGGCCCGCGAAATTGCCGAAGGGCCATTCTTTGCTCATTCGATGACCAAGCGGATGATGGATCAGGAATGGTCGATGCCGCTCGGAGAAGCCATCGAACATGAAGCGCAGGCCCAGGCCATCTGCATGCAGACAAACGACTTCACGCGGGCCTTCGAAGCCTTCGCCGCCAAACAATCGCCGGTGTTCGAGGGCAACTGATGGCCGATCGCACATTTCTCGCCTGGCCATTCTTCGAGGAGCGACACCGCGACATGGCCGAGGCGCTGGAGCAATGGGCCGGGACGACCTTGTCGGCTTTCGAGGAACGGTCCCACGCCGAGGCCACGGTCGCCGATGCAACGCGCGATCTGGTGGCGGTTTTGGGGAAAGGCGGCTGGCTGCGCTACGCCGTCGCGGCGCCCCACGGAGCGCTTCCGGGACTCGATGTGCGCAGCCTGTGTCTGATCCGGGAGATATTGGCACGCCACCTCGGTCTCGCCGACTTCGCCTTTGCCATGCAGGGACTTGGTAGCGCACCGGTGTCGCTTTTCGGCACGGCGGAACAGCAAGACACCTTTTTGCCGGGGATCGCCGCAGGGAGCCGGATCGGCGCGTTTGCCCTTTCCGAAACCGAGGCGGGGTCCAACCCGGGGGACATGACGACCCAGGCACGACGCGACGGCGACCATTACGTTCTCGACGGCGAAAAGACTTGGATATCAAACGGCGGGATCGCGACGCAGTACACCGTCTTCGCCCGCACCGGCGCGGCGGGGCCCAAGGGGCTCTCGGCTTTCGTCGTGCCGACAGATGCCCCGGGCCTGCGCCTGGCCGAAACGATCGCGGTAATCGCGCCCCACCCGCTTGGCCGCCTTGTCTTCGAGAACTGCCGCATTCCTGCAGACCACCTGATCGGCGACGAAGGCGACGGCTTCAAGATTGCGATGGCAACGTTGGATACGTTTCGCTCGACCGTCGGCGCCGCGGCCCTCGGTTTCGCGCGCCGCGCCTTGGATGAAACCCTGGCGCGAGTGACTGCGCGCCAAATCGGCAACCTTACGCTCGCCGACCACCAAATGACCCAAAGCCGGATCGCCGACATGGCGGTGGATATCGATGCCGCGGCGCTGCTCATCTACCGCGCGGCCTGGACCAAGGACACCACCGGCGCCCGTATTTCGCGCGAAGCGGCGATGGCCAAATTGCATGCCACGGAAATCGCGCAGCAGGTGATCGACAGCGCGGTGCAGCTCCACGGCGGCCTGGGCGTGGTCAGCGGATCGCCCGTCGAGGTTTTGTACCGGGAAATCCGCTCGCTGCGGATCTACGAGGGGACCAGCGAAATCCAGAAGTTGATAATCGCCCAGCAAACGCTCCGCAATCACGCGGGATCAAAAGCATGAAGATCGCTTGCGTGGGGGGCGGCCCGGCGTCGCTCTACTTCTCCATATTGATGAAAAAAGCGCGTCCGGACGCCGAGATCACCGTTTACGAGCAGAACCCCGCAGACGTGACCTGGGGGTTCGGGGTCGTGTTCTCGGATTCGACGATGGCCGGATTCGGCGACGCGGACGACGAAACGCTGCACGACATCACCCAGCAGTTTACCCACTGGGACGACATCGACATCCACTTCAAGGGTGAGGTTGTGCGCTCGACCGGGCACGGGTTCGCCGGTCTCGCGCGGCTGAAGCTGCTGCAAATCCTGGCGCAACGCGCCCGCCGTCTGGGTATCGACATACGCTTCGACACCCGCGTCGAGTCGCTCGACGACCTCGGGCCGCTCGACTTGATCGTTGCCGGCGATGGGGTCAACAGCCCGATACGCACCAAATACGCCGCCGACTTTCAGCCGGAAATCGCGATGCGGCCCAACAAGTTCATTTGGCTGGGCGCGAACAAACGATTCGACGCTTTCAATTTTTACTTCAAGCGCAGCGACCACGGCCTGTGGCGCGCTCATTGCTACCAGTACGATCAGGGCACCTACGCCAACGGCAACGCCACCATCATCGTCGAGACCACCGAGGAAACCTGGAAGCGGGCCGGTCTAGCGCACGTCACCGAGGAAGAAAGCGTCGCATTTTGTGAAAACCTGTTCGAACGCGAACTCGACGGGGCATCGCTCATCAGCAACCGGTCGGAATGGCGCACGTTCCCGGAACTCAGCAACCGGCATTGGTCGCGGGGCAATATCGTTTTGCTCGGCGACGCCCTCCACACCGCGCATTTCTCGATCGGCTCGGGTACCAAACTGGCGATGGAAGACGCGATCTCCCTGTCGCAGGCGTTGACGCAGGCGGGATCGGTCGCGGCAGGCTTGGCCCTGTTCGAAGCCGAGCGGCGACCCGACGTCATTAGCCTGCAACGGGCGGCCCGCGTCAGCATGAAGTGGTTCGAGGAAACCGAACGCTACTACGACAGGCTCGATCCACCGCAGTTCGCCTTCAGCCTGTTGACCCGGTCCTTGCGAATCAACCACGAAAACCTGCGCAAGCGCGACCCCAATTTCGTGCGCGGCATCGATCAATGGTTCGCCGACCGCGCCGCGCAGCAAAGCGGCGTCAATCTCGATACCGCCAAGCACATCCCGCCGGCCTTTACGCCCTTCAAACTGCGTGACCTGGTGATCGCCAACCGCATCGCGGTGTCGCCGATGTGCATGTATTCGGCCGAGGACGGCACCGTGAACGATTGGCACCTGGTGCATTTGGGCAGCCGCGCCGTGGGTGGCGCGGGGTTGGTCATCGCCGAGATGACCGATGTCAGTCCGCAAGGCCGCATCTCGCCGGGTTGTGCGGGGATGTACAAAGAGGAACACGTCGGTGCGTGGCGCAAGATCACCGACTTCGTCCATCGCCACAGCGCGTCGGCGATCGCGCTGCAACTCGGCCATGCCGGGCGGAAGGGATCGACGAAGCTGATTTGGGAAGGCGACACCGAACCCTTGGACCGCGACAACTGGGGCCTTTTGTCGCCGTCCGGAATTCCCTACACACCGGCCAATCAGACCCCGCGGGAAATGACGGCGGACGACATGGCGCTGGTAAAAAACGATTTCGTTCGTGCAACCGAAATGGCCGATGCCGCCGGATTCGATATGATCGAGTTGCATATGGCGCACGGCTATTTGCTGTCGAGCTTTCTCTCGCCGCTGGTCAATCAGCGTACCGATGCCTACGGCGGGTCGCTCGAGAACCGCATGCGCTATCCCCTAGAGGTTTTCGCTGCGATCCGTGCGGTTTGGCCCGCCCACAAGCCGCTATCGGTGCGCGTGTCGGGCACCGATTGGGCGCCGGGCGGCGCGACGCCGGAGGATGCGGTGCACCTTGCGGCGGCGTTGAAACGCTTAGGCTGCGATATCGTCGACGTCTCCAGCGGCCAGGTCGTCGCCGACCAGCAACCCGAATACGGTCGCCTCTATCAGACGCCGTTTGCAGATCAAATCCGTCTCGATGTGGATCTGCCGACCATGACCGTGGGCAATATCCAGTCCTACGGCGATATCAACGCGATCCTCGCCGGCGGACGCGCCGATATCTGCGTGCTGGCGCGGGCCCACCTGTTCGACCCCTATTACGCGCGGCACGCTGCGGCAGCGATGGGCTATGCCCTGCCCCAACCGCCGCAATACCGATCCATCGAAGGCTGGGAACCGCGACTGAGCGATTGAGGCTCAATGCTCAAGCATCGACCGCGACCGACTCCGGTCGGTTGCGCCGCGGGCCGAACCCGAAGCCCCTTAACAGAAGCCACAGGCAAAACGCGCTTTCCCCAACCAGCGGCACCACATAGGCCGGAGCGAAAGCCTCGACCCCGCCGGGTACTAAGAACCGCAGGTAACTCCCCGTCAAATAAACGGCGCCTGCTGCCATCATCATGACGCCAAGCGCCCGCGGGACACCCGGCGCCTTAAACAGCAAATAGCCAACAACGACGCTGTTGATCCCAAAGAATAGAAGCCCGAGATCGTAACCGTGGCTGTGGAGGTCCAACCACAACATTGCAGCGGCGTTGAGTTGGTCGGGATTGAAAGCGCCCAACGACACTCCGCCGTTCAAGACCAGAAGCGCCGCATAATGATTCAGTAGGTTGACGCCGAGAATCGATGTCTGAATCAATCGGAATACCATCGCGAGTAGCGCGAGCGTCCGATTGAGGGGTCTCAGCAAGACGTAGAGCAACACTGCGAGCGCTACGTCACACAGGGCCATGATCGAATCGGCGGCGAAGCCCAGCCGGAACATCCCCTCGGAAGCCAGAATGTTGGCTGCGGTGAGGCTAGCGTCGCCCGGCACAACGAGGGTGGCACGGACAAACCCCTCACTGAAGACACCAAAGACAATAATGATCAGGTACAGGGCCCCTGCCATGCCGGCGTAGCCCCGTTGGAACGGTGTGTCGATCGAGGTCGTCATGGCTTTCTCCTTCAGTTCCAAATGGGTTCACTCGTTTATCCCATGCGCTCTTGGTAGGGGAATTGACTAATATTGTTCTTTTGATATGCATATTCGTATGGATTGGCGGTCGGTGAAGTTCGATTGGAACCGGGCTCGGGCCTTTTTGGTCACGGCCGAAGAGGGATCGCTGTCCGCGGCAGCGCGCGCGCTCGGCATGACTCAACCGACGCTGGGCCGACAGGTCGACGCCCTCGAACAGGAGCTGGGGGTAGCGCTATTTGACCGCGTCGGACGCGGCCTCGCCCTGACCCCAACCGGCCTCGATCTGCTGGAACACGTCCGCGCCATGGGCGACGCCGCCGGTCGTGTGTCGCTGGCGGCGACCGGACAGGCACAGTCCATCGAAGGGTCGGTGTGCATTACCGCGAGCGAAGTGACCGCGGCCTATCTGTTGCCCCCGATCATCGCCCAACTGCGCCGCGACGCCCCGGGCATCGAGATCGAGCTGATCGCGTCGAATACGCCGAGCGATCTGCGGCGCCGGGAGGCCGACATTGCGGTGCGTAGCTTCCGTCCGACACAACCCGATCTCGTGGCGAAAAAGATTCGGGATGTCTCGGTTAGGCTTTACGCGACCCCCTGCTACCTCCAACGACTGGGCGGTCCACAGTCGCCCAAGGACCTCGCACATGCCGAGTTCATCGGGTTCGATGCCACGTCGGCCCTGATAGGCGCCCTCAATGCGTTGGGACTCGCCCTTGGGCAGCGGAACTTTCCAGTCCTGACCGAGAATCATCTGGTCCTATGGGCGCTGGTCAAGCGCGGCGTCGGGATCGGCGTGATGCCCGAGGACATCGGCGACACCGAACCGCTGGTGCAACGGGTACTGCCGGACCTCAACCCGATTGTCGTGCCAATGTGGCTAACCGCCCACCGCGAACTGCATACAAGCCGGCGCATCCGTATGGTATTCGATCTGTTGGCGGTCGCGCTTGGCCGCCCATCTACAGAACGCCCCGTTCACTGACGTCCCCAACGAAAGAGGCTCCGCATGGGCAATCCGGTGGTTACCTATCGCCGCGACGGCAACGTCGGCATCATCACCGCCGACAATCCGCCGGTGAATGCGCTCGGCCACGCCGTGCGGGAGGGACTAATGGCCGCGCTCGCCGAGGCTGAAGCCGATACGAACGCTCAGGCCATTGTCATCGCTTGTGCGGGACGCACGTTTTTCGCCGGCGCGGATATTTCGGAGTTTGGGAAACCATCCGTCCGGCCGGTCCTCGGCGAGGTGATCGACCGGCTGGAGACATGCGCCAAACCGGTCGTCGCCGCGTTGCACGGCACCGCGTTGGGCGGTGGTTTCGAAATCGCGTTGGGATGCCACTACCGCGTCGCGGTGGAGAGCGCACAGGTCGGCCTCCCTGAGGTCAGCCTGGGCATCATTCCAGGAGCCGGCGGGACACAACGTCTACCGCGGCTGATCGGGGTAAGCGCAGCGTTAGATGTCATTATCGGCGGCAAGCGCCTCCGTGCCGGCGCGGCGCAGGCAATGGGCGTCGTCGATGCAATCGTCGCCGAGCCGCTGACAGCGGCGGCGGTCGCCTTCGCGGCCGACCTCTTGAAATTGGGCAAAGGACCGCGGCCCACGCGGGCCGCGCCGGTGACCGGCACACCCGACGATATCGCCGCGGCGCGCAAACAGCATGCGCGACGATACCGTGGCTTCAACGCGCCTTTCCGGGCCATCGATGCGGTGGAGGCGAGCCTATCCCTGTCCTTCGCCGATGGACTGAAGAAAGAACGCGCGTTGTTCGAGGCCTGCAACGCAACCGTCGAAGCGCGGGCGTTGCAGTATGCGTTCTTTGCCGAACGCCAAGCCGCCAAGGTCAAAGACCTGCCGAAAGACACGCCGGCCCAGGCCATCGACCGGGCCGCTGTTGTCGGTGGCGGGACCATGGGGCGCGGGATCGCGATGGTGTTTGCCGACGCCGACATCCCGGTAGCGCTGCTGGAGGTGAGCGACGCGGCGCGCGACGCGGCCTTGGCGGCAATTGCCAAGGCCTATGACGGCATGGTGGCGCGCAATCGTTTATCGCGCGACGCAGCCGACACGCGGCTTGCCCGTGTTGCCGCCACTACGGATTTCGCCGACCTGGCCGACGCGGGGCTCGTGGTCGAAGCGGTGTTCGAGGAAATGGCAATCAAGAAGGACGTGATTGCCAAACTTGACGCCGTCGTCGCGGCCGACGCGATCCTGGCGACCAATACGTCATACCTTGACGTGAACGAAATTGCCGCCGCTTCGAAGCATCCGGAGCGAGTCCTGGGGATGCACTTCTTCAGTCCGGCCAACGTGATGAAGTTGCTAGAGGTGGTTCGCGCCGACAAAACATCGCTGGGCGCGCTCGCGACAGTGATGCCGCTGGCCAAACAACTCGCCAAGATCCCTGTGGTGTCGGGGGTCTGTCACGGCTTCATCGGCAACCGGATGCTCCAGGTCTATCAACGCGAAGCAAACCGGCTGTTGCAGGAGGGCGCGACGATTACGCAGATCGACAAGGCGATCTACGACTTCGGGTTGCCAATGGGGCCATTTGCGGTGCGCGACCTAGCCGGGATCGACGTCGGTTGGCGCATGCGCAAGGCCTTCGGCATCGGCCGGGCGCAGGACCCGCGCTATTCCAGGGTTCCCGATCTGCTGTGCGAGCAGGGACAGTTCGGTCAGAAAACCGGCATCGGATTCTATGTCTACGGCGACGACCGCAGGGTGTCGGGCGAGAATCCGTTGGTCGCCGACCTCGCTGCGGCGGAATCCGAGGAACTCGGCATCGCACCGCGCGATATCGACGCGGACGAAGTCGTCGAGCGCTGCATCTTCGCCATGATCAACGAAGGCGCCAGCCTGCTCGATGAAGGGATCGCCCAGCGCCCGAGCGACATCGATATCGTTTGGCTCAACGGCTACGGCTTCCCGGCCTATCGCGGCGGCCCGATGTTCTATGCCGACACCGTCGGTGTTCCCACGTTGGTCGATGGGCTGTTGCGGTTACAGGACCGCCACGGCGAGGTGTGGGCGCCCGCGCCGCTCCTGCGGCGTCTCGCCACCGATGCAGGGCGGCTGGGCGACCTCAACCGGTAGTCGGCGCCCTGGCGAAATCCCGGCGAATCGCCTAGAACCGCGCACCGAGCCCTCATTTACCAGGAGCGTCCGATGAAACTTTACTTCACGCAGCGTTCGCCATTTGCGCGCAAGATTCGCATGTTGGCGCGGCTCACCGGACAAATCGGCGATATCGAAGAAATCGAAACCACTGTGCGCGATCCGAACGCGCCCGTGCTGGCGCACAACCCAACCGGAAAAGTACCGACGTTGGTCCTGGACGACGGCGCAGTCCTTTCCGAATCGCTGTTGATTACGACCTACCTAGAGGAGCGCGCCGGCGCGCGTGCCCTCAACGGCACCAGCGCAGGGCGGTGGCAGGCATTTGGCTTCGATGGGTTCGCAACCGCGACGGCGGATAATGTCGCCTGGCTGTTTCGCGAGTTGACCCTCAAAGAGGCGGACAAGCAGTCGCCGACGTTTCTTGCCCTCGAACGCGGGCGCGCGGCACGCAATTTCGATGCCCTGGAGGCCGCGGTTGGCACCGATCTCGCCGAGCCGGTGCGTACCGGGCACCTGACTACGGCGGCCCTGTTTGGGTTCATGGACCTGTTCTTGAAAGAGGAGGCATGGCGCAACAACCGCCCCGGCCTCACCGCCTGGTACGAAGGTTTCCAAGCCCTTCCCGCCTTTCGGGACACCGAGCCGGTCGCGTCCTAGCTGCGTAGAATAGTGCCTTCGTCGCCCGCCAACAGACCCGCGGCCTGATCGAGGGCGCCGATCGCGGCGAACCGGCCACCACCGCTAACGAAACCGATGGCCGCACCGACTTTCGGCCCCATCGCCCCGTCGGCCAGCGCCAAGGGCGCGAGGGTCTCGGTTGTGGTGTCGCGCAGAAGGTTCTCCCGGCTGGGCCAATCGGCATAGACGCCGGGTACATCGGTAAGCAACAACAGCGCGTCGGCGCCAAGCTGTAGGGCGAGTAGCGCCGACGCGATGTCCTTGTCGATTACCGCATCGATCCCGTGCAACAATCCTTTTTCGTCGCGGACCACGGGGATGCCGCCGCCACCCACGCAGACGACGATCGCACCGGAGCGCACCAGGAACCCAATTTCCTCGGCTTCAATCACTTCGAGCGGATGGGGTGACGGCACGACCCGGCGAAAGCCGCCGCGGTCGGGAACGAACGGCCATCCCTGGGCATCGCCCAGGGCTTTTGCCTCGGCCGCACTGACGACGGGACCGACCGGTTTGGAAGGATGGGCGAACGCCGGATCGTCCGCAGCCACGACCACACGGGTCAAGACGCTCAGGGTGGTGCGGCCGGGCAGGCGATTGCTTAGGCCCTGCTCGATCGCGTAACCGAGCCATCCTTCGCTTTCGGCACCGAGCACGTCGAGCGGCGTTTTCGGCGCGTTCTCGGAGAGATAGCCGATTTGGGGACCGTTGCCATGGGTGACGATCAAATCGTGAGTCCCGGCGATCGGTGCCAGGGCATCGGCCGCGGCCGCGATCGATGCGGTCATTTCCGCGGCATCGAAGGATTTGTCCGGGGGCGATAGTGCGTTGCCGCCCAGCGCGGCGACAACGAGCGGCCGAGTGTCGCTCACCCAAGGCCCCGGTCGCGCAGGAACGCGTCTACCGCGTCGCCGAGCCCCGGCGATTCGAGGTCGGCGAAGTCGTAATGCGCCCGGACGACCGGCATCTCTAGGTTCAAATCGCGCGCAAGGTCGATCGGCGTACCGGCGACGACGACCTCGGCCCCGCTTCGATTGATCGTTTCTGCCAAATCGCGCACCTGGGCGGGACCATACCCCATAGCGGGCAAGACGTTCGCTAAATGTGGGTATGCGGCAAATACGTCGCGGAGCGATGCCGCGGCGTGGGGTCTCGGATCGACGATCTCGGCGGCGCCGGCTGCCATTGCCGCGGCGTACCCCGCGCCGTAGGGCATCCCGCCGTGAGTCAACGTCGGACCGTCGTCGACGACCAAGACCCGTCTTCCATTAACGATCGACGGGTCCGACAACCGAACCGGCGATCCGCCTCGGTAGAGGGGAACGCCGGGCCGCAAGCGCTCAACGGTACCGCGCACGGCAGCAACATCCTCGTCTCTCGCGCTATCGGCCTTGGCGATCACCACGACGTCGGCGAGGCGCAGATTGACTTCGCCCGGATAGTAGGCGGTCTCGTGCCCGGGGCGCAGCGCGTCGGTCAAAACGATGTGGAAATCCGGCCGATAGAACGGCGTGTCGTTGTTGCCGCCGTCCCACAGAATGACTTCGCCCTCCTTTTCGGCGAGCGAAAGTATGGCGGCGTAATCGACGCCGGCGAACACCGTCATGCCGCGCTCGACATAGGGCTCGTATTCCTCGCGCTCTTCGAGCGTGCAATCGGCAGCTTCCATATCGACCGCGCTGGCGAAACGTTGGACCGCCTGTTTGGCAAGATCCCCGTAGGGCATAGGGTGGCGCACCGCCGCAACGCGAAGCCCGCGGGTGGCAAGCCGTGCCGCGATCCAGCGACTGACCTGGGACTTGCCGCAACCGGTGCGCACAGCCGTCACCGCAATCACCGGTACCCGCGCCTGGAGCATCGTGCCCGTGGCGCTGGGCAAGACAAAATTGGCACCGACGCTTTGGCTGCGCGCAGCGGCGTGCATCACCTCGGCGTAGGGTACGTCGCTATACGCGAAGACGACATCGGTCACGCCTTCGTCGCGGCAGATCGATTCGAGCGCGGACTCGGGCCGGATCGGAATGCCGTTCCGGTAGCGCGGGCCCGCCAGCACGGCGGGGTAAACGCGTTCGGCAATGCCAGGGATTTGCGTGGCCGTGAAAGCGACCACGACCACAGACGGATCGTTGCGGAACAGCGTGTTGAAATTATGAAAGTCGCGACCGGCCGCACCCATGACGACGATCCTGCGGTCCTGGCCCATCAGCGCCTCCTACAGGGTTGTCGCCGCGTTGATCATGACGGCCAGGATCAACGCCGGTGCCGCCAAGCGCAACAGCCAGAGCCAGACAATGTTGATCCACGCCCCGTCGATCTGGGCTTCGGGCACGATCCGCGGCCATAGCCAACGCCACCCGACGAAAACCGCGACGGCCACTCCGCCCAGGGGGAGCAGGATGTTCGACGCCACGAAGTCCATCGAATCGAGGATCCCCCGACCCTGCCAGGACACGCCGTCCCACACGCCGAACCCGAGCGAAGCCGGGACGCCGACCACGAACATGGCGGCGCCGATCAACGGGGCGGCCACAGCGCGCCGCATGCCCAAGCGACGTACGATAAAGGCAACGGGCACTTCCAAGATTGAAACCATCGATGTAATCGCGCCGGCAACCAGAAGGGCAAAGAAGATCGGCGCCAGTACTTTGCCGATTGGGATGCTGAGGAAGAGTTGCGGCAGGGTGATGAAGGCGAGTTCCGGGCCGGCGGCGGGGTCGTGGCCGAAGGCGAAGACGGTCGTGAAGATCGCGACGCCGGCGAACACTGCGATTGCCGTGTCGCCCGCAACGACCACCACGGCGCCCCTCCCCAGGTTCTCCCGCCGACCGAGGTAGCTGCCGTAAGTGATGAAGATCGACATCCCGATGCCCAGCGAAAAGAACGCCTGACCCATCGCAGCAAGGTAAACTTCGGACCGCGCCAGGGCGCTCCAATCCGGCGCAAAGAGAAATTCGAGACCGGCGCGCGATCCGGGTTGAAAGATACCCCAAACCGCCAGAACGATGATTAAGAGCGCCAACAGGGGCATCAGGATTTTGTTGGCAAACTCAATGCCGCCGCGTACGCCGCGCATCACGATCGCCACCGTTACCGAGACCATCGCGGCTTGCCAAAAGATCGGTTCGAAGGTGCCGGCGATGAACTGTGCGAAGAACCCGCCGTACCCTTCCGCCGCCGCAGTCCACAGGGAGCCGTCTACCGATCCAACGAAATACTTGAGCGCCCAGCCGGCGACTACCGCGTAATAGGCCAGGATCAGAAACGCCGCGACCACACCGACGACGCCGACCAGGTGCCAGTGGCCCTTAGGCACGAGAACGGTGAAGGCCGCCACGGCATCGCGCCGCGCTGCCCGGCCGATCGCAAGTTCGGCCAGAACGAGCGGTAATCCGACCAGGATGACGGCCGCAAAATAGCCCACGAGGAACGCACCACCGCCGTTTTCGCCCGCGACATAGGAGAAGCGCCAAATGTTGCCGATCCCCGCCGCCGACCCGATGGTGGCGAGAATGAATCCAAGCCTGCTGCCCCATTCCTCATGGGGTGGGGATCGTTGAGTATCTGGCGTTTCGCGCGACATTTGCCATCTAGTCTAACAAATCTTGCGGGGGTGACCTTGAGCAAGCGCAACCCGCAAGGGTGGAGGGGCGACCCTCAGGACATGCTTGCGGACGCCGGCGGCTCGGTCCGCAGCGCCGCGAGCGCCGCTTCGTATTCGCGAGCGAAGTCATCGACGATGTCGGCAACCGTCTTGACCGAATCGATCGCACCGACGCCCTGCCCGGCCGACCAGACATGCTTCCAAGCTTTGTTTTCGGTTCCTTTGTAGGTGTAACCGGACGTGCCACCCTCGACGAGTTCGTCTGGATCGAAACCGGCATCGCGCACGCTGGCGCGGAGCATGCTAGCAAGCGCGCCCGTCAGGGCGCTGGTCAGCACGAGGTCGTCGATCCCGGCTTCGACCACCATCTGGCGGTAGGCATCCGGCGCCATGCTTTCGGCACTGGCGATGAAGCGCGTTCCGGCATAGCCGAAGTCCGCACCCAAGGCCCGCGCCGCGGCGACCGCGCGTCCATCCGTCATCGCGCCGGACACAATAATCATGCCGTCAAAAAAGCGCCGTACCGCCGGCACGAAGGCAAAGGGCGCGATGCGCCCGGTATGACCGCCGGCGCCCGCACAGACTAGGACCAAGCCATCGACGCCGGCAGCCGCGGCTTTGCGGGCATGGTCCAATCCGTTGACGTCGGCGAAGACAATGCCGCCATAGCTGTGGACGTCATCGACGATGGCGCGCGGACTGCCTAACGCGGTGATGACGATGGGCGGTTTGTATTTCTTCACCAGCGCCACGTCGTCGGCGAGCCGCGGATTGGTCCGGTGGACGATCAAGTTGGCGGCCCACAGCTTAGTAGAACCGTCCTGCCCGGTCCCGAAACCTGAGGTTTCATCGACGATGCGGGCCATCCAGGCGTCGAGATCGGCGACAGTGCGGCAATTGGGCGTGGGAAACGCCCCCACAATACCCGCGCGGGCCGCCGCGATGACGAGGTCGGGACCGGAAACCAGGAACATCGGGGCCGCAAACAGCGGCAGGCGCAGCTGCGCACGGATGGTCTCGGCAACGCTCATATCGGGGACCTTTATCGGATTTTCGTTCGAGTCGGCTGCGGCTGGCCCATCGGGGCACGCCCAGTGTATCGTGCTTTGGTCGCGCCGCCAGAGCGCGCGACCAGGACAATTCCTAGGGGGCTCGATGTACGACCTTCTTATCAAAGGCGGCACCGTCGTCGACGGGACGGGCGCCGACGCGCGGTCCGCCGACGTTGCCGTTGTCGACGGCAAGATCGTCGAAATCGGGCGTATCTCGGCCGCAGCGAAACAAACCGTCGATGCCGACGGGCTCTTGGTGACGCCGGGCTGGGTCGATATCCATACCCACTACGACGGACAGGTCACCTGGGACCCACTGTTGACGCCGTCGTTCTGGCAGGGTGTTACGACGGCGGTCATGGGGAACTGCGGGGTCGGATTTGCCCCAGCGAGACCGGACGGCCACGACTGGCTGATCGGTCTGATGGAGGGCGTCGAGGACATTCCCGGGGCCGCGCTGGCCGCCGGTGTGAAATGGGACTGGGAGACGTTCCCCGAGTATCTCGATGCTGTGGAACGGCATCCCCATGCCATCGATGTCGGGTGTCAGATCGCCCACGGACCGTTGCGCGCCTACGTCATGGGCGAGCGCGGTGCCCGCAACGAACCGGCGACGCCGGAAGATATCAAAGCTATGGCCCAAGTGGTTACCGAGGCGCTCAACGCGGGCGCGCTCGGCTTCACGACCTCGCGAACCTTGCTGCACCTCGCGGTCGACGGCGAACCGGTGCCGGGAACCTGGGCGCGCGAGGACGAGTTGATGGCAATGGGTCGCGCCATTGCCGCCGCAGGCCACGGTATTTTCGAACTCGCCCCGGCCGGCATTTCGGGCGACGACCTGATTGCGCCGGCAAAAGAAATGGCGTGGATGCGCAAGGTCGCGGCAGAAACCGGCGTACCGGTGACGTTCCTGTTCGGCCAAAACAACAAGGCACCCGACGCATGGCGCGAGATGCTGAAGGAATGCGAAGCTGCAGCGGCGGCGGGCGCCCGAGTCTACCCACAGGTCTTTGGCCGACCGACGACATTGTTATTCAGTTTCCAAGGGCCGAACCAATTCATCCGCTTTCCAACCTACGCCACGCTCAACACCCTGCCGCCGGCCGAAAAACTCGCCCGGCTCCGCGATCCCGAGGTACGGGCGAAAATCCTGGGCGAAGCGGACCCCGTCCACGACGCCTTTGCCGACATGGTTCAGGACGCGTGGGCCGAAACCTACGTGATGGGCGACGATTTCGACTTCGAGCCGCCGACCTCGCAAACCGTCAAGGCCATCGCCGAACGTCAGGGACGCGATCCGCGCGCCGTCGCCTACGACGAAATGCTGCGCAACGACGGCACCAACTATCTGATGTTCTGCGGCCTGAACTACAGCCAGGGCAATCTCGATGCGCTGCACGAACAGCTTACCCATCCGCTGTCGATCATCGGCGGCGGCGACGGCGGCGCGCATGTCAGCTACATCTGCGACGCGAACGTGCCGACATTCCTGATGACCCACTGGGCGCGCGACCGCGCCCGCGGTCCGCGCATCCCGCTTGAGGCTGTGGTCAAGAAACTGACGTCGGAGACGGCTAATCTGTACGGTCTGCACGATCGCGGCGTGCTCGCGCCCGGCAAGAAAGCCGATATCAACATCATCGACTTCGACCGCCTCCATGCGCCCAAGCCATTCATGGTCAACGACCTGCCGACGGGTGCGCAACGCCTGATGGCGACGGCCGAGGGATACGTTAAAACCATCGTGTCGGGACAGGTCGTCCAAGAGAACGGCGCGGAAACCGGCGCGCGACCCGGCAGGCTGATCCGCGGCAAAGCCGCGGCCTGAACCCAATGGCCCCAACAGAAGGACCCTCGATGAGCGGTACGACACTCTTCGAAAAGATTTGGCAAGACCATGCGGTGCTCACCACCGAGGACGGCTACACGCTGCTCTATATCGGTCGCCACCTGGCCCATGACGGGTCGGGACACGCGTTTAACTTTTTGGAGAAGCGCGGCCTTAAAGTACGGCGCCCCGAACTGACCTTTGCGACGCCCGACCACGGGGTTCCGACAACCAGCCACCGGCTTGAGGACATTACCGACCCGGTACAGCGGCGGGCCGTGGAGACGCTGACCAAGAACGCCGCCAACCACAATGTCACGCTGTTCGACCTGGGCGATTCGCGGCAAGGCATCGTCCATGTCGTCGGACCGGAACAGGGCATCACCCTACCCGGCCTTGTCATGGTGTGCGGCGATTCGCATACCTCGACGCACGGCGCGCTGGGCGCGTTGGCCTTCGGCATCGGCGCATCGGACGTCTTTCATGTGCTGGCCACGCAAACGACCTGGCAGCGCAAGCCCGACGCCATGCGCGTCACCGTCAACGGCGAACGGCCCTTTGGCGTTACCGCCAAGGACATCATCTTATCGATCATTGCCGAAATTGGCGCCAACGGCGCCGCCCGTCATGTCGTGGAGTATGCCGGCGCGGCGATCCGCGCGTTGACCGTCGAGGAGCGCCTGACGGTGTGCAATATGTCGATCGAAGCCGGCGCCCGCGCCGGGATCATCGCACCCGACGACACGACCTTCGCCTACCTCGAAGGGCGCCCGTTCGCACCGAAGGGGAAGGATTGGGAAATGGCGCTGGATCAGTGGCGCACCCTACCCTCCGACGCCGATGCGACGTTCGGTCGCGAGGTGACGATGGACGCGAACTCCTTCGCGCCCATGTTGACTTGGGGTACCAGTCCCGAGGATGCGCTGCCGATCACGGGAACCGTTCCCGACCCGGACGCCCAGTCCGATCCCGAGCGACGTCAGGCGATGCGCGCGACGCTGGATTACATCGGGCTGAAACCGGGCACAAAGCTTGAAGATGTACCCATCGACCGGGTGTTCATCGGATCGTGCACCAATTCGCGGATTGAGGACTTGCGGGCGGCGGCGGCGGTTGCGCGTCAGGGCAAGGCCAAGGTTCCGGCGATGATCTCACCCGGTTCGACCCTGGTGAAACTGCAGGCCGAGAAGGAAGGCTTGGACGATGTGTTCCGCAAAGCCGGCTTCGAATGGCGCGAATCCGGCTGTTCGATGTGCGTCGGGATGAACGGCGACTTGGTCGCGGCGGGCGAGCGTTGTGCCTCGACGTCAAACCGCAATTTCCCCGGCCGCCAAGGCAAGGGTGCGCGCACCCACCTGATGAGCCCGGCGATGGCGGCAGCGGCGGCGCTGACGGGCCGTTTTACCGACGTGCGTACCTTTGCCGAGAAAGGCTGAACAATGGAAAAGTTCACCACATTGACGGCGGTGGCCGCGCCGATGGACCGGCCCAACATCGATACCGACCAACTGTTGCCGGCGCGTTTCCTGCGCCGCCCCCGCGCCGAGGGCTTCGGCGACGTGCTGTTCATCGATCAGCGCCTGAAGGACGACGGGACGCCCAATCCGGACTTCGTGCTCAACCAACCGGCCTACATGGAGGCGCACATCATCGTGGCCGACCGCAACTTCGGTGGCGGGTCGAGTCGCGAGGGGGCGCCGTGGGCCCTTCTGGACTACGGTATCCGCTGCGTCGTGGCGTCGAGCTTCGGCGATATCTTCTATAACAACTCATTGAAGAACGGCCTGTTGCCGGTACGCTTGCCCGAGGATGCCGTGAAAGCCATCCGGGGTCAGCTCCACGACCAACCGGGCGCCACCGTCTCTGTAGACCTCGCGAAACAGACCGTGACCGCGCCCGACGGCTCGGTGCACCCCTTCGACATCGAACCGTTCCGCAAGCAGTCGTTACTCAAGGGCTTGGACGACATCGGGATGACGATGGAACACGAAACCCAAATCGGGGCGTTCGAAGGGGGATTTCGCGAGCGTCACCCCTGGCTGTTCAGTCGCGCCTAGAAAGGTACCCCGATGAATGCAAAGAGTGCCCGCCTCGCCAACGCGGTACGCCGCGGCGAGTTTGTCATTGCGCCCGGCGTCTATGACATGATTTCAGCGCGCTTGGCCGATCGGCTCGGCTTCCAAGCGCTGTACATGACCGGCTACGGGACGGTCGCCTCGCACCTGGGCTTGGCCGACGCTGGCCTTGCGACTTACACCGATATGGTTGGCCGGGTGCGCCAGATCGCAAGCGGCACCGAGACGCCGTTGATCGCGGACGCCGATACCGGCTACGGCGGCCTTTTGAACGTTGCCCACACGGTGCGCGGTTACGAAGAGGCCGGCGCATCGGGGATCCAAATCGAAGACCAAGTGTCGCCCAAGAAATGCGGCCATACATTGGGGCGCGAGGTTATTCCGATTGAGGAGATGGTGCTCAAGATCCAGGTCGCGCTTGAGGCGCGCCGCAGTCCCGATACGCTGATCGTGGCGCGCACCGACGCGCGCACCCACCTTGGCCTCGACGAAGCGATCCGCCGCGGCGGCGCCTACGCCGAAGCCGGCGCCGATCTGATCTTTGTCGAAAGTCCCGAGAGCCACGACGAGATCCGCGCGATCGCCGCAGCTTTGGCCAAGAAAACGCGATTGTTCATGAACGTGGTACAGGCAGGTCGCACGCCGGAACTACCGGCGGATGCCCTCGAGGCACTCGGATTCGCCGTTGCAATTTACCCCGGCGCGGCGCACAAGGTGGCCGCCGCGGCGATCGATTCGTCCTATCGGCATTTGAAGGAGAAACGATCGATGATCGATAACCCGACGCCGGTTTATGCCGACATGCACTCCCTCATGGGATTTCCAGAGGTGTGGGACTTCGACAAGCGCTGGGCCCGCAACAAGACCGACGAGGCCGCCGAATAATCATGGCCGCCGCCAACCCTGCGACAAAGAGCAAACCTGCAACAAAGAGCGACGCGGTCGGGCCGAAGGATAAACCCGCCGC
>CAYGKG010000035.1:0-26492 GCA_964350495.1 uncultured Alphaproteobacteria bacterium
CTGTCGGGACCGCATGGTCGCCGCGCGGGCCGAGATTGCGACCTGCGCGATCTCTGGCGCCGTCGGCACGTTCGCCAATATCGATCCGCGTGTCGAAGCGCACGTCGCAAAGGCCCTTGGCTTGACGGTTGAGCCGGTCTCGACGCAAGTGATCCCGCGCGATCGGCACGCCGCGTTCTTCTCGACGCTTGCGGTTGTCGCCTCCTGCATCGAGCGCCTGGCCACCGAGGTGCGTCACTTGCAGCGCACCGAGGTTCTCGAGGCCGAGGAATACTTTGCCGTTGGGCAAAAGGGCTCGTCGGCAATGCCGCACAAGCGCAACCCGGTACTCAGCGAGAACCTGACGGGTCTGGCTCGCTTAGTACGTAGCTACGCCGCGCCCGCGCTCGAAAACGTGGCGTTGTGGCACGAGAGAGACATTTCGCATTCCTCGGTCGAGCGCATGATCGGTCCCGATGCGACCGTGACGCTGGACTTCGCCCTCTCCCGCTTGGTCGGGTTGATGGATCGCTTGGTCGTGCACCCCGAGCGCATGCGCGAAAACCTGGACGCGCTACGCGGGCTGGTTCACTCCCAGCGGGTTCTGCTTGCCTTGACCCAAAAGGGGGCAAGCCGCGAAGCGGCCTATACGATGGTGCAGCGCAACGCCATGAAGGTGTGGGCAAACCGGACGGACTTCATCGACCTGTTGCTGGCCGACCCCGAGGTGGTCGCGTTAATCGGCGAAACCGACCTGCGGCAAGCGTTCGACTTGGGCTATCACACCAAACACGTCGACACGATCTTCGATCGGGTTTTCAGCGTGGCGGGCTAACCCGACACGCAGCGGAACGATCTTGTATCAGCCCTTGGCGGCGTCGGCTTCGATCTGCTCGCTGGCGACCCGGACGAGGCCGTCCATTTTCCGGCGAAGATCGTGGTCCGACACATCGACATTGGCCGCGGCGAGATCGGCTTTCACCTTGCGGAAAACGTCGTCGTCGCCGGGCTCGTCAAAATCGGCCATTACGGTCTGCTTGGCATAGGCTTCGGCGTCGGCGCCCGCCAACCCCATGAGTTCCGCGGCCCACAGGCCAAGGAGCTTGTTCCGCCGCGCCGACACCTTAAAGGCAACTTCGCGGTCGTGGGCGTATTTGGCTTCTTGACCTTGTTCGCGTTTGTCGAAGGAAGATGACATGGGGGTGGCGCTCCCTGCTGGGCTATTTCGCTAGCCAGTCCATAGCCCGTCGGGCCGGTGATAATCAACCACCGATATAGGTTTCGTGTGCGCCAACGTCCAGCCCTTGTGGCCCTTGGGTGACCAGATTTTTTGGCCTATAAAACGACGGGCCCATCGATGGCCCCTCACCACAGGATAGACCGACAATGGCCCGCCGCAGACAGATCTATGAAGGCAAGGCAAAGGTCATCTTTGAAGGCCCGGAGCCGGGCACATTGGTGCAGTACTTCAAAGACGACGCCACCGCGTTCAACAACCAAAAACGCGGGACGATCACGGGCAAGGGCGTCCTCAATAACCGTATTTCCGAGTATTTGATGACCCGAATCGGCGAAATCGGGGTGCCGACCCATTTCGTGCGCCGCCTCAACATGCGCGAACAGTTGATCAAAGAGGTCGAGATCATCCCGATCGAAGTGGTGATTCGGAACGTCGCCGCCGGATCGCTGTCCAAGCGACTGGGCATCGAGGAAGGGCAGTCCCTGCCCCGTTCGATCATCGAGTATTACTACAAATCCGACGAACTCGGCGATCCGATGGTCGGCGAGGAGCACATCACGGCATTCGGCTGGGCCGCGCCCCAGGAACTCGACGAAATGGTCGCAATGTCGCTGCGGATCAACGATTTCCTCTCGGGGTTGTTTTTCGGGGTCGGGATTCGTCTGATCGACTTCAAGATCGAATTCGGCCGGCACTACACCAACGAAGACATGCGGGTGGTCCTGGCCGATGAAATCAGCCCCGACTCGTGCCGGTTGTGGGATCTGCATACCAACGAAAAAATGGACAAGGATCGCTTTCGCCGCGACATGGGGAGCGTCGCGGAAGCTTATCAGGAGGTTGCCCGGCGCCTCGGCATCCTGCCCGAGAGCGGCCCGACCGACATCAAAGGCCCAAAGGTGATGCAGTAAACGATGAGAGCCCTGGTCCACATTACGCTGAAATCCGGCGTCCTTGACCCGCAGGGCAAGGCAATATCCAACGCCTTGGCAAATCTCGGCTTTAGCGGCGTCAACGATGTCCGGCAGGGCAAATACATCGAACTCGACCTGCCCGAAGCTGATCGCGCGACTGCCGACGCCACTGTGAAAGAAATGTGCGAGCGCCTGCTCGCCAATACCGTCATCGAAGACTACCGAGTTGAGATTGTCGATTAAGCCGAAACTGGTGTCCGCCGCGCGCGCTGCCGGGGCCGCATGAAGGCCGCCGTCATCGTCTTTCCGGGGTCGAACTGCGACCGCGACCTGATGGTCGCGCTCGAACAGAGCATGGGTGCGCGGCCGGCCATGACCTGGCATCGCGAAACCGCCCTGCCCCCGGTCGACCTGATCGCCGTGCCCGGCGGGTTTTCCTACGGCGACTATCTTCGGTCGGGCGCAATGGCTGCGCGATCGCCGATCATGAAAGAGGTCGTCAAACAGGCCCGCCGCGGCGTCGCGGTGCTGGGCGTTTGCAACGGATTCCAAATTCTGACCGAATCCGGCCTATTGCCCGGTGTTCTCATGCGCAATCGTCATTTGCGCTACGTGTGCCGCGACGTATTCCTGCGGGTCGAGCGGAACGACACGGTCTTCAGCAACCGCTATACGCAGGGACAGGTCGTAAAAATCCCGATTGCGCACCATGACGGGAACTATTTCATCGATCCGACGGGACATCGGCAGCTTGAGGACGAAGGGCGGGTGGCGTTTCGCTATTGCGATCAGTCGGGCGCGGTGGATGACCGGTCCAATCCGAACGGATCGCTCGCGAATATCGCCGGAATACTCGATCCGGCGCGCCGCGTTCTCGGCATGATGCCCCACCCCGAACGCCTGTCCGACCCGTCGCTGGGCGGCAACGACGGTCGGGCCCTGTTCGATTCACTCCTCAACGCCCTCGCCTAGACCGTGCAGAACACCAGCAACGTCACCGCCGAACTGGCCGCCGAGCATGGCCTAACGACCAATGAGTTCGCCCTGGCCGTCGAGATTCTCGGGCGAACCCCAAACATGACCGAGCTTGGCATCTTTTCGGTCATGTGGAGCGAGCACTGCTCGTACAAATCCTCCAAGAAATGGCTCCGAACCCTGCCCACCGAGGCACCCTGGGTGATCTGCGGACCTGGCGAGAATGCGGGCGTCATCGATATCGGCGACGGACTGGCCGCGATCTTCAAGATGGAAAGCCACAACCACCCGTCCTACATCGAGCCCTACCAAGGTGCAGCGACGGGCGTTGGCGGCATCCTGCGCGACGTCTTCACAATGGGTGCGCGTCCGATCGCCAATCTGAACGCGCTTCGTTTCGGTTCGCCCAAACATGCCAAGACGCGCCACCTCGTCGCTGGCGTCGTCGCCGGCATCGGCGGCTACGGGAATTGTATCGGCGTACCGACAGTAGGCGGCGAGTGCACCTTTCACCCGAGCTACGACGGGAACATCCTCGTCAACGCGATGACGGTCGGCATCGCGCCCAAGGACCGCATCTTCTACGCGGCGGCGGCGGGCGTCGGGAACCCGGTAATCTACGTTGGATCGAAAACCGGGCGTGACGGCATTCACGGGGCAACGATGGCCTCCGCCGAGTTCGACGATCAGTCCGACGAGAAGCGTCCCACGGTGCAAGTCGGCGATCCGTTCACCGAGAAACTCCTGCTTGAGGCATGCCTTGAACTGATGGCAACCGACACGATCGTCGCGATCCAGGACATGGGGGCTGCCGGACTGACCTCGTCGTCGTTCGAAATGGCCTCGCGCGGCGGCATGGGAATCGATCTCGACCTCGATCAAGTGCCGATGCGGGAGTCCGGCATGAGCGCCTACGAGCTTATGCTGTCCGAATCCCAGGAACGCATGCTGATCGTGCTGAAGGCCGGGCGCGAAGACGACGCCCGCGCGATTTTCGATAAGTGGGAGCTCGACTTCGCCGTGATCGGCCGCCTGACCGATAGCGGCCGCATGGTTCTGAAGATGGGCGGTGACGTCGTTGCCGACCTGCCGGTGGCACCGTTAGCCGACAGCGCGCCGGAGTACGACCGACCGCACCGAGCAAGCGCGCCACGGCCCCCTATTCGAGCCGCCGACGTGAAGCCCGCCCAGGACATCCGCGAGGCCCTTCTCACCCTCCTTGGGTCGCCCGATCTTTGTTCCAAGAGATGGATTTGGGAGCAGTACGACCACATGGTGATGGCCGACACCGTTGTACGGCCGGGAGGCGACGCTGCGGTGGTTCGCATTCACGGCACCGAGCGCGCGCTAGCAATGACAACCGACTGCACGCCGCGCTATGTCGTCGCCGATCCGATTGAGGGTGGTAAACAGGCGGTCGCGGAGTGCTGGCGCAATCTGACCGCTACCGGCGCGAAGCCCCTCGCGATTACCGATTGCTTGAATTTCGGCAACCCCGAACGGGCGGAAGTGATGGGCCAGTTCGTCGGCGCCATCGCCGGCATTGGCGCAGCGGCGCGGGATCTCAACTTCCCTATCGTCTCAGGCAACGTCTCTCTCTACAACGAGACCAACGGCAAGGCGATTCAACCGACCCCGTCGATCGGCGGTGTCGGCTTGATTGAGAATATCGATCGCATTGCACGGATCGGGATCGACGCCGAAGGGTTGACACTCATCCTGATCGGCTGGACCGCCGGGACTCTGGGCGCGAGCCTATTCCTGCGCGAAATAAACCACTCTGAGGCTGGCGCCCCGCCGCCGGTCGATCTTGCGCAAGAGAAGCATGTCGGCGATTTCGTCCGCGCACAGATCGAGTCCGGCGCGGTGCGGGTGTGCCACGACGTCAGCGACGGCGGTCTCGCTATTGCCGTGGCCGAAATGACCTTGGCGGGTGGCATCGGCGTTACTATGTCTGTTCCCTCGGATGCGGATCACGGATGGTGGTTCGGAGAGGACCAAGCCCGCTACATCGTGGCCGTCGATGACGCAACGAGCACGCGCATCATGGACGAAGCGCATAAAGCGGGGGTTGCCGCCGCACGGATCGGTCGAAGTGGCGGAAACGCGCTCGACCTCGGCGGCGCCGGGACGATCACGCTCGACGACCTCCGCGCCACAGCGGATGGCTGGTTGCCGGGCTATATGGACGCCTAACGCGTCGCAACGCACGAAGGAGACGACCGATGGCTATGGACGCTGCCGAAATCCAACGCCTGATCAAAGAGGGCATCCCCGATGCCGTCGTGAAGATTGAGGATCTCCGGGGCGACGGCGACCATTACGCCGCCCATGTCACCTCGCACCAGTTCGCCGGTAAAACGAGAATTCAGCAGCATCAAATGGTCTATCAGGCGCTGCGCGGCAACATGGGCGATGCTCTGCACGCGCTGGCATTGCAGACCGCTGTGCCAAGCGACTAATACCCCTGAATCTCTTATGGTTGAAAATTTTCGGGGATTGCGCACATTAGCGCCATGCGCCGGACACCCCCCGGCAACGAAAGGACAATAAAGATGAGCGACAACCCGGTTTTCGACCGCATCCGCCAAGAGGTCGACCAGAACCAGGTGGTTCTGTACATGAAGGGAACCCCGATTTTTCCGCAGTGTGGTTTCTCGGCCGCTGTGGTCCAAGTCTTGAGCGAACTCGGCGTCAAATTCAAAGGCGTCGACGTCTTGATGGACCCACCGCTACGCGACGGAATCAAGCAATTCAGCGATTGGCCGACCGTTCCCCAACTCTACGTCAAAGGCGAATTTGTTGGCGGCGCCGACATTGTTCGCGAGATGTTCGAGACCGGCGAACTGCAACAGTATTTGGCGGACCAGGGCGTGGCTTCCACCGCGGTCACCGCCTAACAGCGACGCAACCCGCCGGCCATTTGGCCAAAGAAAAAGGGCGCCCTGAGGCGCCCTTTTTTCGTCCGATAGTCGATGGGTCTAGTGGGAGGAGTAGTACTCGACCACAAGGTTCGGCTCCATCATCACAGGATACGGTACATCGGCGAGTTTCGGCACGCGGACGAAGGTACCCTTCATCTTGGCATGGTCGACTTCGATATAGTCCGGGATATCCCGTTCAGTCAGTTCGACGGCTTCAAGTAAAACACCGAGCTGCTTTGAGCGATCGCGCACTTCAACGACGTCGCCCTCACGCACCTGGTAGCTCGCAATATTGACGCGGCGCCCATTCACCATGACGTGCCCATGATTCACGAACTGGCGGGCGGCAAACACCGTCGGCACAAACTTCATCCGATAGACAACCGCATCCAACCGGCGTTCCAGCAGGCCGATCAAAGTCTCGGACGTATCGCCACGCTTGCGCGACGCCTCTTCGTAGGTCCGGCGGAACTGCTTTTCCGTAATGTTGCCGTAGTAGCCGCGGAGCCGCTGCTTGGCCATCAACTGGATGCCGTAATCGGACGGCTTACGCCGGCGCTGGCCATGCTGCCCGGGCGGGTATTCCCGCCGGTTAACCGGGCTTTTCGGCCGACCCCAAAGGTTCTCGCCGAGTCTGCGGTTGATCTTGTATTTGGACTTCAGTCTTTTGGTCATTCGCGATTGCCAATCCCACGCACGAAGACGACCGCTCAGAAAGCAGCCGCCTTTTGAAGGCGCGTACTATAGCGACGCCCGGCCCGGTGTCAAACGCAGACACAGCGTCAAACGCAGATAAAAATTCAATATTTTCATATAGTTAAGGGACACGTCGTCCGGGCCCATCCGATCCGGCGACAATCCCCGACCGTTAGCGGTCGGTGGGCGACGTTCCCCGGGGCGACGACAGCGAGGAAACCACGCCACGCAGAGTCCTGACCTCCTGCTCGGTCAGCCGGGCACGCTGCAAGATCGCGCGAATATTTCGGACCATCGTCGGTGCTTTCTCGGGCGGGTATAGGAAGCCACTGAGGCGAAGTTCCTCTTCGAGATGGTCGAAAAGGTGGGCGAGTTCGGCCTTGGTCGCCGGCGTGCTGTCGCCGTCGTTGTGCTGTAGCGGGGGCGTGTCGTCGCCGGCATCAAAAAAGGCGTACCCGAAGAGCAATACCGCCTGCGCCAGGTTGAGCGACGAGAACCCTGGGTTCGACGGCACATTGATGATGACATCGGCCAACGAAATATCGTCGTTGGTGAGGCCGGCCCGCTCGGGCCCAAACAAGACCCCGCACCGTTCGCCGCCGCCGATCCGCTGGCGGATATCGGTTGCCGCGTGATCGGGGGTAACGACATCTTTCCGAAGGTCGCGCGGGCGCGCAGTCATCGCGTACACCACCTGAAGATCCGCCAGCGCCGCCGCCGTCGTCTGGTATACGCGCGCGGCGTCGATCACGACATCGGCGCCGGAGGCAGCAGCCACCGCCTTCTCGTTCGGCCACCCGTCGCGCGGACTGACCAGTCGCAATTCGGCAAGCCCGAAGTTAAGCATGGCGCGGGCCGCGGCCCCGATGTTCTCGCCCAGTTGCGGCTCGACGAGGACGATCGCCGGGCCCCCGAGCTGCGGCGTGCGCGATTTATCGGTGCCAGCCATCAATCGTCGGCCTGATGGCGCCAAGATGTCCCGCCGGGGCCATCTTCCAGGACGATGCCCCTTGCCAGGAGAACGTCGCGGATTCGGTCAGACTCGGCGAAATCCTTGCGGACCCGCGCTTCGGCGCGCGCAGCAATCAGCCCGTCGATGTCGCCACTGTCATCGGCATCGACGCCCGCTTTGAACCACGCCTCGGGGTCGTCCTGCGCGACACCGAGCAACAGACCGGCTTGACGAATCGTCGCCACCAGCGCGGCCTGTTCGACCGGATCGTCCGCGCGATTGAGGCGGCCGACAATTGCCATGAGTTCGGCCAACGCCATCGGCGTGTTGAAGTCATCCCGCAGGGCCGCGCGCACCTGCGCCAGAGCGTCATCCGGGTCCGGAACTATCGTGGCCGCGTCGGCCCGGCGCAACGCCGTGTAGAGCCTGTCTAGGTTCGCCCGCGCTTGGCGCAGCCCGGATTCGGTCCAATCCAACGGCTGGCGGTAGTGGGCCGAGAGCAGCAGCCAGCGGATCTCCTCGCCTTTCCACCGTTTGAGGGCATCGCGGACCACGACGAAGTTGCCAAGCGACTTCGACATCTTCTGGCCTTCGATCATCACCATGCCGTTGTGGAGCCAGTAGTTGGCGAGGTTGGCGCCGCCGTGGGCGCAAACGCTCTGCGCCACTTCGTTTTCGTGATGCGGAAAGATCAGGTCGGCACCGCCGCCGTGAATATCGAACGTCGTCCCGAGGTAGGCCTCGCTCATTGCCGAGCACTCGATATGCCAGCCCGGCCGTCCCCGCCCCCACGGACTGTCCCATCCGGGCTGGTCGGCGCTTGACGGCTTCCAGAGCACGAAGTCCGCAGGATCGCGTTTGTAAGGCGCCACATCGACGCGGGCCCCCGCTACCTGCGCGTCGCGGTCCCTGCCCGAGAACCGTCCGTAGGCAGGCATTGATTCGACTGAAAAAAGCGCGTGGCCCTCTGCCGTGTAGGCGTGATCCCGGGCGATCAGCACCTCGATCATCGCGATCATCTGCGCAATGTGATCGGTCGCGGCCGGTTCGACATCGGGTGGCAGGACTCCCAGTGCGCCCATGTCCTCGTGCATCGCCCGGGTGGTGCGTTCGGTGACCACATCGATCGGCAAGGCTTGGGCGCTAGCCGCCGCATTTATCTTGTCGTCGACATCGGTGATGTTGCGGACATAGGTAACCTTGGGAAACGCGTCGCGCAGGACGCGAACGATAAGGTCGAACGCCACCATCATGCGGGCGTTGCCGACATGGGCAAGGTCGTACACCGTCGGACCGCAGGCATAGATGCCGACATGGGCCGGGTCGATCGGCTTGAATACCTCTTTCCGCCGAGTTGCGGAGTTGTGGAGCGTGAGAGACATGACTTCCCTGGGTCGTGCGGGCGGCATAGCGGCGCCCCGCGTAGCCTTAGTTATAGCTGTTCGGTAAAGCGATTGGTGATGGGGTAGCGGCGGTCTCGGCCGAACGACCGCCGCGTGATCTTTACCCCCGGGGGCGCTTGACGGCGCTTGTACTCAGCAATAGCCAGCAATCGCGCGATCCGCTTCACCGTGTCCGGTTCGAATCCGAGCGCGACGATCTCGGCAAGACTCAGTTCTTCCTCCACCAATCCGGTCAGAATCCGGTCGAGATCCTCGTAAGGCGGGAGCGAATCCTGGTCGGTTTGATCGGGCCGCAACTCTGCCGACGGCGCCTTGGTGATGATGTTTTCCGGGATCGGATTGGCCACGGTCGCCAGACTGTCCGCCGGGACGTGGGCGTTTCGCCACCGCGCCAAGTCGTAGACCATGACCTTATAGATATCCTTCAGAACCGAGTACCCGCCGCACATATCACCGTAGAGAGTCGCATAACCCACTGACATCTCCGACTTATTTCCTGTCGTCAGCACCATGGCGCCGAACTTGTTGCTTAATGCCATCAGCGCGACGCCCCGCGCCCGCGCCTGTAGGTTTTCTTCCGTCGCATCCGGTTCTCTTCCCTCAAAGAGGTCGGCGAGCATGTGATCGAAGGCCGCAACCGCCGGCTCGATCGAGATCGAATCGCGGCGACAGCCGATGCGCGAACAGCATTCATCGGCATCTTCGATGCTGGCGCGCGACGTGTATTTGGACGGTAGGAGGACGCAGTGCACCCGATCCGGACCCAGCGCATCGGCGGCAACGGCAGCCGACAGCGCCGAATCGATCCCGCCGGACATGCCGATCAGCACGCCGGGAAATCCATTCTTGTTCACATAGTCGCGTAGCCCGAGAACCATGGCGCGGTAGACGTTCTCGAGACGGTCGTGAGGACGCTCCATCGGCCCTTCGTCGAACCGCCAGACGCCGCTCCTTCGCTCGATCTTGACCTGCTCGACCTGCTCGCGCCAAGCCGGCATTAAGACGGCGCCAGTGCCATCGCCATTGAGCGCAAAGGAACTGCCATCGAAGACCAACTCGTCCTGGCCACCGATCTGATTGACGTAAACTAGCGGCAAGCCGGTTTCGCGCACCCGGTCCTGCGCCAACGCCTCACGCTCCTCCCATTTGTCGAGTTCGAACGGCGAACCGTTGAGGACAACAAGAACCTCCGCCCCGGTTTCGGCCAAACATTCAGCGACATCGGGCTTCCACATATCCTCGCAGACCATGACGCCCAATCGAACGCCGCGGAAATCGATCGGCCCAGGCAGATCGCCGGCATCAAACACCCGTTTCTCATCGAACACGCCGTAGTTCGGCAAATCGGATTTGTAGCGCGCCGCGACGATCGCGCCGTCCGCGAGCAAGAGCGCCGCATTGAAGACTTTTCCCTTTTCGCGCCACGGCGTCCCCAGAAGAATGGCGGGGCCGTCCTTGGTCGCGTGGGCGATCCGGGAGACCAGCGTTTCTGTTTCTTCCAGGAAGGATGGGCGCCGCACCAGATCCTCCGGCGGGTAGCCGCAGAGGAAAAGTTCGCTGGTAACCACGAGGTCCACGCCGGACTCCCGCGACGCCGCCGCGACGGCAAGCAGCTTGTCGGCATTTCCCGGCAGGTCGCCCACCGTCGGATTGAGCTGGGCGAGGTATATGTTGAGTTGATTGGTCATCGCGAAGGAACCCCTAGCGCGAGCGCGCCCGGAGTATGACCTATAGTGTAGTCGATCAAAGGGAACAACGGCCTATATAGGGTGGCGGCGATGCAAGACACAAACCTTAGGATACTTCTCGCCAAGCGCCCTACGGGCGCGCCCACGGCGGCGGATTTCCGTATTGTTGCGGAAGCGATCCCCGAACCGGGACCCGGTGAGGTTCTCGTCCAAAGCCTCTATCTTTCGCTCGACCCCTATATGCGCGGACGCATGAACGACGCTAAATCCTACGTACCGCCGGTCGAGATCGGCGCGGTCATGGGTGGCGGCGTGGTTGGTCGGGTCGTGCGCTCGGACCAACCCGACTTCCCGACCGGTACGATTGTCGAGGGCCTCCTGGGGTGGCAGCAATACGCGGTGGCCAAACCCAAAATGTTGCGGCGCGTGGACCCATCGCTGGCACCGATCTCGACCGCCCTCGGCGTTCTCGGGATGCCCGGTTTAACCGCCTATTTCGGTCTTCTGGATCTGGGCAAGCCGATTGCCACCGACACCGTTGTGATCTCGGCGGCTTCGGGCGCCGTTGGATCGCTAGTGGGCCAGATCGCGAAACGCCTCGGCTGCCGGACAGTGGGGGTGGTCGGGTCGACGGAAAAGGCCCGCTACATCGTCGACGAACTTGGCTACGACGCGGCGATCAACTATCGGACTTCGGACAACCTACGCCGGGATATCCGCGAGGCCGCCCCTGACGGCGTCAACGTCTATTTCGACAATGTTGGCGGTCCAGTCACGGATGCCGTATTCGAAAACCTTGCCCAGCGCGCCCGCATCGTCATTTGCGGCCAGATTTCACAGTACAATAGCACCAAGCAAGAGATGGGCCCGCGCAACCTTTCCCGCATTTTGGTGACACGCAGCCGGATCGAAGGGTTCATCGTTTTCGACTACGCCGAGCGCTACCCGCAGGGCCTAAAGGATCTCGCGATGTGGCTGGCCAATGGCGAAATAAAGTACAAGGAAGACATCGTCCAAGGATTGGAAAACGCGCCGGCGGCATTCATCGGCCTTCTCGAAGGCAAGAATTTCGGCAAACTTCTCGTACAGATCGCGGACTAGGTTTATGGCTCTTCCCAATCGAAACCGAAAGGTTGTCCTGGCGCGACGCCCCGCAGGCATGCCCGTTGAAAGCGATTTCCGCCTCGTCGACGATCCCGTGCCCGAACCGGGACCCGGCGAGCTTCTGGTGCGCGCGCACTATTTGTCGGCCGATCCGTTCCAGCGCATGCGGTTGGATGCCGGCTCGGGCTACGGCAAAACCCTGGAGATCGGAGACGTTATCAAGGGCCGCTTGGTCGGCGAGGTCGTGCGGTCCAACCACCCGGACTACCGAGCCGGTGAGTTCGTCGAAGGCATGCTGGGCTGGCAAACCTATGCGATTTCCGATGGCAGCACCGCCCGGGCGGAGTATGCCCCGGGAATCACCAAGGTCGACCCGCAGATCGCGCCGATTTCGACCTACCTCGGCATCCTCGGATTTCCCGGAGTCACGGCCTATTTCGCGATGCTTGAGGTCTGCGACCCGCAGCCCGGCGAAACCGTCGTGGTGTCGGGCGCCGGCGGGGCCGTGGGTTCCCTGGCCGGACAACTCGCCAAGATCCGCGGCTGTCGCGTCGTCGGCGTCGCCGGAAGCGACGCAAAGCTGAGCCACATGATCGACGACCTCGGCTTCGACGCCGGGATCAACTACCGAACCACCCCCGACCTGCTGGCGGACCTCCGCCGCACCTGCCCGGACCGCATCGACGTCCATTTCGACAATGTGGGCGGCGACATCGCCCACACCATCCTGCATCATCTGGCGCGCAACGCCCGTATCGTGCTTGTCGGCAACATCAGCCAGAACAATCTCGCGGCAAAACCGCTGCGGCCCGATGCGACCGGATTTCTGATGACCGCACGGGCCATGACGAAGGGATTTATCGTCTACGATTACGAACATCGGGCCGACGAAGCGCGCAAGGCCATCGCCGGCTGGCTCGCCGACGGAAAGATTCTCTACCGCGAAACCGTCTCCGACGGCATCGATAGCGCGCCCGCAGCCTTCATCTCGATGTTGCAGGGCGGCAATATTGGCAAACAGCTGATTCGCCTCGACGACCTTTAGTCGGCTGGGCGCAGCAAGAATTCCCGACCTACCTTCACCGACTTGGTACCGTCGTAATCGATGACGTCGGCGGTCGCATAGGTCTCGTCCCATCGCTCGGGCAAATAGGACCCGGTGCCGATCACATCGATCGGCGCATTCACGCTTGCCATGACCTTGCATTTGGCGGGGCCGAAACCGGAACTGGCGACAATGGAAACTTTACCGAAACCCGCTTGGTCGAGGGACTCCCGCATCAAATAGATCGCCGCTGCGGTGACGCCTGTGCCGACAAGCCAGCGCAGCTCCGGTTCGGAGCGATACTGCCGGGTGCTTTTGGGGACATGGCGTTCAAGAACCGCGTAGGAGGCCTGGGGGTCCAGTCCTTCGACGAAGCGACCGCCGTGCGTATCGAGCCGAACCGACAACGACCCGGCTGCGGCTAGGTCGGGAAAGCGGCGGCACACCGCAAGGGCGTCGGTGATTTCCTGGCCGTAATAGTCGACCAGGATGGTCATGGCATCGCCCGGAAACGTGTCGTGGAACATTTCCGCGGCGCGCACGGTTGAGCCCGCGTAGCCGATGAGGGCGTGCGGCATCGTCCCCATCCCGCCGTCGTTGCCGAAATAGTGCGCGGTCGCGTCCGTGGCGTTGCCGATGAACCCCACTGCGCCGACTTCGTTCCGAGCCGCATTGGAACCGACGCTGGCGGCATAGGCCATCATCTCAGCCATTTCCGCCCCAGCGCAGTGCCGGGCATCCATCGCCAAAAAGGCCGCCTTGGGCAGATCGCGGCACATCGAGTAGGCGTTGTAGGCCGCGACGCACGCTGGCCCTAAGCGCTGCAAATAGAGTGTCTCAAGGTCGACCAATTCGACCAGCGATCCGGAGATGTAGACCAACGGATCGCCCGCCCCAACCCAGTCGCCCTCTTTGTAACGCAGTTCGATGTCGTACCGGACGCCGCGGCGCGCCGCGACGGTCTCCAACGCATCGACCATCAAGCGCGGTGCGAACAGAACCGGCCGCCGCATGAACACCGCGTAGGTAACTCGCTTGTCGCCGAAGCGGCGAACCACGCCCTTGGTGCGGTTGAAATAGTGATCGGTGTGGCGCTCGATCGCCGCATCCGATTCGACGGCAGACAACGGCATGACTCTAGCCTCCGCGACGAAACCCTATTCGGCCGCCGACTTGATTTGGGTAGCGGTCTTGCGATGTTTCAACATGTCCGCCACGAGGAAAGCGAGCTCCAACGCCTGCGAGGCATTCATCCGCGGATCGCAATGCGTATGATACCGATCCGACAGGTTTTCTTCGCTGATCTCCTGGGCACCGCCCAGGCATTCCGTCACATCCGCGCCCGTCATCTCAAAATGCACACCGCCGGCGTAGGTTCCCTCGGCTTCGTGAACGGCGAAGAAGTCGCGAACCTCGGAAAGAATCCGGTCGAACCGTCGGGTCTTGTACCCGGTCGAGGATTTGATCGTGTTGCCGTGCATGGGATCGCAGGACCACACGACATGGCGCCCCTCGGCGGTGACCTTGCGAATCAGCGGCGGAAGACGATCGCCGACAGCATCCGCCCCCATTCGCGCGATGATGGTTATTCGTCCGGGATCGTTATGCGGATTGAGCCGATCGATCAGACGCAGCGCATCGTCGGCCTTGAGCGACGGTCCCGCTTTGAACCCCAGGGGATTGCCGACGCCGCGGAGGAATTCGACATGGGCGCCGTCCAGTTGCCGGGTGCGGTCACCGATCCAAAGCAAGTGGGCCGAAGTGTCGTACCACCGCCCGCTGGTCGAATCGACGCGGGTGAGCGCCTGTTCGTAGCCCAGGAGAAGCGCCTCGTGGGACGTGTAGAAATCCGTCTCGCGCAACGCCGCGGTGGTTTCAGCAGTCAGACCGCATGCCGCCATGAAATCAAGCGATTCGGATATCCGGTCGGCGAGCGCGCGATAGCGCTCGCCCTGCGGGCTGTTCTCAAGGAACCCCAGATTCCACCCGTGCACCCGGCGGAGCGACGAATAGCCGCCATGCGAAAACGCGCGAATCAAATTCAGCGTGCTCGCCGACTGTCCGTAAGCTTGGAGCCACCGCGCCGGGTCAGGTTCACGCGCCGTCTCGGTAAATTCAATCCCGTTCACGATATCGCCGCGGTAGCTGGGCAACGTCACGCCGTCCTGCACCTCGTTGGCATCGCTGCGCGGCTTCGCGAACTGACCGGCAATACGCCCGAGCTTTACCACCGGTACGGATCCGGCGAACGTTAGAACCACCGCCATTTGCAGCAGCACGCGGAAGGTGTCGCGAATATTGTCGGGGTGAAACTCGGCAAAGCTTTCGGCGCAGTCGCCGCCCTGGAGTAGAAACGCCTTGCCAGCGCTGACTTCGGCCAGTTGCGCCGTCAGGCGGCGCGCCTCGCCGGCAAAGACAAGCGGCGGGTAGCGGCGCAGCGTTGCCTCGACCTTTTCGAGCGCCGCGCGGTCGCGGTAGTCGGGTTGCTGCGCGATCTGCAGTCCGCGCCACGACTCAATCGACCAGTCCTGTGACATGTCTCAACAATCCTGTGGCGCCGGCGGCCAAACGCTAGGCTTATACGCCCGCGGGGAGCCGATCTCCAAGCCTCGGTTACTCGGCTGCCTGGGCCTCGGGATCGAGGTACCGTTCGCGCATCGTGACGAATTCCTCAGCGGCGGTCGGGTGAATGCCAACCGTGGCATCGAAATCGGCCTTGGTCGCCCCCATTTTCACAGCCACGGCCAACCCTTGGATGATTTCGGCCGCCTCGGGGCCGACCATGTGGACGCCCAGCACCCTGTCGGTGGCGGCATCGACCACGATCTTCATCAAGGTCTTTTCATCTCGGCCCGAGAGGGTGTGCAGCAAGGGTCGAAATGTCGACTTGTAGATATCGACGTTGCCGACTTTCCGACGCGCGTCTTCCTCGCTCAACCCGACCGTGGCGACGCTGGGCTGGCTGAACACCGCGGACGCAATCTTTTCATGGTCCATGATCCGTTCGCGCCCCCCGAACACCGTATCGGCAAAGCAGTGGCCCTCGTTCAGCGCCACGGGCGTCAAGTTCACGCGGTCCGTCACGTCACCCACGGCATAGATGTTATCGATGTTGGTTCGCGAATAGTCGTCGACGATCACCGCGCCGTTTTCACGTTGCGCGACACCGACCGCCTCCAAGTTGAGTCCCGCTGTCTTGGGCGCCCGACCGGTCGCATAGACGATACAATCGGTCTCTAGGATGGTCCCATCCTCGCACGTGGCCATGAGGCCGCTGGGAAGCTTTTCGATATGCTTTATCGTCGATTCGACCCGGATATCGATACCCTTCTTACGCATCTCTTGGGCGAGCGTGGCGCGGACATCGGCGTCAAACCCTCTCAAGATTTGCTCGCCGCGGTAGACCTGGATGACATCGGTACCGAGTCCGTTGAGAATGCCGGCGAACTCGACCGCAATATAGCCACCGCCCACCACGATCGCGCGCTTGGGTTGCTCGCTAAGCTCAAAGAATTCGTTCGATGTGATGGCGTGCTCGGCACCCGAGGTCTCGGGCTTGAAGGGCCAGCCGCCCGTGGCAATCAGAATCTTATCGGCGGTGATTTTGCGGCCGCCAACGTCGATGGTGTGCCGATCGACAAACTGCCCCTTACCTTCGAAGAGTTCCGCACCGGCATTGTCGAGCAACCGGATGTAGATCTTGTTGAGCCGATCGATTTCCTTGTCTTTCGCCGCCATGAACTTAGGCCAGCTGAAGCTCCGCGGCCCCACCATCCAGCCATAGTCCGCCGCATCTTCGAAATGTTCGGAGAAATGCGACGCGTAGACCATGAACTTCTTGGGGATACAGCCTCTGATGACGCATGTGCCGCCGACACGGCTGTCCTCGCACACCGCGACGCGGGCGCCGTGCTTTGCCGCAATACGTGCGGCGCGAACCCCACCGGAACCGGCACCGATGACAAAGAGATCGAAGTCGAACTGGCTCATACTGTTTCCCATTACCGGTCAATGCCGCCAACGCAGAGGTACTTGGTCTCGACATATTCGTCGATCCCGTACTTCGACCCCTCGCGGCCCAACCCGGACTCCTTCATGCCGCCAAACGGCGCGACCTCGGTGGAGATCAAACCGGTATTGATCCCGACCATGCCGTATTCGAGCGCCTCTGCAACCCGCCAAATACGCCCGATGTCCCGGCTAAAAAAATACGATGCCAAGCCGAATTCGGTGTCGTTGGCCATTGCGATCGCTTCGTCGTCGGTTTTGAAACGATAGAGCGGCGCGAGGGGGCCGAAGGTTTCTTCGCGGGAAACCAGCATCGCAGGCGTCACGTCGGCCAAAATCGTCGGTTGGAAAAAAGTACCGCCGAGCGCGTGCCGCGCCCCACCGCTCACCAACCGCGCGCCCTGTCCGAGCGCATCGGCGATGTGCTCCTCGATCTTTTCGACCGCCGCAAGGTCGATCATCGGCCCCTGCTCGGTCTCGCCTTCCAGCCCGTTGCCCACACGCAGCTTGGCGACGGCGTCGCCGAGCATTTCGGCAAATCGATCGTAAACCTTGTCTTGAACGAGCAACCGGTTGGCACAGACGCAGGTTTGCCCGGTGTTGCGGTATTTCGACGCGATCGCGCCCTCGACCGCCGCCTCGAGATCCGCGTCGTCGAAGACGATGAAGGGTGCATTCCCGCCAAGCTCCAACGACAGTTTCTTCATTGTCGCCGCGCTTTGGACCATCAGCTTCTTGCCGATTTCGGTCGAACCGGTAAACGACAACTTGCGAACCGTCGGATTCGACGTCATTTCGCCGCCTATTTCGGCTGCTGACCCGGTGATGACGCTGAGGACGCCCGCAGGAATGCCCGCCCGTTCACCAAGCTCGGCCAGTGCCAGCGCCGAAAACGGCGTCTGCGACGCCGGCTTGATCACCATCGGACATCCCGCAGCCAAAGCCGCGCCGGCTTTACGGGTAATCATCGCCGCCGGAAAGTTCCACGGTGTGATCGCGGCGGTGACACCGATCGGTTCCTTCAGAACGACGATACGCTTATCCGCTGCATGGCTGGGAATCGTGTCGCCGTAGACCCGTTTGGCCTCCTCGCCAAACCATTCGATGAACGATGCCGCGTAGGCGATCTCGCCCTTTGATTCGGCGAGCGGTTTGCCTTGTTCCGCCGTCATGAGAATAGCTAGGTCGTTCTGATTCGCCATCATCAGGTCGAACCAGCGCCGCAGGATGACCGCGCGCTCCTTACCCGTCTTGGCGCGCCATGCAGGGTAACTGGCGGCGGCGGCATCGATCGCCCGCCGCGTCTCGGTAGCGCCCATCTTCGGTACCGTACCCAGCGTTTCGTCGGTTGCCGGATTGTTCACCGGGATCGTTCCGCCGGTGTCGGCGTCCGCCCATTGGCCGGCGATATAGGCTTGTTGGCGAAAGAGTTTGGGATCGGCGAGTTTCACACGGCTGTCCTTTGGGAATGGAGGGTGACGAACTATATCAGGCCGCACCCGCGCTCTCGCAACCCCCAGGGCGCTGCGCGGCTATTCGACGGTGACCGATTTGGCGAGGTTACGGGGTTGATCCACGTCCGTGCCCTTCAGCACCGCAACGTGATAGGCCAGCAGCTGGACCGGTATGGCATAGAGAATGGGGGTAACAAACGGGTCGACATCCGGCAGGACAATCGTCGCCCAAGGTTCGTTCCCGGCTCTCCGCTGCCCCTCGCCATCGGTAATCAGCACGACACGGCCGCCGCGCGCCGCGACCTCGCGGAGGTTCGACATCGTCTTGTCGAATAGCGCGTCGCTCGGCGCAATCACGACGACCGGCACGTCTTCGTCGACCAGCGCGATCGGTCCATGCTTGAGTTCGCCGGCGGCAAACCCCTCCGCATGGATGTAAGAAATTTCTTTCAACTTCAGCGCGCCTTCCAAGGCGATCGGATAGGAGAGGCCGCGGCCGATATACAGAATGCTGCGGGCATGAATCATCGACTCCGCCAGTGTTCGGATCGCGGCATCGTGATTGAGAACGTCGACGGCGCGCGCAGGGACCTCGGCGATCGCATGGGAAAGGCGGGCCTCGTCCGCCTTTGAAACAGTCCCTTTGGCGCGAGCCAACGCGATGGCAAATACCGCCAGCGTGACCAGCTGACACGTGAAGGCCTTGGTCGACGCCACCCCGATCTCCGGACCTGCGTTGGTCATGAGGATCGCATCGCTTTCGCGCGCCATTGTGCTCTCCGGCACATTCACCAGCGATACCGTGTGCTGCTTCGCTTCCGCCGCGAAGCGGAGCGCCGCGAGGGTATCCGCGGTTTCACCGGACTGGGAAATGAACATCGCCAACCCGCCCAGCGGCATTGGCGCATAGCGGTAGCGAAACTCCGAGGCGATATCGACCTCGGCAGGCACCCGCGCGTAGTGTTCGATCCAGAACTTTCCGATCAACGCGGCGAGGTACGACGTTCCGCACGCAACAATCGTCACCTTCGGAACGTCTTCCAGTGCGACCCCGAGATCGGGCAACTGGATGGTTCGGTCGGTCGGGTTGAAGAAACCGTTCAGCGTTTCACCGATGACGGTGGGCTGCTCGTAGATCTCCTTCTCCATGAAGTGCCGGTAGTTCCCCTTCCCGATCAGCGCACCGGAGGCTGCGCTCGAGCGGATGTCGCGCTCGACGATCCCACCGTCGGTATCGTGGAATACCGCGCTATTCCGAGTGAGTTCGACCCAGTCGCCGTCTTCGAGATAGGAGATTCGGTTGGTTTCGGAAGCGAGCGCGATCGCGTCCGACCCCAGGAACATCTCCCCGTCGCCCCAACCGACCGCCAGCGGGCTGCCGCGCCGCGCGCCGATCAGAAGGTCGTGTTCGTCGGCAAAGATAATCGCCAGGGAAAATGCCCCCTCCAAGCGCTTGAGCGAACGCATTACCGCGGTCTGCGGGTTGTCCCCTTTGTCCAGGTAGGACGAAATCAGGTGGACGACCGCTTCGGTATCGGTCTCGCTTTCAAAATGGCGCCCCTCGCCGACCAGCTCGTCGCGAAGCTCAGCGAAGTTCTCAATAATGCCGTTGTGAACGGCCGCAACCTTGGTTGTCGCGTGGGGGTGGGCGTTGGTCTCGTTCGGTACGCCATGGGTCGCCCACCGCGTATGGCCGATCCCGATATCGCCCGGCAAGGGATTGCGGTTCAGCAGCGCTTCGAGTTCTCCGATCTTTCCCTTAGCGCGGCGTCGTACGAGCGTCCCATTGACGACCGTGGCAATGCCGGCCGAATCGTAGCCGCGATACTCGAGGCGCCGCAGGCCGGCAAGAAGCCGCCCGGCAACGTCGCCGCTTCCAACGACACCGACGATCCCGCACATCAGGACTTACCCTTCGCGCTGTCGCGCTTCTTGATCGACCACCCTTCGCGCGTGGCCTCGATCCCCCGGGTGTCGGCGACCCGCAACGCGTCGGCCGGTACATCCTCGCGGACCACGGTGCCCGCGCCAACCGTGGCACCCCGCCCGATCTTCACCGGTGCGACAAGCACTGCATTCGATCCGATCGATGCGCCCTCGCCGATTTCGGTTCTCGCTTTCTTGAACCCGTCATAGTTCGCCGTGATTGTGCCGGCGCCAACGTTGGCATGGGCACCAACCGTCGCGTCTCCCACGTAGGTCAAATGGCTGACCTTCGCCCCCGCATGGATGTCCGAATTCTTTACTTCGACGAAGTTGCCGATCTTGGCGCCTTCGCCGACCTGCGTGCCCGGTCGCAGCCGCGCAAAGGGGCCAACGACCGCGCCCCGTTCCAGGGTACATCCTTCAAGGTGGCTGAAGCCTTTGATGGTGACGCCGTCGGCAACCGTTACGCCGGGGCCAAAAAAGACATTCGGTTCGATAACCACGTCCCGACCGATCACCGTATCGAAGCTGAACCAGACCGTGCCCGGTGCCGTCATCGTCGCGCCGCCGGCCAGCGCCGCGCTGCGGGCGCGGTCCTGGAACACCGCCTCGGCCCGGGCCAGATCGGCGCGGCTGTCGATTCCGATCAGTTCGGTCGGATTTCCTTCGACAACGATACACTCATGCCCCTCGCGCCGGGCCATCCCGACCACATCGGTCAGGTAGTATTCCTGTTTCACGTTCTTGTTTTCGAGGCGGCCGAGGAGCGAAAACAGGATCGTGGCATCCGCGGCGAGAACGCCGGAGTTGCAGAGCGAAATGGCCCGCGTTTGATCGTCGGCGTCCCAGTATTCGACAATACGGTCGAGCCGGTTTTCGCCGTCCACGACCAACCGTCCGTACTGGGCCGGATTGTCCGGAACAAAACCCAACACCACCAGGGCCGGCGGTTTCGGGCCCTGGCGCGCGGCGATCAGGCGCGAAAGCGTCTCAACCGAAACCAGGGGGTCGGCGCCAAACAGAACGAGGACGGTCCCGTCAAAGTCAGCCAACGCGGGAATCGCTCGCTTTGCCGCATCGCCGGTACCGAGCGCCACGTCCTGCACCGCGATCGCCGCATCCCCGACCGCACCGGCGACCGCCGGCATGTCCGGGCCGACGACAGCGACGACCCGTCCGATTCCGGCGTCGCCGACCGCCTGCATCAAATGGCTGATCATCGGGCGACCACCCAAGGGGTGCATGACCTTTGGTAGTGACGAGCGCATCCGGGTTCCCTTGCCGGCGGCAAGGACAATGGCAGCGACTTTATGGGAGTCCATCGACAGGTTCGTTCGTTTCGTTGGGCGACGGTGACGATGCCACACCGTCACGGCGCCACCAAGTAACGAAGTCTTACCGGATTTTGCAACCGATTCAGTGATTTAGGTGGCCCGACAGCGTTGCATGCGAGACGTCAGCTCGGGATCGGCTTGCCCACACGCCCGGCTTCCTGCGCCTTGACTTGGCCGGATGGCAAACCTATTACGACGAACGGCGGGCGCGTAGCTCAGTGGTAGAGCACTACGTTCACATCGTAGGGGTCGTTGGTTCGATACCATCCGCGCCCACCATTGCCCTCCGGTCCGATCAACCGGACCAGAACGGCAACAGCCTGGGCCGCCCCGCGAGCCCTAACGCGAAAAGGTCGGCGCTTGATGGACTCCGTTCCGCCATCCCGGTCGTGTGGCGCACCGTCCGATACATGCCCCCGATGAACGCACGCCAAATCCTCAACCGGAACCCGCGCACCGTTGCCAGCGCGGGACTAGGCCTTTTGATCGCCGCGGCGGCAGTGGTGACGTGGCTCTACTTGGACACCCGGTGCTCGGCCTGCGCGCCGGTAGGCATACACAACATCCCAACGACGAACTTCGCCACAATCGATGCTTCTACCGAGGTCGAAGCGCGCTTTGCCAAAGCGGGGATCGATCTAGCGGTCGCCGCCCCCCAACCTTGGCCGCGCATCTACGTTCGCTCTCTGCCCGCCGATCTTGGCGCGATTGGCGATTTGGATCGCCGCAAACAGCTTTTCACGCTCCTTGTTCTGCCTCAAATCCTTCGTCTCAACGAAGCCATTCTGGCCGACCGACATCGCATGCTTTCCCTGTGGAAGCGCAGCGACGCCGGCGAGGATCTTGCGGGTGACGATATCCGGTGGATGACGGCAACCGCCAAGCGATACGGAACGCCGCCGGACGACCGCCCAACCCTCCTCCGCCGGATGGACATCGTGCCCCCCGCGCTTGCCCTCGCGCAGGCCTCTATCGAGAGCGGCTGGGGAACCTCGCGATTTGCCCAAAGCGGCAACGCACTGTTCGGCCAGCGCACCTACGATCCGGACGGGTACGGTATTGCGCCCGATGACGTGGACTCGCCCGCATTCAAGGTCAAAGCCTTTCCGTCGCTGATGCGCTCCATCTGGGGCTACATGCTGACCCTCAACGTCCACCCTGCATACCGCGATTTTCGCAACGCGCGCGCCCGGTCGCGCCGCACCGAAGACGCTTTCGATTCGATAGCACTCGCCCAGACCCTGACGCGGTATTCTGAGAAGGGTGAAACCTATATCGATCTTGTGCAGGAGGTTATTGCCGTGAACGACTTCGCCCGGTTCGATGCCGCGCGACTAACCCCCGCACCCCAGCCCCGCTAGCAAGAGTGGGGGAAAACCCGGCTATGTGCCGCGATTGCGGTAGCGACTTCCCCGCTCCACCCGTCGAGCGGCGCTGTCCCGCGTGCGATTCGCCGCGGATCATCGAGCACCCCGAACTCGAAGATCTCGCGGTTGCGCATCTCGACTGCGACGCCTTTTATGCGACCGTCGAAAAGCGCGACAACCCGGCGCTTGCCGATGTACCGGTCGTCGTTGGCGGCGAGAAGCGCGGGGTCGTCGCCGCTTGTTGCTACATCGCGCGTCGCTATGGCGTCCGCTCGGCAATGCCGATGCGCCGGGCCTTTGAGCGGTGCCCACACGCCGTTCTGGTTAAACCGAACATGGCCAAGTATCGGGACGTCGGCCGCGCCGTTCGCGCCCTCATGGAGGAAACGACGCCACGGGTGGAGCCGATCTCGATCGACGAAGCCTTCCTCGACCTTTCAGGCATGCGCGCCGTCCACGGCACCTTTCCGGCCCGCGTCTTGGACAACTTGGTTCGCCGAATCGAGACCGAAATCGGGATCACGGCGTCGATCGGACTGAGCTACAACAAATTCCTCGCCAAGATCGCCTCCGATCTCGACAAACCGCGCGGCTTCAGCGTGGTCGGACGCGCCGACGCCATTCCCTTTCTCACCGACCAGCCGGTGTCGCTCCTATGGGGCGTAGGCCCGGCGTTGGAGAGTCGGCTGAACCGCGACGGAATTATGCGAATCGGCCAGCTCCGCGAAATTCCCGAACGAAAGTTGGTGGCGCGCTATGGGACGATCGGCAGCCGACTGGCCCGATTCGCGATCGGCCAAGACAACCGCAGTATCGACACCAGCGAGGGTCGCCGCAGCATCTCCGCCGAAACGACGTTCAACGCCGACATCCGCGAGGAAGCCGCGTTGTTGGAGAAACTCTGGCCGTTGTGCGAACGGGTCGGCAGCCAAATGAAGGAAAACAGCCTCGTTGCGAGCTCCGTGACTCTGAAACTCAAAACCGCGGACTTCAGATCGATCACCCGCAGCCGTAAGCTCGCACGGCCGACCCACTACGGGGCCGACCTGTTTACCGTGGTCAAGCCCCTGCTCGCCCGGGAGGCCGGCCGGCAAAAATTTCGCTTGATCGGGGTCGGGGTCAAGGATCTAGCGCCGTCGGAGGATGCCGATTCAGCCGACCTGTTCGGCGCCACGATCGATCATGCCGTGGAAGACGCGGTCGACAAGGTGCGGCGGCGATTCGGTAAGGACATCATCAAAAAGGGCCGCGGGTTTTCTCCCTAATCTGCTTTCACATCGGCAAACAGGTTATGGCCTTCGACCTCGGCGCCCGACGGCAGCGGCGCAGAGGGATCGTCGATCCAAGCCAGGATGTCCGCCCAGACGGATTCGGCATCGAGGCCGCGCAACAGCATATGGTAGCCACCGGGATAAACGACAAACCGACTCCTGCCGTTCATTCGCGCCGCCATCGCAGCCGTCGGACGACGCGGAATGATCGCGTCCTTGGCGCCATACATCACCAAGACATTGCCGCCGACACCCGCGGCTGATAGCTGCGCCGCCCCCATGAGGCCGACCAGTCCGTAGAGCGAGTCGATTCGGGTTTCCTTGATGACCAAGGGATCGCGCCCGAGCGCGCGCAGCATTTCGATGTTGTCGGAGGGAAGCACGCCAAGACCGCGCCCGGTTAGACGGCGCGATGGCGCGGTATGCGCCGCCATCCACAGCGATGCGCGGTAAATCGGGTTCATCGCCTTACCGCCCCAAACCGCAGGGGCGGTAAGGCTCGCGCCGCGGATCGCGTCGAGCGCGCCGCCGAGTTCGCGCCGATCCAATGCCAGCAGGACGACAGCGCCGCCCATCGAGTTGCCGTGGACGAATAACGGAACGCCAGGATGGCGCGCAGCGACGGCGGCCACGACATCCTCCAGATCCTGAACGAGGCGGCGCTGGCCGGCCCACGTTCCAGGCTCCGGCGCCGCGCCAAACCCGCGTTGGTCGTAGGCGTAGGTGACGATGCCATGACCGGCCCACCAGCGGCCTGGCGCATCGAACGTATTGGAATAGTCGTTGAAGCCATGGACGCCGACGATGACGGCTCGCGGGGCGAAGTTGTCGCCGCCGCGCGGCGGCGCCCAAATGCGAAGCGGCAGCTCGACGCCGTCCGAAACTCGGACGGTCGTAGGACCGTCCGCCGGGTCACCGCTTGTACGCGGCGCGACCCTCAGCGGCCCCGGGGCCTGCACATACGGCGACGCACAGGCCGACAGGAAAACAAGCCCCAACCCGAGGATGAACCCACGTGCGTTCATGTTCGCGCCAGAACCCAGTGAACGCTCTCGCGCATCGCGGGGACAAGCTCGAGCTCGAACCACGGATTGGCTTTGAGCCAATGGTTGTTGTGCCACGAGGGGTGCGGGAGCGGAAAGAATCGCGGCTGGTAGTCCCGCCACGCAGCAACTGTCGCTGTCAGCGTTTTCTTTCGGCGACCGGCAAGGTGGTGGGCCTGGGCGTACTGACCGGCGACGATGAAGACCTCGAGAGACGGCATCGCCGCCTTGAGGCGCGGGTGCCACGTCTGCGCACAAATCGGCGGCGGCGGCAGATCGCCATTCGGCCCCTTGCCCGGATAACAGAACGCCTGGGGCATGATCGCGACCCTGGTGTCGTCGTAGAAATCGCTATCGGACAAATCCAGCCATTGCCTGAGCCGCTTGCCGCTAGCGTCGTTCCACGGGATGCCGCTGTAATGCACCTTCGTTCCGGGCGCTTGTCCCGCAATCAATATCCGAGCAGTGGCTGACGCCCGCAGCACGGGTCGCGGTCCGAGCGGTAGGTTCGCCGCGCACAATCGGCATGCCCGGACCTCGGCCAACAGGCTCTCCAGGTCTTCGGTTTTCCGTGGTTGCGGCAAATCTTGAACCTTCGCGAGGGACTACGTAGGGTCGTGTCGGCTTCACAGTATCGGCATCGCATATGAGATTCCAAGGCACCGAGCGTTACGTCGCAACGGAAGATTTGCTGATGGCGGTGAACGCCGCCATCACCTTGAAGCGTCCTCTTTTGATCAAGGGCGAACCGGGCACCGGAAAAACCGTCCTGGCGGCCGAGATCGCCCAGTCCCTGGGAATGAACTTGATCGAATGGCACATCAAGTCGACGACCAAGGCGCAACACGGACTTTACGAATACGACGCCGTCGCCCGGTTGCGGGACTCTCAGCTCGGCGACGACCGGGTCAAAGATATCGCCAACTACATCCAGAAGGGCAAACTGTGGGAAGCCTTCGTCGCGGAGAAGCCACCGGTTCTCCTAATCGACGAAATCGATAAGGCGGACATCGAGTTCCCCAACGACCTCCTCTTGGAACTCGACCGGATGGAGTTCCACGTCTACGAGACCCAGGAAACCGTTCGCGCCCAGCAGCGCCCCATCGTCATCATCACCTCGAACAACGAGAAGGAACTGCCCGATGCGGTCCTGCGACGTTGTTTCTTCC